>JAFNSO010000030.1 GCA_017384945.1 Ruminococcus sp. | reverse complement strand
TCTTTGCTGCTTTTCAATAACCTTTTTTCAGACTGACTCTTCGTTGGTCTTTTCGTTTTGCTTTTTTACGAAAAAACACACCTGCTTTCGCAAGTGTGTCTTTTTTTGATTTGCACCCTTTGGCTTATCTTAATGATATTGCCTGCGAACGGGTCAATTTTATTTGACGAGCTTTTTCTGGTAGCTTTTGAGGTAGCTGTCGAGCTCTTTTACATAAAGCTCGGCGATGTGACTGAGCAGCATATTCTTTTTTGAGATGTAGCCTATTACCATATTACTGCCGACGGTATCGTCCTCAGCCTCGAAGGGAACCGCGAGGTAGTTCGAGCCGTTGAGCTCCTCGCTGATTACACCCGAGCAAAGGGTGTAGCCGTTGAGCCCTATCATAAGATTGAGCATTGTCGCGCGGTCCGTTGCCTTGATTGTTTTCGGGTAGTCGGCGGTGCTTAGGATCTCCTCGGCGTAGTAGAACGAGCCCTTGTCGCCCTGCTCAAAGGAGAGACAGGGGTAATCCTTCAAGTCCTCAAAGCGTATGGTCTTTTTATTCGCGAGCGGGTGCTCCTTCCATAAATATACATAAGCGTTACACTGAGCCAGGGGAGTGAAAGAAAGCCCGTTTGATTTCAGCAGCTTTTCGAGCGGCTTTCGGTTAAAGTCGTTCAGATAAAGTATTCCGATTTCGCTTTTGCCGTTGAAAACATCATCAATCACGTCGCGTGTTCTGGTTTCGCGGATAGCGAATTCGTATTCGTCCGTTCCGAAGCGCTTTACCATTTCGACAAAGCTTTTGACGGCGAAGGAATAGTGCTGGGTCGAGATACCGAACTTCTTTTTAAGCGTACTGTTTTTGCCGTATCGCTCGAGCAGATTGTCGTACTGAGAAAGCACCTCGCGCGCGTAATGAATGAACTCGAGACCGTCGTTAGTTGGGGTAACGCCGCGGCCGCTTCGGTTAAAGAGCGTCACTCCGAGCTCCTTCTCGAGCTCCTGCACCGCGCTTGTGAGCGACGGCTGAGAGATGTATAAAAGCTCCGACGCCTTGTTCAGCGAGCCCTCGTCGCATATCACTGTCACATAGCGAAGCTGTTGTATCGTCATTTTTCTCACTTCCTGTTAACGCAATAGGGATGTCGCCTAATTATATCACGCGTTAAAAGAAAAAATCAAGGCTTCTTCCCAAATTGTCTATTAAATAGATAGGCGAATGTATCCGTTGCTCGCCGTAAATTTGGCAAAAAAGTGGTTTTCTTCGGGCTTAGTACGTGATATAATGATAAAAACATCCGCTTTTTCGGTTTTTTGAAAAATCTCTCAAAAAAAGTGTCACAAAACCGTTTCCCGCGGAGTTATATGTATGACAAAGGTTTTTAAATGTCAAAAAAACAATTCAGGAGGAAATTATGAAAAGGATTATTTCAATTCTGATTTCAGTAATGCTGGTAGCGGGTATTTTTACCTCGCTTCCTACGGGTGCTTTCGCGGCGACAAAGAAGGTCGTCCTAAAAAAGGCCTCAGCTACGCTGAAAATCACAGAGAAAAAGGGCAAGACCGCCTTTGGCAAAACTACCATAAAGGTCAAAAAGGCGAAGGGGGTTACCGTTAAAAAGGTTACCTTCAAGAGCGCAAACAAGAAAACAGCGTCCGTCAGCAAGAAGGGCGTTGTCACCGCAAAAGCAGGCGGCGAGACAAAAATCACCGTAAAGGTAAAGTACACCTTTAAAAAGCGCGCGTTCAAAAAGAACCTCACCTTTAAGGTAAAGGTTGTTGACAAAAGAAAGACTGATATAGGAACGCCCGCTACCTTCAATCCGACCGAGACCGCTACTGAGGCTACAGAGACTACGGGTGTTACCGAGGCTACAGAGACTACGGGTGTTACCGAGGCTACGGAAGCCACCGAAAAGCCCACCGAGTCCGAGACAGTTTCCGAAACCGCTTCCGAGCAGCCCGAGAGCGCCGCGCAGCAGATCACAGGCGAAACAGGCACAGAGGCTTACACCAACGTCCCCGCGAGCGAGACAACCTCGCCTTTTGTCACAACAGAAGATTATGACCCGTCGTCTGTCCCGACTTTGGTTCCGACAAACGAGCCCTCCGATCCCTACAATGATATTCAGGGAGATACAAACCATTGTGAGGAGTACGGCTCAGAGCTCTACAGCGGTCATCAGTTTGTAACTCACGATTTTGAGGCCGAGGGCTACACAGGCGAAACATATCCTCTCACTTATCCTTGGGGCGAGACTATTCCCGAAAGCGAGCTCTACAAGTACATCGGCTCAGAGACTGAGCCTACCGAAAATCAGGGTACAACCGATCACTGTGTTGTTGAACCCTCCTCCGAGCCTGTCTCCGCGCCTGTAGATCCCACCGTAACAGCGGAGACCAAGCCTGCGACGTCGATTGATCCGCAGACCTTTGAGCAGAAGCTCTCCGCTTTTTCAAATAAGCTCTACAAAATGTGCGACACCTGCAAGGAGCAGAACTACGTTATGTCTCCTCTGTCCGTGTATATGGCTCTCTCGATGCTCTACAATGTGAGCGACGATGCAGTCAAAAAGGAGCTCGAGGACTTTGTCGGTATGAGCGAGAGCGACTTTAAAAAGACCGCCGAGCTCTACAATAATCTCATCAGTGAGTATACCGTATGGGAAGCTGAGGATATATATGACTACCACAGTGAAGAAGTTAAAAAGGTTGTAGGCAAGCTCAGCCTTTCCAACTCGATCTGGATTGACGACAACCTCAAAATCAACGAGGAGGAGCTCAAAAAGTTCCAGGACGACCTTATTTGCGAGGCGCGCAAAACCACCTTTAAGGACGATAACGATGCCGCCAATGAGGAAATCCGCAAGTTTGTCAAGGAAAAAACAAACGGACTGATCGATCAGAACTTCGGTCTCAAGCCTGAAACACTGTTCGCGCTTGTCAACACGCTGTATTTTAAGGACATCTGGGACAGCGAGCTTTCAAACAGACTCGTAATTGTGAAAAGAGAGTTCAATACAGGCAGTTCCTCACAGAAGTGTGACTTTTTACGCGGACTTTATGTCAGCGGTCAGGCTTACGAGAACGACACGACAAGATTCTTCTACTCAAGGACGGAGCACGGCTACAAAATCAAGTTCTTTGTTCCCAAGGACGGTTATTCACTCGAGGATGTTATGACCGTTTCAAACATCTATGAGCTCAACAATATCAAGGATTTCAAGACGGAGGACGATGAGGCAATTCACAAAACGCGCTGTATTTTCCCGAAATTCAAGATTGACTCAAACACACCTCTCGGCACGATAATCCAGAGCTCGGGAGTTCTCAAAAACGCCTTCAACAGCTTCGAATCTCCGCTTGTTCCCGATAAAGATCTCGCAGTGTCAGAAATCATCCACAGAACGGTTGTCGACGTTACCGAATACGGCGTTGAAGGAGCCGCTGTAACGGTTATCGCTCTTTGCGAAGCCGCAGCCATGCCTGATGAGAAAAAAATCATTTATCACGACTTTGTGGTTGACAAAAACTTCGGTTTTGTAATCACCGACTATAACGATACGATCCTCTTCGAGGGCAGAGTATCAAATCCGACCGCGTAAGACTGCAAGCAGTATCACAGATAAAGAAAAAGACGGGCAGAAAGGAAACAAAATCCTTTCTGCCCGATTATATTAGGAATCAGTATTACATATACTTTTCCGCTTCGGCTACCGCGAGCCTGTCGCAGCGCTCGTTTTCGGGATGACCCGCGTGACCCTTAACCCAGACTATCTCGACCTTGTGCGTGTCGTAAAGCTCAAGCAGTCTTTCCCAAAGCTCGGGGTTGAGGGCTTTTTCTTTTTTGTTGCGCATCCAGTTGTTTTTTTGCCACTTTTTAGCCCAGCCGAGCTTCAAGGCGTTTGAAACGTACTGGCTGTCAGTGCACAGCGTGACCTCACACGGCTCCTTGAGCGCTTCCAGCGCGCGGATCACCGCAGTGAGCTCCATTCGGTTGTTGGTTGTCTGAGCCTCGCCGCCCGAAATCTCCTTTTCAACTCCGTTGTATCTGAGAACGGCTCCCCAGCCCCCGGGACCCGGATTGCCCTTGCAGGCGCCGTCCGTAAAAATCTCTACCTTTTTCATAATTCACCTCGATTGTTTTTCAATATGTATTATAGTACATCCGAAAAACAAAAGCAATTGTTTTTTGAATATTGCGTCAAACAGCCGGTTGGTACCTGTAATCAACGGGGAAGAGGACTTATTTCTCTTGAAGAATTAACGACTTTTCAAAAACACTTGACGTAATGTATAAAATACGCTACAATAGATAATGTATATTTATAATAGGATAATAGGCAAATATTGCCGATTGATATATGTTTAACAACCCATGGGACGTTTTTGGGTTGAAGCAATAAAAAACTAAGGAGGTAAATTTGTGGCAGAAAAGAAAAGAACAAACAAGCGTAAATATAACGTGAAACGAAGCGCTAAAATGAATTCTGCTAAAAACGGTTCGGCACAGAAGAAAAAATCAGACTTTAAGCCGAGAAGAAAACCTGCTCCCAAAAAGCAAAGACCTTCAATCAAGGTCGCTTTTCTCGGAGGACTCAACGAAATCGGAAAGAACATCACCCTCTTCGAGTGTGAGGGAGACATCGTTCTCATAGACTGCGGAATGGCATTCCCCGACGGCGATATGCTGGGAGTCGATTTGGTAATTCCCGATTTCACCTATATTGAGCAGAATATCGACAGGGTAAAGGGACTTGTAATTACCCACGGTCATGAGGACCACATCGGAGGCATACCGTTTTTGCTCTCACGAATGAATATTCCGATTTACGGAACACCGCTCACAATGGGCTTGCTCGGTAATAAGCTCAAGGAGCATAACCTTTTTAACAGCGCCAAGCTCAACACAGTCAAGGCGGGCAGCAGGGTCAGACTCGGGTGTATGGAGGCTGAGTTTATACACGTCAACCATTCGATCCCCGATTCCTGCGCCATTGCGCTCCACACCCCCGCGGGCATTGTCGTTCACTCGGGCGACTTTAAAATCGACTGCACGCCGTTTATCGGCGAGATGATTGACCTGCACGCCTTTGCGCGTCTCGGTCACGAGGGCGTTCTCGCGTTTTTCTGCGAGAGCACGAACGCCAACCGCAAGGGCTACACCGCTACTGAGCAGACGGTCACCGCCAGCCTCGACAGCCTCTTCAACGAGGCGTCAAAAAACAGAATCATAATCGCGACCTTCGCCTCGAACGTCAACCGAGTTCAGCAGATTATTGACTGCGCCGAGAAGTACGGCAGAAAGGTAGCTCTCTCGGGACGCTCGATGGTCAACTATATGTCCGTCGCCGCAGAGCTCGGATATCTCAGGATTCCCGAGAATATGATGATAGATATCGATATGCTTTCACGCTACACGCCCGAGCAAATCGTTCTGATTACAACAGGCAGTCAGGGTGAGCCGATGTCGGCTTTGTCGAGAATGGCTTACTCCGACCACAGAAAGGTTATGGTGGGTGAGGGAGACTTCATAATCATCTCCGCGAACCCCATCCCCGGCAACGAGAAAACCGTCGGAAACGTAGTCGACGAGCTGTTGAAGCGCGGCTGCAAGGTCATTTACGAGGGTATGTACGACGTGCACGTCTCGGGTCACGCCTGTCAGGAGGAACTCAAAATCCTCCAGAAGCTCGTAAACCCGAAGTATTTTATCCCCGTTCACGGCGAGCAGAAGCACTTGAGAAAGAACGCCGAGCTCGCTCAGTCGCTCGGAATCGACAAGAAAAATATCTTTATCGGCGACATAGGAAGTCAGCTTGAGATCAATCACGACTTCATAAAGGAACTTGCTCCCGTCACCGCGGGCAAGGTATTTGTCGACGGACTCGGAGTCGGCGACGTCGGCTCGATCGTCCTCCGCGACAGAAAGCACCTCGCTCAGGACGGTCTTATAATCATCGTCGCCTCGCTCGACGTTTACGACGGCCACGTTATCAGCGGCCCCGACATCGTCTCAAGAGGCTTTGTATATGTTCGCGAAAGTGAAGCTCTGCTCGACGAAATCCGCGCGCGCGCCCTCGAAATCCTCGAGGACTGCGCTGACAACAATATCCACGAGTGGGGCACAATCAAGAACAGGATCAAGGACAGCGTTTCAAAGCTTATCGCTCAGAAAACACGCAGAAATCCGATGATTCTGCCGATTTTACAGGAAGTTTAAGGCTAATTTGATTTAGAAGCTATGAAAAGAATTGTTTGGACATCAACCCCGTTATACTTAATATTATCCGTTCTGCTCGCGTGCGGAGCGGTGGTGCTGTTCCCGTACAATTATATTCTGGGAATGATCCAGGCGGTTTTCGCCGTCGCCTCTGTATTCATCTATATTTTTTCCAGAAGGCGGCTCAAAAGGTACCTCGACCGCACTATCGCGGGAGTAATCACCAATATTTCGGGGATCAACACAACTTATCTAGAGCGTTTTAAAATGCCTGTTGTCGTCGCGGGAAAGTTTGGCGACATCGTGTGGAGCAACCTCCGCTTCAAAAAACAGCTCTGTCAGGGCAGAAACCCGATCAACGAAAATATCGGCGTTTACCTCGGCTCGCGGCAGATTGACGAGGCGGCTGACACGGAGGGCTTTGACCTCGATTTCGACGGCAACCATTATACGGTGTTCTGCACCTCGGTTGACGACGGCTTCATATGCTTCTATTTTGACAACACCTATTACAAGGATATAGCGAAAAAATACAACGAGGAGCGCAAGTCAGTGGCGATTATCGTTTGCGACAACCGCGAGGGCTTCACAAACGACGGTGAGGAAGAAAACGGCCGCCTTATGGTTGAGCTCGAGGAAAAGCTTCTGCGCTTCTCTGAGGAGAACAAGGCGTTTTTCAAGACCCTGCCCTCGAACCGCTATATGATTATTTTTGATAAAATCCACCTCGACAAGCTTATTTCAAACAAATTCCCGATTCTAAACGACATCCGTTCCATAACCTATAACAACCGCTCCGCTACGATTTCGATGGGAATAGGAGTCAACTGCTCAAACCTTGTCGAAAGCGAAATCTGCGCCAGAAAAGCGCTCGATATGGCTCTCGGCAGAGGCGGCGATCAGGTCGTTATTATGCGCGACGGCGAGTATGAGTTCATCGGCGGTGTTTCCGCGGGAATCGAGAGAATGAGTAAGGTCAGAACAAGGGTTGTCTCAACCTCGATTTCAAGAGTTATCTCGGAGTCCGACCGAGTCTACATTATGGGTCATCGATTCTCCGACCTCGACTGTGTCGGAGCGGCTGTCGGTCTCCAGCCTGTCGTTCGTCAGGCGTTCAAAAAGTACTGCCGCATTGTCATTGACAAGGAAAACACAATGGCAAAGCAGCTCATAGATTTGGCGGAGTCCTCGGAGGAGCCGATGTTCATCACTCCCGAGGAGGCTTTGAGAAGCGTATCCTCAAAGACTCTGCTCATAATCGTCGATACTCACATTCCGTCCTACGTCGAAAGCCCCGAGCTTCTCGAAAAGTGCGATAATGTTGTGGTTATCGACCACCACCGCAAGATGGTAAACTATATCAAGGACGCGATCGTGTTCTACCACGAGCCCACGGCTTCCTCCGCGTCCGAGATGGTCGCCGAGCTTCTGACCTATATAGGCGAGAACTATGTAAGCAGATTGCAGGCTGACGCTCTTCTCTCGGGAATTATGCTCGATACAAAGAGCTTTGTCGTGAGAACGGGAGTCAGAACCTTTGAGGCGGCGGCGTTTCTGAGGAAAAAGGGCGCCGATACCGTTGAGACAAAGAATCTCTTCGCCTCGACCCTCGAAACTCACAAGGAAAAGTATAAAATCGTCAGCGAAGCCGAAATCATCAACAACTGCGCCATTGCGGTCACTGAGCAAAACTGCGAGAACCTTCGTCTCGTGTGCGCTCAGGCAGCCGACGAGCTTCTGACCGTTGAGGGCGTGAGCGCGAGCTTCGTTGTGTTCCGCACTGACAGCGACACCGTTAACATAAGCTCCCGAAGCTTCGGCAAGCTGAATGTTCAGCTTGTAATGGAGGCTCTCGGCGGCGGCGGTCACCAGAATATGGCGGCGGTTCAGATCAAGGGCGAAACCGTCGAGGAGGTCAGACAGCAGCTCCTCACCGCTCTTAATAATGTTTATCCGTTAGAAAACCGAAAGGAATGATATAAATGAAGGTAATTTTATTGCAGGACGTAAAGCCCCTCGGAAAGAAGGGCGACCTCGTAAACGCCTCCGACGGCTACGCGAGAAACTTTTTGTTTCCCAGAAAGCTCGCCAAGGAAGCCAACGCTCAGGCTATGAACGAGTATAAAAACGCCGAGGACAGCAAAAACTACAAAATCGCTACCCAGAAGGCTCAGGCTGAGCACTACAAGAGTCAGCTCGAGGGCAAAACCCTCGTTATGAAGCTCAAGGGCTCGGGCGACAAGCTATTCGGAAGCGTAACCGCGAAGGATCTCTCTAACGAAATCAAGCAGCGTTATCAAATCAACATCGACAAGAGAAAAATCTCTCTTTCGTCGGATATAAAGAAGTTCGGCACCTACACCGCTCAGATCAAGCTCTTTACGGGCGTCACCGCCGAGCTCAACATCGAAGTAGTCGACGTAGATAAGTAAGAAGGAAGTAAAATGGCCGATTCAACCGTTAAAACAGGATATGACGGACTCAACCTGCCCTACAGCCCCGAGGCTGAGCAGGCGGTTCTCGGCGCGATTATTCTCGACGGAAGCGTCCTCGACGAGGTTGTGCAGACGCTTTCCGACCCGAAGTTTTTCTACGTACAGACTCACAGAATAATCTACTCCGCGATTCTCGACCTCTTCAACGTCGGAAAAAGCGTCGACTTTGTCACTGTGCTAGAACTCCTCAAGCGTGACAGGGGCTTTGACGACGCGACGGGAAAGACCTATCTTATGGATTTGGCTCAGAACTGTCCCGCGATTTCAAACGCCGTCGAGTACGCGAAAATCGTCCGCGAGAAGTACGACGTCCGCGCGCTTATAAGCGCCTCGCGCGATATAATCGACGAGGCTTCCTCGGGTGAGTACGAGCCCTCGATGCTTCTCGACTCTGCGGAGCACAGGATTTACGACATCCGACGCGAGAACACGACCGGGCTTGAGCCGTTGTCGCAGGTCATCTTGAAGGAATTTGACCGTCTCGACGCTCTCAACAGCGATTCCGACGACGCGATAAAGCCGATTCCCTCGGGAATAAACGACCTCGACTACGTCATAACGGGACTCAACCGCTCCGACCTGATTCTGCTTGCCGCCCGACCGGGTATGGGAAAAACGAGCTTTGCGCTCAACATCGCCCGTAACGTCGCGGAAGCGGCGAAAAAGACGGTCGCCTTCTTCTCGCTTGAAATGACGAAGGAGCAGCTTGCCTCGCGTCTTATGTCGACCGAGGCGCTTGTAGCGGGCACTAAGCTTCGTACAGGCAAGCTCCGCGACGAGGAATGGCAGCGGCTCGTATCCGCGGGAGACGTGCTTTCGCACTGCGAGTTCTACCTCGACGATACCCCGGGCATCACAGTCGCCGAAATCAAGTCGAAGCTTCGCAGGCTGCGTCAGATCGATTTGGTCGTTATAGATTATCTCCAGCTTATGACCAGCGGACGCAGGATCGACAACCGTGTCCAGGAGGTCTCGGAAATCACAAGAAATCTGAAAATCCTCGCAAAGGAAATCAACGTCCCCGTTATCTGTCTCTCGCAGCTCAACCGCGCTGCGGAGTCCCGACAGGATCACCGCCCGATGCTATCTGACCTGCGTGAGTCGGGTTCTATCGAGCAGGACGCGGATATTATCCTTTTCCTCTACCGCGAGGGCTACTACAATAAGGGCGACAGCGACTCAGACGAGGGTCCCGCCGTTCAGTCCGACCAGAACAGCGGCGAGTGCATTGTCGCCAAAAACCGTCACGGCGAGACCACCACGGTCAAGCTCCACTGGCAGGGTGAGTTTATGCGCTTCACCTCGATCGACCGCAATCATGAGTAATTTTTCAACCTCGGTACATAAGGCGTTATCGGATTTTAATATGCTCCAAAGGGGAGATCGGGTTATTGTCGCTCTCTCGGGCGGAGCTGATTCCGTTTCGCTGTTTCATATTCTTTGCTCTCTCAGGGACGAGCTCGACCTTACCGTGTACGCCGCTCACCTCAACCACAACCTGCGGGGCGAGGAGGCTGACAGGGACGAAAGCTTTTGTAAAATTCTTTGCGAGAATTATAACGCGGAGCTTTTTGTCAAAAGCGTCGATATCCGCGTGCTCGCGAGGGAGAATAAACAGAGTGAGGAGCTTTGCGGAAGGCTTGAGAGGTACTCTTTTTTCGACGAGCTCAGCAAGCGTAAAAACGCGAAAATCGCAACCGCTCACACCGCCTCGGACAACGCCGAGACAGTGCTTTTCAATCTTATAAGGGGCGCGGGAGCGCTCGGAGCCTCGGGAATCTCACCCGTCAGGGGAAATATCATCCGACCGCTGATTTACGTCACAAGGGAAGAGGTCGAGTGCTACTGCGCCGAAAACGACCTCGGCTTTGTCACCGACAGCACCAACCTCAGCGACGACTACACGCGCAACAAAATCAGGCACCAAATCGTGACCGCCTGCCGCGGGATAAACCCGAATTTCGAGAAAAACATAACCAATTTCAGCGAGGTTATGAGGGATGTTAATTCTTATTTAGAACTAAACGCAGTTCAGGCGGAGCAAGAGGTCAGGGTTGAAAACGGCTACAGCTGTGAAAAAATCTTATCTTTGCCCAAGGCGCTTAGAGACGAACTATTCTATTTTCTCTTAAAGAAAAATAATATTGAGCCCGATTTCAACACCCTGAAGCTTATCGGCAAGGCTGTGCGGGAACGCTCCCGAATCGACATCAACAACAAAACTACCGCCGACTGCAAGCAAGGTGTTCTGAGGTTCATCAAATCGGGGGAGAGTATTAAATTTTCTCCTATAGAATTAAAAGATAAGGTTGGATTTGAGTTCAACGGCAAGAAATATTCTTTTAAAGAACTAAAAACAGGCAATCCGCTGACAATCCGTCTCAGACAGGCGGGCGACAGCTTTACATTTATAGACAGAAGGGTAACAAAATCGCTCAAAAAGCTTTTCATTGAGGCAAAAATCCCCCGTGAAAAGCGCGGAACGCTCATTCTCGTCGCCGACGGCTCAACCGTCATGTGGCTCGAGGGCTTCGGCTTTTCAAGGCAGGGGAAAGGGCTTTTTGAGGCAAGTGTTATAGAAAGGAAAACGCTATGAACAAAGACGTGGAAAGAATTCTCGTAAGCGAGCATGAGCTCGCCTCAATTGTGGAAAGACTCGCGAGGGAAATCGACAGCGACTACGAGGGCAGGGATTTGCTCATGGTCGGCGTGCTCAAGGGAAGCATCCTCTTTATGGCTGACCTTATGAAGGCGATGAAAAACGACTTTAAAATCGATTTCGTGGTCGTCTCCTCATACGCTGATGGCACCGAGAGCACAGGCCGAGTAAACGTCCTCAAGGACGTCTCTCAGTCGGTCGAGGGAAAGGATTTGCTTATCGTTGAGGATATCATCGACTCGGGCAACACCTTGAGCTTCCTCGTAAAGTACTTCCTCGCTAAGGGAGCCGCCTCCGTCAAGATCGTCACGCTCTTTGACAAGCCCGACCGCAGAAGGGTCGAGGTTCCCGTCAAGTACGTAGGAAAGGTCATTCCCGACGCGTTTATCGTCGGCTACGGACTCGACTACGCCGAAAAATACCGCACATTACCTTATGTTGGTATTTTAAAACCCGAGGTTTATTTATAATTTCGATTGAATATACAATACTATTATAAGGAGTGAAACGGTATTGGATAATAAGAAGAAAACCCGTAATCTGTTATTCTACATCGGTATTCCGATTGTTGTGATACTCCTCGCTACACTGCTTTTTAACACACAGCAGAAAACAGATACAGTAAAGACCTCGCAGCTTATCTCGTATTTCGAGCAGGGCAAGGTCGCCGATTACCAGCTCAACTACGGCACAGGTGCGATCAAAATCACGCTCAATGACTCGAAGAAAACCGTGGTAACGGGCACGATCGCCGACCCCGAGGAGTTCCGCGCGGATATCAGGGAGTACGTCCCCAAGAACAAGGATATGACGTACGACCTCGTGCGCAAGGCCGATAATTCATTTATAATGAATATTCTGCCGACGATCATAACCTTTGTGCTGCTAATTGTGTTCTGGCTGTTCATTATGAAGAGAATGGGCGGCGGCGGACTCGGCGGCAAGGAGATGAGCTTCGGCAAGGCAAAAATCAAGAACACCAACGACGAAAAGCGCAAGACGACCTTTGACGACGTCGCGGGAGCGGACTAGGAAAAGGAAGAGCTCGAGGAAATCGTTGAATTCCTCAAAACCCCCGAAAAGTTCAACACCCTCGGCGCGCGTATTCCCAAGGGCGTTCTGCTCGTGGGACCTCCGGGAACAGGTAAAACCCTTCTAGCGAGAGCCGTAGCGGGCGAGGCGGGCGTTCCGTTCTTCTCGATTTCGGGCTCCGATTTCGTGGAAATGTTCGTCGGTGTCGGCGCTTCACGTGTGCGCGATTTGTTTGACCAGGCAAAGAAAAACTCACCCTGCATCGTCTTTATCGACGAGATCGACGCCGTCGGACGTCAGCGCGGAGCGGGACTCGGAGGCGGCCACGACGAGCGTGAGCAGACTCTTAACCAGCTCCTCGTAGAGATGGACGGATTCGGCGCTAATGAGGGCGTAATAATGATTGCCGCGACCAACAGACCCGACATCCTCGATCCCGCGCTTATGCGTCCGGGAAGATTCGACCGTCAGGTAATCGTAAGCTACCCCGACATCAACGGACGTGAGGCTATTCTGAAGGTTCACGCGCGCAAAAAGCCTTTGGCTCCCGACGTGAATCTTCGCACGATCGCAAAGACGACCGCGGGCTTTACGGGCGCGGACCTCGAAAACCTTCTCAACGAAGCGGCTCTTCTCGCCGCGCGCGCCGATAAAAAGGCAATCACGATGAAGGAAATCGAGGACGCTACGATCAAGGTCGTAGCAGGCACAGAGAAGAAGAGCAAGGTTATGAGCGAAAAGGAAAAGAAGCTCACAGCCTACCACGAGGCGGGTCACGCGATTCTCTTCCACGAGTGCGAGACTCAGGATCCCGTACACGAGATTTCAATTATCCCGCGCGGTATGGCGGGCGGCTACACAATGCCGCTTCCGACCGAGGATAAGTCATATATGTCGAAAAACGAGATGTTCGAGGACATCGTTGTAGCGCTCGGCGGACGCGTAGCGGAGGCGATTGTGCTTGACGATATCTCCACGGGAGCCTCGAACGACATCGAAAAGGCGACCAAAACCGCCCGCGGAATGGTCACTAAGTACGGTATGACCTCAGAGCTCGGTCCTATCGCTTACGGTCAGCAGAGCGGCGAGGTATTCCTCGGACGCGATATGGGTCACGTCAAGGACTACTCCGAGGAGACAGCGGCGAAAATCGACAAGGTCGTGCTCGAAATCGTCAACAAGGCTTACAAACAGGCTGAGACGATTCTCAACTCCAGAATTGATAAGCTCCACGAAATCGCGGGCTATCTGATGAAGCATGAGAAAATGCACAGCAAGGACTTTGAGGCGATTATGGACGGTACCTTCGTCCACACAGAGGAAGATAATTCTACAGAAGAATAATGAAAGCCGACTCACCCGAGTCGGCTTTTTCTATGTTTTGTTCCAGTATTTTCTGTCGAGGCTCCTGTACTGTACCGCCTCGGCGATGTGGCGGGCTTCAATATCCCTGCTGTTTTCGAGGTCGGCTATCGTCCGCGCGACCTTGACTACCTTCGAGTAGCCCCTAGCGGAATAGCTCATCTTCTCAAATACCGATTTGAGCAGGTCGGAGGCGTCCTTCGTGAGCTTGAACAGCTCCTCGAATTCCTTCTCCGTCACCCTCGCGTTGCAGGTTGTTGCGGAGTTTTTGTATCTTTCGTTCTGGATTTTTCTTGCGGCGTCAACCCTTTTCTTTATTTCGGCGGAGGATTCGCAGCCCGCGTTGTCCGTAAGCTCGTCATATTTTACGGGCGGCACCTCGATTTGTATGTCAAAGCGGTCGAGCAAGGGTCCCGAAACCCTGTTGAGGTAACGCTTGACCTTGTTCGGCGAGCAGGTACATTCCCTCGTCGGATGGGTGTAGTAGCCGCAGGGACAGGGGTTCATTGCGGCTATAAGCATAAAGCTGCAAGGATAGGTGTACTTTCCGTTAACTCGCGAAACAGTAACGGTTCCGTCCTCAAGCGGCTGGCGTAAAACCTCCATCGTCTTTCGCCCGAACTCGGGCAGCTCGTCGAGAAACAGCACGCCGTTGTTGGCAAGGCTTACCTCTCCGGGCTTGACAGTCGTGCCGCCGCCGCTGATTGAAATATATGAAACGGTGTGATGGGGTGAGCGGAACGGTCTTGACGATATGAGCGATACCCCCTCCGGCAGGGTTCCCGCGATTGAGTGGATTTTCGTGGTCTCAATCGTTTCCTCATTTGTCATATCGGGCAGAATCGAGGTCATACGCTTTGCGAGCATACTTTTTCCCGATCCGGGCGGTCCTATCAGCAGAACGTTGTGACCTCCCGCGGCGGCTACCTCAAGCGCGCGCTTTACCTCGAATTGACCCTTTACCTGCGCGAAGTCGGGGAGTCGGCTCTTGTCCTCGGTGATTATCCTCGGCTTTGCGGGGGTTATGGGAGCCGTTCCGTTAAGATGCTCATAAAGCTCGTTGACGTTGTTGACGGGGTAGACCTCTATTCCTTCGGCGACAGCGCCCTCGCACGCGTTCTTGGCGGGAACAAAAAGCCGTTTTATTTTGTTCTTCTTCGCCTCAATCGCCATAGGCAGAATCCCGTTTACGGGGCGCACCTCGCCCGAAAGTCCCAGCTCGCCGATAAAAGCGCAGTCGTCTATATTTGCTCTCAGCGTGCCCGTGACCTTTAAGATCGAGACGAAAATCGGCAGGTCATAAATCGCGCCCGCCTTTTTGGTGTCCGCGGGAGCAAGGTTGACCGTTAGCCTGGACACGGGAAATTCAAAGCCCGAATTGCGAAACGCGTCTCTTACTCTGTCGCGGCTCTCCTTTACCGCCGTGTCGGGAAGTCCGACCAGCTCAAACGTCGCCAGTCCGCGCGATACCGAAGCCTCAACCTCGACGGGGTAGCTGTCGATTCCGAACAGCCCGAAGCTTTTGCATTTTACTACCATTGTTCTCCCACCCTTCGTATATATGAATATTATAACAACAAACGTTCGTTTTAGCAATAGAAAATCCAAAAAAATTCATAAAAGTTGACAAAAATCTAATAATATTGTATAATAAAACATCTATAAGGAAAGGTGTGAGCGTTTGAGATTAAAAAATTACGGCAACCTTGACGACTCTGTTCTCGCGATGCTTACAAAAAAAGGCGACGGAAAAGCCTTTGAGGAAATCACAATCAGATACATCAAGCTCATTTACTCGCTCACCTCAAACTACAAGGTAGCGGGTTATGAGACTCAGGATTTGGTTCAGGAGGGGCTTTTGTCGTTTCTGATAGCGTGCAGCAGCTATGACGAAAAGAGCAAGGCCTCCTACAAAAACTACGCCGTAAAATGCGCGAAAAACCGTTTTAACGACTTAATCAAGAAGGCAAACGCGAAGAGCTCTGTGCCCGACTCGCGGCTTGTTTCGATGGATGAGCTCAGCGACAAGTCCGACGAAAAGCAGAGCGTCGAGGACCACGTTCTCGAGCGCGAGTATTTAAAGACATTTTTGCAGCATTTAAACTCAATGCTCACCTCGGACGAGCGCAGGGTTTTCAATATGTATGCCGAGGGCTACGCCTACAAGGAAATAGCCGAGGCGCTTGAAACCACGCCCAAAAAGGTGGACAATATTCTTCAAAAAATAAAAAGAAAATTCAGACAATAATCGGCGGAGAAATCCGCCGTTTTTCTTATATAGAAAAATCGGTCGAGCCTTAATGCCCGACCGATCAGTATCTTACTCCGTATTCGGATTTTTGAATCGTTATCTCGGAATCGCGCCCTTTGTTTTCGGCGCTTTCTTCAACCTCCAGCACACAGTATTCGTAAGCGTTTATTACGGTAATACCGTCGCGGTCGGTTTTTTGCGGTATGTATGAGGCGTAGTTGCGGTGGATATGCCCATGGAGAAAGTACGAGGGTCTGAATTTCTCGAGAAGCCTGTTGAAGCACTCAAAGCCCCTGTGCGGCAGGGTGTCAAAGTCGTTTAAGTGTCTCGCGGGGGCGTGGGTGACGAGGACGTCAAAGCCCTTGTGAATCAGAATCTTCGGCAGAAGCTTTATGATCCTGAGCTTCATCTGATTTTCCGTGAACATATACTGGCCGTCTCTGTACTTGTACGACCCTCCGAGCCCGACGAACCTGACTCCCTTGTACTCGAAAAAGTCGCCGTCGATGCAGATACAGCCCTCTGGCTTTTTTCGGAAATTATCGTGGTTTCCGTGAATATAAATCAGAGGACAGTCCGCCATCGTTACAAGAAATTCCAGATACTCCTCGGGCAGGTCGCCGCAGCCTATTATCAAATCAAAGTCCTTTAGCTTCCCGGGGGAGTAGAAGTCGTAGTAGAACTTCGACTCTACGTCCGCGACGGCGAGTATCTTCATTCGTTCTCACCGTCCTCGGGTTTTTCGTCCTCCTCGTCGTCACGCGCGGTGATGTTCTGGGACTGCTCGATTCCCGCCATATCGACCGTAGCCTTGCCCATTGGGCTGAGCTCCACGTACTTCGGAATCGAGCCGACTACGTTCTCGACAAGGTAGTCCATATTTATTATCTGCTCAAGGCTGAGTGTTTTTTCGTCCTTGCCGATAATTTCTCCGTTCTGAGTTGTCAGGGGAGTGATAAACGGCGCAAATACATTGTGTACAATGCTTTGCTTCATAAAGTCCGCGAAACGCCTCGAGGCAAGGGGGAGGGTGTCCGAGTAAACGATGTCGACAACTCCCGCCGACATTCCCCAGTAGTAGTTTAGCGCCTTGCTGCTGCTCTCGTACTCCGCCTTCAGGGTTTTGTTGAACACCTGCCTGAGGATCGCCTCGTAGTACGCGCCCCATTTCCACACGGGAGTCGCGAGCAAATCGAGCTTATCGCCCTCGATGTAGGAAAGTCCGTAGCTGTCGCGGTTGTCCATCATAAATCTCGCGGTGTCCTGCGACGAGATGAAATGGATTCCCTTTTCCGCGAGGGCTGTCGCCGCTTCCTTCGCGCCCTTTACCGACGACCATTCAATATAAACCTTCGCTCTCGGGTTCGCCATCTGAGCGCCGAGCGCAAATGCGTTTATTCCCGCTATCTGACCGTAAATCGGGTAGTCGCAGACGTAGCCGAGCTTTCCGCTCTCGGTGAGCGAGCCCGCGACGGCTCCGAGGATGAACTTTGCTTCGTACATTCTTGTGTAGTAGGAGAGGATGTAGCGGTGCGACTTATTAAGCGAGCAGATCATTATCAGAATATCGGGATGCTCGACCGCCGCTCTGAGACTGGCGGGCATAAGCCTCGGCGTAGTCGCGAAAATTAGCTTCGCGCCGTCCTTGATCGCCTGCTCAAATACCTCGAGCGGGTCGTTTTCCATAACGTTTGAATATGCTTTTGTTTCTATTTTATCGTCAAAAATTCTCTGAATGTGAAGTCTGCCCTTTTCGTGGTCGTGAACCCAGCCCGACCGCTCGGGCGTTCCGTCGTACAAAAACGCTACCTTCAAAATCGGCGGCGCGACGATCGGCAGAACGAGCGGCACCTTTGAAAGCACGCCGGGCTTCTTTTCCTCGGCGGGATCAAGCTTGAGCTCGATCGGTTCTTCATCCTCCTGAAGCTCAACGTCCTCCCACATATGCTGGAGCTTTTTCTTTATATCGGCGGTCTCGGTGACCTTTAATTCGGGGTAGCCGTAAACCTTGATGTAGCTGAGCATTGCGTCGCCCACGGTCGAGCTGAGCTTTTTTCCGCCCGCGGCGGCGTATGCCTGCTCAAAATAGTGGTAGACAGCCGCGAACTCCTTTTGCTCGTCCTCGGTCCATTCCTCCTCGGGCTCTTTGCCGAGCAGCTTTTGGAGAGTCGCGTAGCTTCCGCGCTTGCTGAACTCGATGAAGTTAATTTTGCTGTATTTGTAGAAGTTTACAAACTCGTAGTAGAGCTCGACCTCCTCCTCGCCGTTGCGCTCGGGGAGAATGCGCGTGACCGTTCCCGTGATGTTCACCGCGCCGAAGAATTTTAAAACGCTGACGCGCTTGTTGCCTTCCTCGACGTAGTAGCGGTTCATATACTCGTAAGCCTTGATCGGGTCGCGGATTCCCTCGTTGAGGTGAGCCTTGCACAGGTGCTTCCACTTCTCGGCGAACTCCGTTCCGTCCTCCATGATAGGCATAAAATTCGGCGCGAAGGCGTTGACCCTTCCGCGGGTCTTTGTTCCGACGATTTTATCGGCGGGAATCTGCACGAGTCCGAGGTCTATCCCCGCGGAGGTTCTTTCGCCCGAGAGAAAGTCGTCCAGTACGGGCAGACAGGGCGATTTACCCTTGTAAACGCTGTTTCTGTATTCCTTTTGAGCGAGCTTCAACGCTTCCTTATAGTAGGTATCAGGCATAGCTTTTCCCTCCGAATAGTCATATATATTCAGTATATACCATTTTTCCTTTTATGTCTACAAAAAATAATATACTTACTCCGAAAAAATTTTCGGAAACGGATTATTTTTGATAATACTAGGATTGGAAAGCCCGAACGCGTTTATGCGCAGCGCGGCTATGTGAAAATGTACATTTTTCATAATAAATTAACTTAAAATTTGGATTGTGAAATGCTCAAAAATCTGCTACAATAATGTCAAGAAGAATTTTGAAATTAACAAGGGAGGAAAAACCATGACAAGAAAATTTATTTCAATCGCGCTTGCGCTGTGTCTTGTGCTCAGCTGCTTCACCGCGCTCGGCGTAACAGCGTTCGCCGCGGAGAACGGCAAGGCGAAAACAGGCGGACAGACGATTTCCATTGATGTTTCCAACTGCGACACACCCGACAGTCCCACAAGCTGGTACATCTGGACATGGCCCGACGGCGGCGAAGGCCGTCTCGTAAGCGGACACGGCGAAAAAGCTCAAGCGGTTTATTTTGATGATTGCGATAACAATGTTGTTGTCGTAAGATGTCCAATGGGGGATAGTCCCAATCAGGATTGGTCAAATGTTTGGAATAAATCAGGTGATTTGACAATTCAGGGTTCTCACGCAACTGTTTACTGGGGCGAAGGCTACGGAGCTCTTCTCAATGTTGTTTGGGGCGGCGACGCTCCGAGCGGCGACAACGGCGGCGGTGACAACGGCGGCTGGGATAACGGCGGCGACAACAGCGGCGATAACGGAGGCTGGGACAACGGCGGCGACAACGGCGGCGATAACGGCGGCTCAGGCTCAGACGAAACTCCCCCCACAGGCAGCGCGACTGTTTATCTCGATCCCGCGGGCAACACGGGTGAGTGGTACGTCTGGTCATACGCGGGCGGAATGGCAGGCTCATGGGTAACAGGCTCCGACGAGGGCGGCAAAATCAAGTTCGAGGGCGTTGCGGACAACGTAATCTTCGTAAAGACCTCGGGCGGCGCCGACTGGTCAGCCAGAGTCGGCCAGACCTCGGGCGAGTACACCCAGGACGGCGGCGTTTATACTCTCGACGGCAGCTCCGAGCAGGGCTCAAACGAGTTCGGCGAGACCTTCGAGCAGTACGGCGGCGCGTGGGGAAGCGGCTCCGATAACGGCTCCGATAACGGAGACAACGGCAACAGCGGTTGGGAAAACGGCGACAACAACGGCGGCGATAACGGCTATACACCCGTCGAGACCAATCCTCCGTATGTTGAGCCCGCGACAGACGCTCCCGTAGTAACCCCGACAAGCGCTTATCAGGACACCGACGGCGGCGCGCTCACAGCCGATGTTCAGCTCAACGGTCAGACTGTAAAGACCGAGGCGGTAACAGGCAGCGAGCTCACCGTAACCTACAAGCTCACCTGCGCCGAGCCTCTTGTTGACGCTCAGGCTTCACTTTATTACAATAACTCAAAGCTTCAAATCGTTTCATGGGAGTTCCCCGTAATCGGCAACGTAGTAATCGATAACCTCAACGCGATGGCTAATATGGCTTGCTTCAACTTCTCAAGCCCCGTAAAGCCATTTGACTTCTCGGGCGGCCCGGTGCTTGTATCGGTTAAATTCAAGCCGATAGCTGGCTCAACAGGTACTGCTACGATCAATATGCAGATTGAGGAGCTCGACTCCGACAACACCATATACGCTGCGAACAGCTCGATCACAGCGGCGGGCGAGGCGGTTGTAAATTCCCTCAAGAATATGACCGTATCACAGTCAGGCTCATTCAACGGCGGCTCCTCGGGCAATAACAACGGCGGCTCGTCAGACAACGGCGGCGGTTCGTCAAATAACAACGGCGGCTCCTCGAATAACAACGGCGGTTCGTCAAACAACGGCGGTTCATCAAATAACAACGGCGGTTCCTCGGACAACGGCGGTTCAAGCTTTAACCCGGGCGGCTCTAACAAAACCCCGAACGCCTCGTTCAGCGACGCTCCGTCCTCAATAGACTCCACCAAAATCAAGAACACCGTCAAGGTCAAGGCGGCGAACAAGACCTTAAAGGCGTCCAAGCTTAAAAAGAAGGCGCAGACCGTAAAGGTTCTCGCAATCAAGAGCGCAAAGGGCAAGGTAAAGGTCAGCATAGTAAAGAGCGGCACCTCCAAAAAGCTCCTCAAAAAGCTCAAAGCGTCAAAGGCAGGCAAGCTCAAGCTCGCCAAGGGCAAGTACAAGAAGGGCACCTACAAGGTCAAGCTCAAGGTTAAAGCCGCAGGCAACTCAACCTACGCCTCCAAGACCGTAACAAAGACAATAAAACTCAAGATCAAATAAACACAAAACAACCATTTCAGGGCGGAGATTTTTCTCCGCCCTCTTTTTATACAAAAATTTTTTACAAGAAAACAGAGTAGGGGAGAGAAGCAAAAAGAAATTTATGAAAACAAAAACGTAGAAGTTATTTTTAGTGCCGCCTTTGGATAGGTTTTATCTGAAATAAAACTTCATCAACGGCGGGGTTAAAGTTTTCTTTAATACTGACATTGCTTTTTCAAGGAAAACAACGCTTTTTAAAACTCGGTAATAATGCTCGCGAGATACCTCTGAATCTGAGTAGCGTCCCTGACGCTTACCTCTCCGTCTCCCGTAACGTCGGCGGCTCGGAGTCCGGATTTACTCAAAGTCGTAAGACCCGCTTTGTATTTCTGGATAGCGGTAACGTCCTGAATATTCAAGTCTTTATCATAGTTCGCGTCGCCGATTCTAGGATCAAGCGCCTCAAACTCAATATTATTACTATTGGCATACTCCTCAGCGTAGGAGTTCATGTTGCTGATTATTGTAAAATCAGAACAACCGAGAAAAGCTGTTTGGTTAATAATTCGTACGGTTTTTGGAATTACAATCGATTTTAAAGATGTGCAGTTTTGAAAAGAGTAAGCACCGATAGATTCAACAGCTGATTCAATTTTAACTTCATCAACAGACGTGCAATCTTTAAAACATTGATTTGATACAGAGGTTGTGTTTGCGTTGTAAATAATTCTTGTTAATTCCGAACAACCTTGGAATGCCCCGACGCCAATACTTGTGATTGCAGGAGATAAATTCAATTCGCCTTTAAGTGAAGAACCAAGAAATGTCATTTTTCCTATATCCCAAAGATAAGAGGCTTTCGAAAAATCAACACTTAATAAATTCTCGTCCTTTGAAAAAGCAAAGTCATCAATGGACACAACACGTTTACTACCAAGCAGCTGAGGAATCTGCATTATGTCAGAGTTATAATCCCATGCATGAATAGACACACCATAATCAACCTCTCTGTAAGTGAATCCATCCATAACAAAGTACGTCTCAGCAAAAGCGCTTATAGAAAGTGAACAACAAAGAATACAGCAAATTATTAAGGATAAAATGCATTTAAAACAATTTTTCAATTCAATCACCTTACCTTACAGGCAACAGCAAAAGCTGTTGCCTGTTATTGTGTCTGTTTTACCAGTTGCCCCATTCGTTATCAATAATCTCACCGTCTTCTTTGGGTACCTCAGGAATACTGTCTCCCAAAACGGAATAATTAAGAACTACCCTATAAATTTCAAATTCAGGTGAAGTATATTCTTTTTTCATATACAAGTCCCTCCTTAATCATTTACCGTGTTGTAAAGATAGAAGTACGCCGGTTCTGAAATAACACTCTTTGAAGAATCATTCTTATCATAAATATATGTAAAGAGTCTATAAACATATTTTGACGCATTCTGTCCCGAAGTCCATTCACCGTTTTCATTATCCCACTCGGAATATACCCATTTCTGTTTAGTTTCATCCCAAGACTTGGAATTGTACTGACCAACATAATACTCGAGTCTGTTCTTGTTATCGAACTTATTATAAGTAAATGCAGTTTTTCTAGTGGGAATACCAGAAATAGAATTAAGACTGTTAATATTGGTAAGAATATCGTTTTTAGCTGATGTTAAAGTACTTGAGTATTGGGATTCATATTGAGAGAGAGTTTTTGTGTGCTTTCCGTCTGAATCCATCTCAACCGCATCAAGACGCTGCAGAACTATTCCTGCTTCGTAATCACTTGACCAACCGTCTTCATAGAACTTGACATCACCGTTCTTGAACGAAAGAGCAAAGTCAGAATAAATCAAGTCTGCCTGTTGCGGAGATGTGGACGCGTCAACATTCCATTGAGTTCTGGTGTTCTTAAGGAATGTTGCTGTCGCTCCCTTTGCTTCATTAAAGTATTCAAAGTAATTCTTGTTATCAGTCGAATACTCAGCCTCAACAATACAATTGTCATAGGTGATGTAATTAAACTCAGGATAGTAGCAGCTTGCCACAGTAGCTCCGCTTGATGTCTTGATTGTCCAACACTTGAAGTAATGAACAACATCCTCTTCCGGCTCAGTTTTCTTTTCAAGAAGAGTTCTCGGAGCTGTAACAAATGAACCGTTTGTCAGGTTATACGCTCCGTTTGTAATCTTAACAAGTTGACCATACTGAACCGTCAAGGGTTCTGATTCAACTGCGTCTGCCAAATACTGATATGTTCCCTCGTAATCACCTGTACCCGCAGTTGCAACATAATTCGTCATTTCGTACGGAGTCTTAAACGTTACCGTTCTGTCAAGAGATGGGGATAATGTTGAAGAAACTGTCGTTGTTAATGTGTAAACGTTTTCTACTGGACCAGTCCATGACGTTGTACTTGCGGTTTGCGCAGCAGCAAAATCAAATGTGATGTCCGATTTGAAATTGCCGACTTTAGGCTTTATTTCATTAAAGAAAGCGCTACTAACTGTTTTTGAGCTACCTGAACCCGTAACATAAGCGTTCATCTGACCATTATTGAACGTTCCTTTTACTTTCATGCTTTTGCTTGCGCCGGTTCTGTCAGTGTAGATGTATTTTACCTCGTATTTATGAATTGTTTCATTAAGCAGAGAGAAATAGGATAACGACGTAAGGGTCTGATTTGTACCGCTGAACAGCGAGTTGATTGGGAACGTAATAGTCTTTGTTTTTGTGGTTGTACCCGTAGGAGCTCCCGTAGGCAGGAAGGTGGAATCAGAATTAGTATTTTCCGCGCCGTCCTTACTCAGCTGGAATTTATTAAAGGTGTTTTCGCCCGATATAACAGTTTTAAGTACGACTTGGATCTTGTATGTGCTGTCGCTTTTAATATATGTTTTGCCGATAGTTTTTGCGGCAGTATTTGTTGCTTCGTCGGCAATGGTTTCAACCAAAGTGTCTGAACTGTCGAGGATTTTGATTCCAAGATATGTTGTTCCGAGTCCGACTGAGTCGGCGTCAAGCGAGTGAGAAATAACTACACTTCCGCTGGAAACCTTTTTGAAACGTGCGACAAGTGTAACTGACGTCGACATTTTTGTCTCGGAGGCGTTATTGCTGTCAGCCTTAATAGAAGCCTCATTTCCAGCTGAGTCGCGAAGTGTCCATCCGACAAATTCATACTGTCCTGCTGAATCAGCACGGAAGGTAAAGAATTTGGTATCGTCTACAAGGACGTTGCTGATGGATGTTGTTCCGTCGTAGGCTGCGCCGTAGCCGTTTTTGCTATTATTTAAATATGTGAAGTAGGCCTTGCACTTTGTGTTTGAACCCGTAGGCGTCGATCCGCTGAAAGCATCCTCGCGCCATGACGCACCGTTGTCGTCCGAATACTCAATAACGGTATTTGCCGAAACATAGTCTGTTTTTAATGTACTGGACCATATTCCGTCACAGCGATAAGCTTCATCATATCCGCTGTCGCGTCCGCTGCCCTTAGGACGGTTGTAATAACCTCCTTTCTCATCCCTTTCATAACATATCTTTACAGGTCTGTCTTTATAATCCTCTAAAGCTCTGTAAATGTTCTCAAAAACCGTAATCGGCAAATCGTCATTCATCGCAGGATAATTTGTCGTGATATGCTCATAGTCTCTGATATGAAGCGCCGAAGGAACTATAGAGGTAAAGTTGGTAGTGTTTTCTGTGACCTTCTGATAACGATTATTGGAACTGTCCCAATAGAACACAACCCACTCTGTAGCGAATGAACCAGAGTTGTTGTATTCGTAGCCCTGTGAGATAACATAGATAGGATCCGCCGTCAATTCCGAACCCGTCAGGACCTCACCAAACAGGTCAACCTTCTTACCGTTTGAATTAATATAATCCTCAAATCCATTCTTTGAGTCATAAGCGTTAATTTGCTCTTGCGTCAATGTGTTGGGAATATCATCATGTCTATAATAACTCGAATCGGTTGAAGAGGAATCGGTTGGTTTATTTGTGCGGTGTAAATCCGCTTCCTCATATTTAAAAGTAAAATATACAGAGTTAAGGTTTGAACCGTTTTCTTTATAGAGCTTATAGAAATCATCAAAGTCATAAGTCTGGTGATGATATTTTTTCTGAGGATTTGGAGTATCATTATTCTCTATGGTCGTTGACCATCCCTCTAAATAACGATGCAGGAAATCCCAATAGCCGTTATTAATGGTTACACCCTTAATTGATGCGCCGCCCGATTCTCCGTTGGTCGTAGTTGGAATCTGCGTATAGAACTGACCGCCGTATTTGATAACAGGCTGACCGGGATAAGCACCGTAGTTTAGCGCTTGACCGGAATCTTGGCTGTAATCATAGAAAGGATAGATGTAAAGAGTGTTGCCCCAGCCTTCGTTCTTAACATTCTCGTAACCGGAAATGTTAAATATAACATAGTTGCTCTTATAAGCCGATCTAAGGAAATAAATCGGAACGATTTCAAGAGTGT
>JAFNSO010000029.1 GCA_017384945.1 Ruminococcus sp. | reverse complement strand
TCTTTGCTGCTTTTCAATAACCTTTTTTCAGACTGACTCTTCGTTGGTCTTTTCGTTTTGCTTTTTTACGAAAAAACACACCTGCTTTCGCAAGTGTGTCTTTTTTTGATTTGCACCCTTTGGCTTATCTTAATGATATTGGTCTCAGCGGGACAGCTTGTTTCTTAATTCTGTGAAAAAGTTTTTTATTAAACCCGAGCATTCTTCCTCGAGGATCCCTCCCGTGTATTCGGGTCGGAAGTTATTTTTCATCTCAAACAGATTGAGACTTGAGCCGCAGGCTCCGTTTTTTTCGTCATACGCTCCGAAGTACACCTTTGGGATTCTGGCGTTTACAATAGCTCCCGCGCACATTGGGCAAGGCTCGAGTGTGACGTAAAGCTCACATTCCCAGAGTCTCCAGCCGCCGAGCTTTTCGCACGCCTTGAAAATCGCCTCTGTTTCCGCGTGAAGCAGGGCGTTTTTGCCTGTTTCTCTGCGGTTGTATGCTTTGGAAATAATTTCGCCGTCCTTGACAATTACGGCTCCTATGGGTACCTCGCCGAGCTCATAAGCCTTTTGAGCTTCATTCAGCGCGGCTCTCATAAAATCGCTGCGCGTCATATCCATAATGATGTTGTGATTTCGAGGATAATCACAATAAAGGCGAAAATGACTCCTTTTGTAGAAAGAGTGGTTCTAACGGCTTCCTTCAGCGGAAAGGAGGGGTTGGAGCTGAGCTTAAAGAAGTCTCTTTGCGAGCCGAGCTTTACGGCGCTCGCGATTGCAAGCGCGATTACCATTATAATAAAAATCGCGTAGTACGAGTTAAGCGCGGACGCCTCGATATTAGGCTCCAAAATCGAAACCAGAACGCTTGAGCAGTTAACAGTAAAGTGGACTATAATCGAAGGAAGAAGGGAGCCCGTTTTAATTACCGCGAACGAAAGCGCCAGTCCGACGATGAACGCGAAGGGTATCTGAACGAGATTCCCGTGGATCAATCCGAAAAACAGCGAGGAAACAAGAACCGCGAAGCTGTCGCCGTAAGCTCTGAGCTTGTGCAGGATGATTCCTCTGAACATAAACTCCTCTGTGAAAGCGGGAATTACAGCAACGCTGAATATGTAAAGAAAATTCTCAAAGGGAGTTTTTGTCTCAAAGGACATATCGATATTATTTTCATAACCGAAGAGCGAAATGCTGCTTAGAAAAATATCGGTAATATAATTTGAAAGCAAGGAGACGGCGAGAGCTATCGCCACGACTCCGAATAAATATGAGGGCTTTACCGATTTAACGGGAACAACGCTTTGAACAGAGGTGCGAGACGCCTTGCAGTAAATAAGTCCGATCAAAAACATTGACGTAATCGAGGCGACTGTGCTTATTATCATACTAAAGGCGGAGGAAGTATAATCTGCTTGCTTGAAAACTCCGATAAAATATAATAGGTAAGTTGAAAAATAAAGCATTATCGTCGCGGTGAACATATAAAAGCCGATACCGCTCGATGTTTTTTTCAAAATCTGTCTGTTATAAAAATCCATTTTATCACCTTTTTGTCCGATAAATGATACTATTAAATATTATCACAAAATATAATGTAAATCAAGCTTTGTAAATGGTTACATTCTTTTTACAACGATTGACAGCTTTATAAATTCTGATTATACTAATTTATAAGTGTAATTATATGTGGAATAATAGATTAAATTGACTTTATTTATCTTTTATGATACAATATATTGTAAGCAACTTTTTGGAGGTGGGTTATGAATACAGCGATTATTCTTGCCGGCGGAGTCGGCTCAAGAATGGGAGTTGACCGTCCTAAGCAATACCTTATAGTAAAGGATAAGCCTATTATTGTTTACTGTCTGGATATTTTTGAGAAGCACAAAAACATTGATAACATTATCATTGTTGTGAGCGACGAGTGGAAGGATTATGTTGAGGAAAATGTCGAAAAATACGGCATTTCAAAGGTCAGGGGCTACGCTCCCGCGGGCAGAACACGCCAGCACTCCATCTTTAACGGCCTTTTGTCAACTGAGGAGAACGCTCCCGACACCGACGTTGTTATTATCCACGACGCGGCGAGACCTCTTGTTTCCGACAAAATCATCGACGATTGTCTTGTCGGAGCGGTTGAGGACGACGGCGCTATGCCAGTTATCTCCGTTAAGGATACAATCTATCAGAGCCGCGACGGAAAGAGTATTGATAACCTGCTCAAGAGAAGCGAGCTTTTCGCGGGTCAGGCTCCCGAGAGCTTTGACTTTAAAAGGTATCTTGATATACATAAGTCTGTTACTGATGATGAAATCGCGACAACCGCGGGAAGCAGCGAGATTGCGTACCGTCACGGTATGAAGGTTCGTCTTGTTGAAGGCAGCGAGCGTAATTTCAAAATCACTACAATAGAAGATTTGGAAACATTTGAAACAATCATTAATGACTAACGGAGGAGAATTATGGATACTATGAAGGCTCGCGTATTACACGCGGTTGGAGATTTAAGATACGAAGATTACCCGATTCCCGAGCTCAAGCCCGATGAAGTGCTTTTCAAGGTAAGAGCCTGCGGTATCTGCGGTTCCGATATTCCGAGGATTTTTGTAAACGGAACATATCATTTCCCGACAATTCCCGGTCATGAGTTCGCGGGCGAGGTTGTCGCCGCCGCTTCAAAGGAAAACGAGCATCTTGTCGGCACAAGAGCCGCTGTGTTCCCGCTCATTCCCTGCAGAAAGTGCAACAGCTGCAATACAGGCGTTTTTGAGACCTGCGACAACTACGATTATCTGGGCTCTCGTTCCGACGGCGCCTTCGCCGAGTACGTAAGAGTTCCCGTATGGAACCTCGTTCCGATTGCCGACAATGTAAGCTTTGAGGAAGCGGCTATGGCTGAGCCGACCGCTGTCGCTCTTCACGCGCTGAGAAGAGCCGGTCTCGAGGTCGGCGATACAGTTGTAATTTACGGTCCGGGTACGATCGGTATGCTTATCGCTCAGTGGGCGAGAGCGTGGGGAGCAAAGAAGGTTCTCCTCGTCGGTACCGACCTCAATAACTTTGAGTTTATCGAAAAGCTCGGTTTTTATGATTATTTCAACGCCTCAAAGGGCGACCCTATCAAGTGGGTTATGGAGCAGACAGGCGGAAAGGGCGCTGACATAGCTTTGGAGGCTGTGGGAATCGCCGCGACAGCCGCGAACTGTCTCGAAAGCGTTTGCAAGGGCGGCAAGGTTGTGTTCGTCGGCAATCCGCACGGAGATTTTACCTTCCCGCAGAACACCTACTGGCAGATCCTCAGAAAGCAGCTTTCGATCTACGGCACATGGAACTCACGCTACGACAACACTCCCAAAAGCGACTGGGGCATCGTAGTTGACGCTATGGCTTCGGGCGCCGTTAAAGTAGAGCCGCTCATTACTCAGAAGTTCTCGCTCGAGGAAATGGACAAGGGTCTCGAGATTATGAAGGACCACACGGAATTCTACAGCAAGGTAATGATTGTAAACGACTGACGGAGATAGCTATGGCAGGAAAATTATCACCATCCGTAATGTGCGCCGATTTGCTCAAGCTGTACTCGGAAATCGAAAAGCTCGATAAGCTGGGAGTTGAGTATCTGCACATCGACTTTATGGATAACAAATTCGTTCCTAATATCACATTTGATACAAATATGGTCAAAAATATGAAAAGACCGATGAAAAATATCAGGCGTGATATTCATATAATGGCATTTGAACCTCAGCAGTTCTTTGATAATATGGAGATTTCCGAGGGGGATATGGTCTCCGTTCATCTGGAGGCGTGCGAGGACGTCCACGCTGTTCTAAAGGAGATTAAGGACAGGGGAGCCGATCCTTGTATCGCTATAAGCCCCGACACCCCTGTGGAGTCGGTCTCGGAGTATCTGGACGAGGTTTACGCCGTTCTGCTTATGACGGTTTATCCGGGCTTTGCGGGTCAGCCTATGGCTCCCAAGAGCATGGAGCGTCTTTCGTCTCTCAGAAAGCTTATAGACGAGAGCGGAAAGGACGTTCTGATTGAGGTTGACGGTCACGTAAGCTGGGATCACTGCTCGGAAATGCGCTCAAGGGGAGCCGATATTTTCGTAGCGGGTTCGTCCTCGGTTTACGGCAAGGACTATGAGCTCAAGGATGCTGTGGAAAAATTCTACAGCTTAGTTGAATAAGGTGAGGGATAAATATTGCAGTACAAGATTAATGTAAACAGCATTGTTGTTGAAAGAAGCTCAATGACAATCAGCATCAACGGTGAATTTATTGACCCGACGATTAATCCCAAGTTTCTTTCTACGCCGAAGGTCATTCTTTATTTTGAAAACGGCAAGGAAGACAGACGTATCCCGATGGTGCTGCGTTTCAGAGATATAACATATATCGACGGTAAATGTATGTTCTCGGGTGAGTATTCGTACCGTCTCGACTATGTTTTCTGGAAAACAAGAGGAATGGGTCTGCCGTTCAGTATGTATTTCAATCTGAGCTTTGCCGATTTCTACGCGGAAAAAATCAAGGTCGATATGAACCCCGAGTTCTTTGAGCAGGACAAAAACTTCTTTACTCTTACTCCCAACGGCAATCATATCGATATCACCTCGAGACCCGAGAGAATCGTGCGCCGCAGGAGACTTGCTTCATTTGTCGGAGCAATCAATACAGTGCTCAAGTTCTTCGCGCTTATTTTCTCCTTTACTCTTATTCCGTTGTTTATCCTCGAGGGACTCCTCACGTTTACGGGCTTTACCTCAATGCCCAAGAAGATTTCCTCCGAGAACAAGCTCAAAAGGCTCGCTTCCTACGTAATCAGCCGCTGCGCGACTGTCTCGCGTGAGAGCTTCACAATGGACAGGTACAAGAGAAATCTCATCCGCAAAAAATACAAGCATAAAAGACATAAGGCTGTTCAGCCCAACAAAATCACCTTCTTCTCGGCGAGAAGAGAGGAGCTTTCGGGTAACTTTGAGTTTGTTTATAATAAGCTCAAGGACGACAAGAACCTCGACATTCAGTTCCTCTACAACACAAAGTCGTTCAGATATATGACAAGAAAGGAAATCGACGAGTTTACCGAAGCCTGCGCCACAAGCAAGGTAATTATTCTCGACGAGTATACTCCGCAGATCCATCTTATCGACTTGAAGCCCGAGACAAAGCTCGTTCAGCTTTGGCACGCCTGCGGAGCGTTCAAGACGTTCGGATTCACCCGTCTCGGTAAGCCCAAGGGCTCGCCTCAGGCTACCCGTATGCACCGTTCCTACGACTACGTAACGGTCAGCTCCGAGTACTGCAAGAAGTGTCATTCCGAGGGCTTCGGTATCAATACCGACAACATCGTTCCCACGGGTATCGCAAGAACGGACATCTTCTTCGACGAGGAGTACAAGGCTAATTTCAGAAAGCAGTTCTTCAAAGAGCACCCGACCTTTAAGGGCAAGAAGATCATACTTTTCGCTCCGACGTTCAGAGGAGACCTCAAGGCGAGCGCAAGATATCCTATGGAGCTCTTTGACCTCAACGAGGTCTGCGAGACTCTCGGCGAGGATTACGCCGTAATTATCAAGCATCATCCGTTTATCACGGAGGAGCATCCGATTCCCGCAGAGTACACCGACAGGGTTATCGACCTTTCGGCGAGCACCGAAATCAACGATTTGCTTTTTGTTTCAGACATAATCATAAGCGATTATTCCTCGCTTATATTCGAGGCGTCGCTTCTCAATAAGCCCATGCTGTTCTACGCCTACGATTTACAGCAGTACATCAAGTCTCGCGACTTCTACTTTGACTTCAAGCTGTATATCCCGGGTAAGATTTGTACCTCGCTGTACACTCTGCTCCAGGCTATTCTGAACGAGGACTTTGAGACTGAGAAGATCGAAAGATTCAGAAATATGTTCTTCGACGACCTCGACGGAAAGTCCTCCGAGAGAATCGCTCAGCTTATTTATAAATGTCTCGAAGAAAAAGCTTGACAAACCGGTTTTTCTGTTATATAATATTTGGGTAAAATAAAGAAAAGCGGTAACGCTTTCACCTGCGGGGTTCCGTCTGCGCGGGTTGATACCTTTAAACTTTGTTTAAATCAGTATTTTAACGCGGACGGAAATTCTGTCCGCGTTTTTACATTTATTTTTGCTTTGGAGGTGCTTTGTTATCAGCAAGAAACAAGAAGTCCAGATTAACGAGAGTATTCGCGACAACGAACTGAGAATTATCGGTCCCAACGGCGACCAGCTCGGCATTATGTCGGCGGCTGAGGCTCTTGATCTGGCGGCTAAGGACGATCTTGATCTCGTAAAAATCGCTCCGCAGGCAAAACCGCCTGTGTGCAAGATTATGGATTACGGCAAGTTTAAGTTCGAACAGGCTAAAAGAGAAAAAGAAGCTCGTAAGAATCAGAAAACTATCGATACCAAGGAAGTCAGACTTTCGCTGAATATCGACACTCACGACTTTAACACAAAGCTGAACAACGCTATTAAGTTCATCAAGAAGGGTGATAAGGTCAAGGTGTCAATCCGTTTCCGCGGTCGTGAAATGGGTCATTCCGAGTTTGGTTATGATATTATGAAACGCTTTTCACAAGCTTGTTCAGAGTACGCGGTCATCAACAAGCCCGCGAAGCTCGAAGGTCGCAATATGATTATGTTTCTTTCACCAAAGCCAAACAAGTAATTAGTTAAGGAGGATAAATATTATGCCAAAGATTAAAACACACAGTGGAGCAAAGAAGCGCTTTAAGCTCACAAAGAACGGTAAGGTTGTTCGCGCTCACGCCAACAAATCCCACATTCTCAACAAAAAGACTACTAAGCGTAAGAGAGGTCTCCGTCAGACAACAATCGCTGATAAGACCAACGTAGCTCAGATTAAGCGTTTGATCCCTTATAAATAATTCCACTTTTTGAATCTGACTATATGTAATTAATGGAGGTAAATAAAAATGGCACGAGTAAAAGGCGCTATGGCGACTCGCAAGAGAAGAAAAAAGGTTTTAAAGCTCGCTAAGGGCTATTTCGGTTCTAAATCAAGACACTTTAAGATGGCCAAGCAGGCCGTTATGAAGTCAGGCAACTACGCGTACATCGGACGTAAGCTCAAGAAGAGAGATTTCCGTCGTCTTTGGATTACACGTATCTCAGCCGCTTGCAAGGCTAACGGTGTGAACTATTCCACATTTATGAACGGACTTAAGAAGGCAGGCGTAACGCTCAACAGAAAGATGCTTTCCGAGATCGCGATTTCCGATCCCGCCGCGTTCACAGCGCTTGTTGAGCAGGCTAAGGCCGCAAAATAATTTACAAAGCTTCGCGTTTGGTTGATACCAAACGCTTTTGCTTTAATGAGACTATGAATAAAACATTGATTTCAAGCAAAGATAATTCTTTGGTTAAACATATAAATAAGCTGTTAAAAAGCGCGAAATACCGCCGCGAAAGCTCTCTTTTTGTCGCGGAGGGTCTGCGCGTGTGCTACGACGCTTTTTTGTCCGACGCCGAGATAGCATCGGTGATTTGCACCGAGCAGGCGTATGAAAAAAACAGAGAAATTGTCGATAAGCTCATTTCAAGGGCTGAAAAAAATTATTTTTTCTCGGACAGCGTTTTCAAGGCTGTATCTGACACAAAAAGCCCTCAGGGGATACTTTGTGTTATAAAAACCCTTGACAAAAAGACACTATTTGATAAAATGGAAGATGGCGGAAAATTTCTTGCTCTCGATAATATTCAGGACCCATCGAATCTCGGCACAATTCTTAGGACAGCCGAGGCGGTGGGAATCGACGCTGTTCTGCTTTCGTCCGACTGCTGCGACATCTATTCTCCGAAGGTGGTCAGAGGAAGTATGGGGGCTGTGTTCAGGCTTCCTTACTCTGTTACGGACAGCATCGCCCGCTTTATTTCGGAGCGAAGGGATATTAAATCCTATGCCGCCGTTGTCAGCTCTGACGCGAAGAGAATCGACAAGGTTTCTTTTGAGGAGCCGTGTATGGTTTGTATAGGCAACGAGGGCAACGGTCTTAAGTCGGAAACCATCGCGGCGTGCGACGAATGTATAACCATTCCCATGCGCGGAAGAGCAGAGTCTCTTAACGCGTCAATTGCCGCGGGTATTATAATGTGGGAAATGCAGAAATGACTAATCTAAAATACTGGCTGTGGTTTTCGCAGGCAATCGGATATTGTACCGTTAAAGCAAAGCAGGTCTATAACCTTTACGACAGCATCGAGGAGTTTTACCTCGGCGGCGAGAAGGAATGGAGGCTCACGGGCTTGTTCTCAAATAATGAGATCGAAAGGCTCTCGTCGACTCCTTTTAGCGTCGCGAACGACATCATCTGCGCATGTAACAAATATTGTTATCAGATGATAGAGCTTGAAAGTCCCGAATATCCGCGGTGTCTGCGCTCAATTGACGACCCGCCGTCGGTTTTGTATGTGTCGGGGATGCTTCCCGATATCGACGACAGGCTTACGATCGGCGTCGTAGGTACAAGAAGAGCGTCGATGTACGGAATAAAGGCGTCGTATAATATCGGCTATAATCTCGCGAAATCGGGAGTAACCGTTATAAGCGGAGGCGCCTTGGGTATAGACAGCTCGTCTCACAAGGGTGCTCTGGCGGCGGACGGCGTTACGGTCTGCGTGCTTGGCTGCGGTATAAACGTTGATTATCTCAGAGAAAACGCGAAAATGCGCAGCGACATTACCTTCAGAGGCGCTGTGATTTCCGAGTATCCTCCCGATACTCCCGCGAACTCTTATCATTTTCCCGCCAGAAACCGAATAATCTCAGCTTTGTCCGACGGTTTGCTTGTCGTTGAGGCGGCAAAGAAAAGCGGTTCGCTGATTACGGTGAATTCCGCTCTGGAACAGGACCCGCAAAAGAAAATCTTCGCATATGCGGGACCTTCCGATCCGCACTTTTACGGCACAAACCAGCTGATTAAGGATAGGGTCGCCGAGCTTGTTACTGATTATACCGATATTATAAAAGCCTTCGATAATGTTTATGCCACGACCGAGCTTGACTTAGCGTCACAGCCGAAGGACGACATTATCGACGTCATCCCGATCAAGGGTAAGGCTCCCGATAATATAAGCGGTATCCGCACAAGGGATTTAACCGAGGTTCCTGTTCACAAAAAGGATATCGGTCTGACCGAAGAGGAGGAAGCGGTTTATTTCTGCGTAAGAGAAGAGCCCACTCAGCTTGAAAAGATAATTGAATCCACAGGGCTTCCCGTGAACAGGGTTATGTCCGTTTTAACACTTTTGGAGCTTAAGGGTCTCGTTAAGTGCGTACAGGGACGAAGCTATCAAATAATATAAAATTTGGAGGATAATATGTCCAATCTTGTTATTGTTGAGTCTCCCGCAAAGGCGAAAACAATTAAAAAGTATCTTGGAAAGGATTTTGACGTTATCGCGTCAATGGGTCATGTTCGTGACCTGCCCAACGCAAGGCTCAGCGTTGATATTAAAAATAACTATGAGCCCAAGTATTCTATAATCAAGGGCAAGGAAAGCCTTGTAAAGGAAATTAAACAGCAGGCGCTTGAAGCCGACAAAATCTACCTCGCAACCGACCCCGATCGCGAGGGCGAAGCCATATCATGGCATCTTGCGTATATTCTTGACCTCGACCTCAACGACAATAACCGTGTTGAGTTCAATGAAATCACAAAAAGCGGAGTAAGCAACGGAATGAGCTCGCCGAGAAGCATCAATCTCAATCTCGTAAACGCTCAGCAGGCGAGACGTGTGCTCGACAGGCTCGTGGGATATAAGCTCAGCCCGTTTGTGTCGCAGAAAATCCGCAGAGGTATGTCGGCGGGAAGAGTTCAGTCCGTAGCGGTCAGAATAATTGTTGACAGGGAAGAGGAGATCCGCGCGTTCAAGCCCGAGGAATATTGGTCAATCGACGCGAAATTCATCCCCAAGGGCTCGAGAAAAACCTTCAAGGCTTCTTTATATTTAGGAAAAGAAAAGATTACTTGTCAGGAGCAGGCGGAAAAAATCCTGAGCGACCTGCAGGACGCGGAATTTGTTGTAACCGATGTTAAAAACGGAACGAGGAAAAAATCACCCGCTCCGCCGTTCATAACCTCTACACTTCAGCAGGAGGCGTCAAGAAAGCTCGGCTTCCAGTCAAGACGCACGATGAGAGTCGCGCAGGAGCTCTACGAGGGTATTGAGATCGACGGAATGGGAGCGACAGGTCTCATAACCTATATGAGAACCGATTCGCTGAGAATCTCAAATCAGGCTATTTCCGAGGTTGCCTCATATATCGGCGAGAAGTTCGGAGAAAAATATCTCCCCTCAAAGCCCCGTCATTTTAAATCACGCTCAAACGCTCAGGACGGACACGAGGCGATAAGACCCTCAATGCCGTCTCTGGAGCCTGACAGAATAAAGCACAATCTGTCCTCCGACCAGTATAAGCTGTACAATCTTATCTGGAAGCGCTTTGTCGCTTCACAGATGGCGGAGTGTATTCAGAAAACAACAAGAGCCGACATAGAAGGCAACGGATATGTATTCAAGGCGTCGGGATATACCGTATCCTTCGACGGCTTCACCTCGCTTTACGTTGAGGGAAAGGACGAGGCTGAGGAAAAGGCGTCGCAGCTTCCCGAGCTGAAAAAGGATATGCTCGTCAGAAAGCGCGAGATCGTTCCCAACCAACACTTCACTCAGGCTCCGCCGCGCTACACCGAGGCGTCGCTTATCAAGGCGCTCGAGGAGCACGGAATCGGCAGACCTTCGACCTACGCCGCTACGATCACCACTATCACAAGCCGTGAGTACGTAAAGCGCGAAAGCAAGACACTTGTTCCGACCGAGCTCGGAGAGGCTCTTGTTAATCTGATGAAGGAGCGTTTTCCGAAGATTGTAAACCTCAAATTCACCGCGCAGATGGAGCAGGAGCTCGACACGGTAGAGCACGGCGACGTTGAGTGGAAAACACTAATCGACAACTTCTATCAGGATTTCGACAAGACGCTCGCCAAGGCTAAAACCGATATGGACGGCGTAAAAATCCAGCTTGAAGAGGACAAAACCGATATCATATGCGAAAACTGCGGCAGAAATATGGTGATCAAGGTCGGAAGATACGGAAAGTTTATCGCTTGCCCCGGTTATCCCGAGTGTAAAAACGTAAAAAAATATGTTCAGAAGCTCGGTATAAAATGCCCGAAATGCTCCGACGGCGACGTTATTATAAAAACTACGAAGCGAAAGACGATTTTCTACGGCTGCAGCAATTATCCTAACTGTGACTTTGTGTCGTGGAACGAGCCTGTAGACGAGAGATGCCCCAACTGCGGAGAGGTTCTTTTCAAAAAGAAGGGCAAAAAGCAGGTTCTTTTCTGCGCGAATAAGGACTGCGGCTACGAAAAGGCAATAAAAAGCTGATGAATGTTAATGTAATCGGAGCGGGACTCGCGGGCTGCGAGGCGGCTTATCAGCTCTCAAAAAGAGGGATAGGCGTTAATCTCTATGAAATGAAGCCCGAAAAGAAAAGCCCCGCGCACCATAGCGACGGCTTCGCGGAGCTTGTATGCTCCAACTCGCTTAAAGCCGACAGAGTGAACTCTGCGGCAGGTCTTTTGAAGGAGGAAATGAGACGTCTCGACTCCATTCTCCTTAGAGCCGCCGACAAAGCGCGTGTTCCCGCAGGGGGCGCGCTTGCGGTTGACAGACATATTTTTTCTCAGCTTGTAACGGATGAAATAAAGAGTAATCCGCTTATAAATATAATCGGCGGCGAAGTTCTCGAGATTCCCGACGGCGTTACGATTATCGCCACGGGTCCGCTGACCTCGGACGGCTTTGCCGATACGATCTATAAAAGATTCGGCGGAGGGCTATCGTTCTTTGACGCCGCGGCTCCGATTGTAACGCTTGAAAGCATTGATATGGACAGAGCGTTCTTTGAGTCGAGATACGGCAAGGGCGACGGAACCGACTACCTCAACTGCCCGATGAATAAGGCTGAGTACGAGGTGTTCTACGAAGCGCTTGTAAACGCCGAGAGAGCTCCCGTTCATTCCTTTGACGTCAGGGATCCAAAGGTTTACGAGGGCTGTATGCCGATTGAGGTTATGGCTCAGAGAGGTCACGACACAATCAGGTTCGGCCCGATGAAGCCTGTCGGACTAACCGACCCGAGAACAGGTCACAGACCTTGGGCTGTCTTGCAGCTCAGAAAGGAAAACTCCGCGGGAACAATGTACAATCTCGTTGGTTTTCAGACAAACTTGAAATTTCCCGAGCAAAAGCGTGTTTTCGGACTGATTCCCGCGCTTAAAAACGCGGAGTTTGTCCGTTACGGCGTTATGCACCGAAACACCTTCCTCAATTCCCCGAAGGTTCTGAACTCTGATTTCAGCACAAAGGTGAACCCCGAAATCTTGTTCGGGGGTCTGATACCAGGCGTTGAGGGCTATTTGGAAAGCGCGTCCTCGGGTATGATAGCGGGAATAAACGCCGCCGGAAGAGTGCTCGGATATCCGTCGGTTCTTCTGCCCGAGACCACTATGCTCGGTTGTCTGAGCAGATATGTTGCGGACGACAGCGTAAAGGATTTTCAGCCTATGGGCGCAAATTTCGGAATCCTGCCCGAGCTTGAAAACAGACCCCGCGATAAACGCGAACGCGGACATGCTTACGCCGACCGTTCGCTCGCTGATTTAGATACTTACTTAGAAAGCGTGAATCTGAAATGAAAATAATTGTAGACGCGATGGGCGGAGACAACGCTCCTCTCGAAATAATCAAAGGAAGTCTCGAAGCCAAAGAGGAATTCGGCGTAGATATTATTCTTGTCGGCGACGAGGGAATAATTAAAGCCTGCGCCGAGGATAATAAGCTGAGCCTCGACGGTGTTGAGGTTGTACACGCGTCCGAGGTTATCTCGAACGATGAGGACGCGAACTCTGTTTTGAAGAAAAAGCCCGACAGCTCTATGGCTGTTTCTCTGAAAATGCTCTCGGAGGGGAAAGGAGACGCCTTTGTCAGCGCGGGAAACAGCGGCGCTCTGTGCGTCGGCGGAACGCTGATCGCAAAGCGTATCAAGGGAATAAAGCGTCCGGGCTTTGCTCCCATTATGCCGCATTTTAACGGCGGCTGCTTTATGCTGCTCGACGCGGGAGCAAACCTCGAGGCAAAGCCCGAGATGCTTGTGCAGTTCGCGCTTATGGGTTCCGCTTATATGGAAAAGGTAATGCATGTTTTCAATCCCAGAGTCGGTCTTGCCAATGTCGGAACCGAAAAGCACAAGGGAACCGAGCTTCATCACAAGGCATATGACCTTCTTGAGAAGGCGGACGTCAACTTTATCGGAAACGTCGAGGCAAGAGACCTGCCTTACGGTGTTTGCGACGTTGTAGTCTGCGACGGCTACGCGGGCAACCTTATTCTGAAAACCTTTGAGGGTACCGCGAAGGCTATCCTCGGAAAAATCAAGGAGCTTTTCACCAAGAGCGCCAAGGGCAAGCTCGCGGCGGGTCTTGTAATGTCCGACCTTAAAAAGATGATAAAGGAATTTGATTACAACGAGTACGGCGGAGCCCCGATTATGGGAACCTCAAAGCCAGTGTTCAAGGCTCACGGCAGCGCGAAGGCAAAAACCTTCAAAAACGCTGTTCGTCTGACAAAGGACTACGTTGACGCTAATGTTATTGAAGAAATCTCAAAGGCGGTAAAGTAATAATGAAAGATTTTGAAGCCGTAATCGGCTATCAGTTTAAAAACAAAAAGCTTCTTGAGGAAGCGCTTACTCACTCGTCCTTCGCCAACGAGCATCGGGACAAGGGAGTAAAGTGCAACGAAAGGCTGGAATTTCTGGGCGACGCTGTTTTGTCCATAGTTGTCGCCGATTATCTATTTGAAAACTGTCCCGAGCTGCCCGAGGGAGAGCTCACAAAGCTCAGAAGCTCCCTTGTGTGCGAGAAGGCTCTTTATAAATTCGGCAAGATGATAAACCTCGGCTCGTATCTCAGACTGAGCAAGGGCGAAAAGAACGGCGGAGGAGCCGACAGGCCCTCAATTGTCTCTGACGCCTTTGAGGCGGTGATCGCCGCGATCTATCTTGACGGAGGAATTGAACCCGCATCAAAGCATATTCTCCGTTTTGTCGCTCCCGAGCTTAAAAACAATCAAAAAAAGCCATTTAAGGACTACAAAACAACCTTGCAGGAGATCGTTCAAAAAAACCCCGGCGAGAGAATTGAGTATCATATGGTTTCCGAAACAGGTCCCGACCATGACAAGCATTTTGTGTTTGAGGTTCATCTCAACTCAAACGTAATCGGAAAGGGCGGCGGAAGAAGCAAAAAGGAAGCCGAGCAAAACGCCGCGAGAGAGGCTTTGGAGTTGATGGGCTATTAAACACTGTAATATTGCGCTGTTTATTCCGCACAACGGCTGTCCGCACAAATGCTCCTTCTGCAATCAACGTGAGATTACGGGAAAGGCGACTCAGCCGACTCCCGATGACGTTACCGCTGCGCTTAAAAAGGCTGTGTCCGATTTAGGTGAGAACACCCGCGGCGCCGAGATAGCGTTCTTCGGCGGCAGCTTTACGGCAATCGACAGAGAGTATATGATTTCCCTGCTTGAAGCCGCAAGACCTTTTTTGGAGCTTTTTGAGGGTGTAAGGATCTCAACCCGTCCCGATTATATTGACGATGAAGTATTAGTTCTCTTAAAGAAATATAATATTTCAACAATAGAGCTCGGAGCTCAGTCTATGTCAGACATTGTGCTTCTGAGCAATAACAGGGGCCATTCCTCAAAGCAGGTGAGGCAGGCGGTCAAAAAAATCCGCTCATACGGAATAAAGGTCGGCTTACAGATGATGACAGGTCTTTACAAATCCACTCCCGAGCTTGATTTGTACACAGCGAATGAATTTGTAAAGCTTTGTCCCGATTGCGTGCGGGTTTACCCGACTGTTATTATGGAAAACACCGACCTTGCGGATTACTACAGGAGCGGCGATTTCAAGCTATATACGCTTGAGGAGTCCGTAAGGCTGTGCTCAGAGATTTTAAAGCTGTTTTACGAGAATAACATCGACGTTATAAGAGTGGGTCTCCATTACAGCGACAGTCTTGTAGAAAACAGTCTCGGAAACAACTATCATCCCGCGTTTCGGGAGCTTTGCGAGAGCAAAATCCTCCTTGACAGCGTTTCAGAGCAGTTATCAGACAATAAAAGAATTATAATATACGTAAATCCTTCTTCCGTTTCCAAGCTTATCGGACAGAAAAGAGCGAATATTCAAAAGCTCAACTCAATGGGATATTCCGTAAAGGTAATTCCCGACAAGGCTCTCGGAAAATACGAAGTAAGGGTAGAAGAACAAAGGTGATGAAATGCAATTAAAATCCCTTGAAATTCAAGGCTTTAAAACATTTCCCGATAAAACAAAGCTTACCTTCGACCACGGTATGACCTCCGTAGTCGGCCCCAACGGTTCGGGTAAGAGTAATATAAGCGACGCGATTCGCTGGGTACTCGGCGAGCAGTCCCCGAAAAGCCTGCGCTGCTCCAGAATGGAGGACGTTGTTTTCAACGGAACCGACGACCGAAAGGCTCTCGGCTACGCGGAGGTTACTCTGAATATTTCAAACAGCGACCGCTTTCTCCAGTACGACGGCGACGACGTAGCCGTCACAAGGCGTTATTACAGAAGCGGCGACAGCGAGTATCTTATAAACGGCGCTCAGGTCAGACTCAAGGATATAAACGAGCTGTTTATGGATACGGGTCTCGGCAGAGACGGCTATTCTATGATCGGTCAGGGTAAGATTGACAGCATCGTATCCTCAAAAAGCGAGGACAGGCGTGAAATCTTCGAGGAAGCCGCGGGAATTTCACGTTACCGCTACAAAAAAATCGAATCCGAAAGAAAGCTCAAGCACACCGAGGACAACCTCCTCAGATTGAGAGACATCGTAACCGACCTCGAGGAACGTGTGGGACCGCTCAAAAAGCAGTCCGAAAAGGCTCAAAAATTTCTCGAGTATTCGGGTGAGAAAAAGGAAATTGAAATAGCTTTGTGGGTAAACACCCTCAATAACAGCAACAAAACCTTAAAGCAGGAAGAGGATAAAATAGAGATTTCCCGCCTCCAGCATGAGAAGGCGGGCGAAACGCTCGACGATATTCAGCGTGAAACAGAGCAGATTTACGAAAAAAACGCTCAGTATTCAGCGAAAACAGAGGAAATCCGTTCCGATATCAGCGACATAATGGCTGAAATCAGCTCAAAAAAATCCTCTGTATCGGTAGCCGAGAACGATATTTTACATAACAGGGAAAATATTACGCGTCTTGAAGCCGAAATAGAAAAGGTCGACGTTGACGCGAAGGACGCGCTCAACAGCATAGAAGAGAAAAAGCTTAAAATAAAAACACTCGAAGCGGCGATTCAGGATAAGCAGAACGTCTACGAGGAAATCTCCGAAAAGCTCAACACCGTCAATATAAACTCGGGCAGAAGCGGAGACAAAATTCAGGAGCTCAGCGCTAAGCTCGCGTCGCTTACAACTCAGTCAGCCGACGCGAGAGTAACACAGATGACAAGCGTTACCTCGGCGAGCGAGCTTCAATCGAGAATAGAATCGATTCTAAGCTCAAACTCCGAGAGACAGGAGCAGTACAAAACCACTCTCGAAATGTCCGAGAGCTATAAAACACAGATAGAAAAAATCAACTCAGAGGTTGAGTCGCTTCAGAATTCAATCAAGGGTCTGGAGCTGAAGCTCGTTTCACGTCAGAATAAGCGCGACGAACTGAAACGCGACTCGGACTCGCTGATGCTCGATACACAGCAGGCGCTCAGAAAGGTTCAGTTCCTTGAGAACCTTGAGAAAAACCTTGAGGGCTTTTCCTACGCGGTCAAAAATGTGATGAAATATTCGCGCGAGGGCAAGCTCGGAGGGATCAGAGGCCCTGTATCAAGAATAATTGAGGTTCCCTCAGACTACGCCACGGCTATAGAAATCGCTCTCGGAGCCGCGATGCAGAATATCGTAACCACGAGCGAGCAGGACGCGAAAAACGCCATTTCATATCTCAAAAAGCACGACGGGGGCAGAGCGACCTTTCTGCCGATGAATACGATCAAGCCGAAGGAGCTAAAGGAAAACGACCTTGAAGATTTTTACGGCTTTATCGGAATCGCCTCCGAATTGTGCGACTGCAAAAGCGAGTACAGGGATATTTTAAAATCCTTGCTCGGCAGGATCGTTGTCGCCGAGGATTTAAACGCGGCGACCGCGATCGCAAAGAAGCATTCATACCGCTTCAAGGTTGTAACCCTTGACGGTCAGGTAGTTAACGCGGGAGGCTCCCTTACAGGCGGCTCGCTCGGAAAGAAAACAGGCCTGCTTTCACGCGCGGCTGAAATCGCCAAGACAAAGGAAAAAGCGGACAAGCTGAAAGCGAAAGCCGACGAGGCGGCGAAGTCGCTTGAAAAGGCGATCGCCGATTTCGCTTCAATCGAGGCGCAGATACTCGGAGCGCGCGCGGATCTGTCGAATGCTAAGCAGGAGCAGGTTCGTATTCTCACTGAGGCTAAGGCGTGCGAGAACGAGCTCCAAAACCGTGGAAGAGCTATCGAGGAAGCCGAGCAGGAGGTGAAATCCTGCAGGGAGCGTATCGCTCAATACAAGAAGGACGAAAGAAAAGCCAAGGAACAGCTCGATGATATCAACTGGTCGATTTCGGAGTATGAGGCTCAGATCGAGGAGATAACGGGCAGCCGCTCAAAGCTCACGCAGCAGAGAGAGGAAATGTCCGAGAAGCTGCAAAACATCAGGCTTGAAATCGTCTCGGCAAAGAAGGATATCGACACTCTCAACTCGGAGATTTCCTTTGCCTTGTCGACAGAGGAAAACCGAGGCAACAGAAAGTCCGCTATCTTCAAGGAAATCGATGGCTACAACGAGTTGATTTCCGCGACGGAAAAGCGGATAGCCGTTTTGAAGAGGGATATAGATAATCTCAATTTAAGGATAAAAGGCTGCAATTCTGAAATTGAAAGCATAAATAACAAGAAGGCTCAGCTCGAAAAGCGTTCCGCGGAGCTTAGAGTACTTGAGAGAGAGAAGAACGAGGAGCGTGAAATTGCGGGCAGAGAGCTTGCAAGACTCGAGGAACGCCAAATAAACCTTCAAAAGGAATATGATACTATTATCTCAAAGCTTTGGGAGGAGTATCAGCTCACGAAGAAGGAGGCGGAGGAGACTGCGGTTGAGATAGAAAACATTTCCACCGCGAAGTCAAGACTCAACGAGCTCAAATCCAAAATCCGTTCGCTCGGCAACGTAAATGTCGGAGCGATCGAGGAATACAAGGAGGTTTCCGAGAAGTATGAGTTCATAAGCGCGCAGGTTGAGGACGTCGAAAAGTCCAAGAAGGAAATCGAGAGACTTATAAACGACCTAACCAAGCAGATGCAGGAGGAATTCATAAAGAGCTTCGAGGAAATCAACCGCAACTTTACATTCACGTTCAAGGAGCTTTTCGGAGGAGGAACGGCTTCGTTGTCGCTTACCGACCCCGAGGATATACTCACAAGCGGAATTGATATTGTCGTTCATCCCCCGGGAAAAATCGTCGTTCATCTCGACGCGCTCTCGGGCGGAGAAAAGGCTCTTGTCGCGATTGCTCTTTACTTCGCGATAATGAAGGTAAGACCGGCTCCGTTCTGTGTAATGGACGAGATCGAAGCGGCGCTTGACGAGGTGAATGTTGACAGATTCGCTCAGTATGTGCGTAATCTTACCGACAAAACTCAGTTTATTCTTATCACCCACAGAAGAGGTACAATGGAAGAGGCGGATGTTCTGTACGGCGTAACCATGCAGGACGAGGGCTGTTCAAAGCTCCTTGAGCTCAGAGCGAGCGAGGTTTCCGCCAAGCTTGGAATATAAATTACAGAAAGGCTGATCATATGGGACTTTTCAGTAAAATCAAGGAAGGACTTAAAAAGACGAGGGACAGCGTTATCGGTCAGATCGACTCGATGCTCAAATCCTTTACAAAAATTGACGAGGAGCTTTTTGAAGAGCTCGAGGAGCTTCTCGTAATGGGCGACGTCGGAGTGACGACCGCTCAGGATATTTGCTCAAGACTTAGAAAGAGAGTAAAAGAAACGGGCACTACCGATCCCGCGGAGATCCACGAGCTTCTCGAGGAGGTCATAAGCGGAATGCTCAGAGGCGGTCAGGAGCTTAATATGAGCACAAAGCCCTCTGTAATCCTTGTTATCGGCGTAAACGGCGTCGGAAAGACGACAACTATCGGAAAAATGGCAAACAGGTTCAGAAACGACGGCAAAAAGGTTGTTCTTGCCGCCGCGGATACCTTCAGAGCCGCCGCCATTGAACAGCTTGAAATCTGGGCTCAGAGAAGCGGCTGTGATATTATAAAGCAGAACGAGGGAAGCGATCCCGCGGCCGTTGTTTTTGACGCCATCTCCGCGGCGAAGGCGAGAGGCGCAGATGTGATCATCGCCGACACAGCGGGCAGACTTCACAACAAAAAGCATCTTATGGACGAGCTGGCTAAAATCAACAGAATAATCGACAGAGAGCTTCCCGACGCTGATAAAGAGGTTCTTCTTGTACTTGACGCCACAACGGGTCAGAACGCCGTTTCACAGGTTGAGCACTTTAAGGAAGCGACGGGCATTACGGGAATCGTTCTCACAAAGCTTGACGGCACAGCAAAGGGCGGAATCGTTCTCGCAATCAAGAACTCACTCGACGTTCCCGTTAAGTTTATCGGAGTTGGCGAGCAGATTGACGATTTACAGCCCTTCGATCCCGACGCGTTTACAAAGGCGTTGTTTGACGTCAGCGAGGACAAACGATGAAGTTTATTATCGCGACAAATAACGCTCATAAGCTTACGGAGCTGGAAAGAATCCTTGCGCCTCTCGGAATAAACGCCGTTTCTCCGAAGGACGAGGGGATAAGCCTCGGAGATGTCGAGGAGACAGGAAAAACGTTTCTTGAAAACTCATTTATTAAGGCGCAGGCGGCCTGCGAGAAAACGGGCCTTCCCGCGATCGCGGATGACTCGGGAATCTGCGTCGACGCCCTTGACGGGGGTCCTGGGATATACTCGGCGCGTTTCGCGGGAGAGGAAGCATCCGACGCCGACAGGAACGATTTGATTCTTGAAAAGCTAAAGGACTGTGAAAACAGAGGCGCTCATTACACGGCGGCAATCACCTGTGTGTTCCCTAACGGGGACAAGCTACAGGTCGAGGGCAAATGCTTCGGCGAAATAGCGCGTGAGCCCTACGGAGACGGCGGCTTCGGTTACGACCCGATTTTCCTTTATGATGGCAAAAGCTTCGGCAATTTTACACCCGAGGAAAAGGACAGGGTCAGCCACCGCGGAAACGCTCTGAGAATGATGCAAAAGAAACTCAAGGAGTATTTGGAGGAGAACAATGCTTACAAGTAAACAACGAGCCTACCTCAGAGGTCTCGCCAACACCATTGATACAATACTCTACGTCGGCAAGGGCGGAATGACCGAGCAGATTATAAAGCAAGCCGAAGACGCCTTGACGGCGAGAGAGCTGATTAAGGGCAAATGCCTTGAAAACAGTCCGATTACTCCGCGTGAGGCGGCGGATTTGATTTGTGACGCCGTAAGCTGCGACGGAGTTCAGGTTATCGGCTCAAAGTTTGTGCTTTACAGACCAAACCCCGACGAGCCTGTGATAAAGCTTCCAAAAGCAAAAAAATAATATCGCGGGAGGGAACACCTATGAACAGAGAATATTATCTTTCCGTAATAAAAAACAGAATGGGTGAGAGACGGTATATCCACAGCGTGAATGTGGCTAAATCCGCTGTTTTGCTTGCTCAGAAGTACAACGAGGACGCCGAAAAGGCAGAGCTTGCGGGTATACTTCACGATTCCTGCAAGGAAATTGATAAGTCCGAGATGTTGCAAATCATCACGGACGGTGGTATAATACTTGACGATACCGAAAAAACAACGCCTAAGCTATGGCACGCGATTGCGGGCAGCGTTTACGCCCGCGACGTTCTCGGTATAGACGACGAGGATGTTTTCAACGCTATCCGTTATCACACAACGGGCAGGGCGAATATGTCTATGCTCGAAAAAATCATCTTTACTGCCGACTTTATAGGCGAAGAGAGAAATTACAACGGCGTTGAGATAATGAGAGAAAAAGCGTTCACTGATATTGAGGACGCGATGCTTTTCGGCTTGCAGTTCACAATCTCCGATCTCGCGAAGCGGGCTCTTCCGATCCATCCGAACGCGCTCGCGTGCTATAATGAAATTACTATGAAGAAAGATTCATGAAATGACAATTTACGAACAAGCAATTGAAATAGCAAAAATACTGAGCACAAAGCTCGGTCAGGATATAAAGCTGCTTGAAATCGCCGACGTAACCGTAATCGCCGATTATATGGTTATCGCGACGGGCCGCAGCAGCACACAGGTAAAGGCGCTTGCCGACGAGGTTGAGTTCAAGATGTCACAAAAGGGAATAGAGCCGACTCATATTGAGGGTCACCGTTCCGACAGCTGGATTCTGCTCGATTATACGGACGTTATTGTAAATGTCTTTAACGAGGAAGCGAGACAGTTCTACGACCTCGACAGACTGTGGCAGGACGGCAAGGAAATTGATTTATCGGATATTATTGATTAACCGGAGGGATAATTTTGAAATACAACCACAAACAAGTTGAAGGAAAATGGCAGAAAATCTGGGAGGACAAGGGAGTATTCCACGCGAGCGAGGATACCTCAAAGGAAAAATTCTACGCTCTTATCGAGTTTCCTTACCCCTCGGGTCAGGGACTCCACGTCGGTCACCCGCGTCCTTATACCGCGCTCGATACCGTAGCGCGTAAAAGGAGACTCCAGGGCTACAACGTCCTTTATCCGATTGGCTGGGACGCCTTCGGACTTCCTACAGAGAACTACGCTATCAAAAACCACATTCATCCCGAGGTAGTTACAAAGCAGAATATCGCAAGATTTAAAAAGCAGATTCAGTCGCTCGGTATTTCCTTCGACTGGAGCCGTGAAATAAACACAACTGACCCCGAATACTACAAGTGGACGCAGTGGATTTTCTTACAGCTGTTCAAGAAGGGTCTCGCTTACAAGAAAGAGATGAACGTAAACTGGTGCACCTCCTGTAAGTGCGTTCTCGCCAACGAAGAGGTCGTCAACGGCGTGTGCGAGCGCTGCGGCAGCGAGGTTATCCACAAGGTAAAGTCGCAGTGGATGCTCAAAATCACCGAGTATGCCGACCGTCTCATAAACGACCTCGACCTCGTAAACTATCCCGCGAGAGTAAAGGCTCAGCAGAAAAACTGGATTGGCCGCTCAACGGGCGCTGAGGTTGATTTTACAGCCACAACAGGCGACAAGCTCACCGTTTATACAACAAGATGCGACACGCTCTTCGGCGCGACATATATGGTAATTTCTCCCGAGCATCCTCTCATTGAAAAGTGGGCGGACAAGCTCGAGAACATCGACGAAATCAGAGAGTACCAGCTTCAGGCTTCCAAGAAGTCTGATTTTGAGCGCACAGAGGTCGCTAAGGACAAAACAGGTATCAGATTAAAGGGCGTTGAGGCAATTAACCCCGTAAATAACACACAGATTCCGATTTTCGTTTCCGATTACGTACTCGTTTCCTACGGAACAGGCGCGATTATGGCTGTTCCCGCACACGATACGCGTGACTGGGAGTTTGCGAAGAAGTTTGATTTGCCTATTATCGAGGTCGTTAAGGGCGGAAAGGACGTTCAGTCCGAGGCGTTTACAGACTGCGCTACGGGCGTACTCGTGAATTCGGGCTTTATCAGCGGTCTTTCCGTTGAGGAAGCTAAGAAAAAGATGATTTCGTGGCTTGAGGAGAACAAAATCGGAAGAGCCAAGGTAAATTACAAGCTCCGCGACTGGGTATTCTCCCGTCAGAGATACTGGGGTGAACCTATTCCGATCGTGCATTGTGAGAAGTGCGGCTTTGTTCCGATCGACGAAAGCGAGCTTCCGCTCAGACTTCCCATGGTCGATTCATATGAGCCCACGGATAACGGCGAGTCTCCGCTCGCTAATATGACGGACTGGATCAACACAACCTGTCCGTGCTGCGGCGGCAAGGCTGTCAGAGAAACCGATACAATGCCCCAGTGGGCGGGCTCCTCGTGGTATTTCCTCAGATATATGGATCCGCACAACAAGGAAGCCCTCGCTTCAAAGGAAGCGCTCGAATACTGGTCGCCCGTCGACTGGTATAACGGCGGTATGGAGCACACGACTCTCCACCTGCTCTACAGCCGTTTCTGGCACAAGTTCCTTTATGATATCGGCGTTGTTCCGACTCCCGAGCCGTACGCTAAGCGCACAAGCCACGGTATGATCCTCGGCGAGAACGGCGAGAAGATGTCAAAATCAAGAGGTAACGTCGTTAACCCCGACGATATCGTCAACGAGTACGGCGCCGATACAATGCGTCTTTACGAGATGTTTATCGGCGACTTTGAGAAGGCGGCTCCGTGGAGCCCTTCAAGCATAAGAGGCTGCCGCAGATTTATCGAGAGATTCTGGAACCTTCAGAATATCCTTGTTGACGGCGACTCTATCCGTCCCGAGCTCGAAAGCTCGTTCCACAAGGCGATAAAGAAGGTCGGCGACGATATCGAAAACATCAAGTTCAATACAGCGATCGCCGCGCTGATGTCGCTTATCAATGATGTCACCGCTTTCGGCTCAATCAATAAGAAGGAGCTCGGAATCTTCGCTATCCTTCTCAATCCCTTCGCTCCTCACGTTACTGAGGAGGTTTGGGAAGAGTGCTCCCTCGGAGAAGGGATCGTAGCCGAGCAGAGCTGGCCCGAGTACGACGAAAGCAAGTGCGTCGAGGAGACAATCGAAATCGCCGTTCAGGTCAACGGCCGTATCAAGGCTAAAATCAATATCGCTCCCGACGCGGAGCAGGCTGATGTTCTCGCCCAGGCCAAGTCCGACGAAAGCGTAGCCGCCGCCGTTGAGGGTAAAAATATTGTCAAAGAGATTTACGTCAAGGGCAGGATCGTAAATATCGTCGTAAAATAACAGAGCTATGTTTACTAAAGAAAAAACAAGCGTTTGCAAGGGAATCGGAATCTTGTTTTTGTTGTTCCATCATCTTTTCCGTGTTCCGGATATGATTTACAACAACAATGTTCAGTTTACCCTGATAAGCGTTGAAAAAATCAATATTTTCGCGACCGCTTTAAGAGTTTGTGTGTGGATATTCGCGTTTTTATCCGCTTACGGATTGTCTTACAAATATATGCGCACGCCAAAGGAAAAGCGAAGCTCCTTTGTACCGAGGCAATGGCTGTCTCTGATGAAGCCGTTCTGGTTGATTTTTCTGATTTGCCTCGGGATATACGTCGCTACGGGTCACAATATTATGTACAAGTATAATGGTAATTTCCTGTTTATTGTTTTTGACTTCTTCGCGGTTGCGGATATGTTCGGCACCCCTAAGCTGTTGGGAGTATTCTGGTATATGTTTTTCGCTCAGCTTGTGGTTATTATGTTGCCGCTTATTTTTAGGATTTGCGAAAAACTCGGTTATGTAATGCTTCCGATCACGTATATTACATTACTGTTTATCGGTCAGGGCTTTACGACCGTTAACGGGGGACCGTATCTTGAATATCTGCTTGTAATAATAATCGGCGTTTTGTTCGCGCAGAGGGACGTAATGAACCGTCTCGCCAAGAGAAAGAGCAAGGCGATTTTCAAAGTAATTATGTTCTTTGTGTTCCTGCTTATCGCCGCGGGAGCGATGTATCTGAGAGAAATAGTAATTCCTGATGACACGCTTCATCTCCGCGGAGCCTGCAGCGCGATTGCGGCGACCTCCATATGCGTAAGCTTCGGAGTGTATTTCAACATAAAATACCTTGATTATCCCTTGATTATTCTCGGAAAATACTCGGGCGGAATGTTTATAATACACTTGATGCTTTATTCAATGCTGCCGAAAATCGTTTATTTTTCGCACGTTCCGATTGTTGTTTATCTGACTCTTATAGTCGAAAGTCTTGCGATTACCTATTTGATTTTCTCCTTCAAAAAGCTCGTCAGATATGACAAATTATTCGACTTTCTGTCATTAGGAATAAATAAAATTCCTGTTTTTCTGTTTGGAAAAGGGGAATAAATACTCAAAATTTTTTGATTTTAAATAAAAATGCACTAAATTTCTACATTTCTATTGACAATATTAGTCGTTTATTGTATAATACTTGTTGCAGTATTGCAAATTACCCATGTCAGATGGGAGGGATATAGAAATGTCAGAAGTAAGACTTAAAGAAAACGAATCTCTTGAAAGCGCTTTAAGAAGATTCAAAAAGCAGTGCGCGAGAGCAGGCGTAATCGCTGAGGTTCGCAAGAGAGAGGCTTATGAGAAGCCTTCTGTTAAGCGTAAGAAAAAGTCCGAAGCGGCTCGTAAGCGTAAATACAGATAATACATAAAGCGGACAGCATTCTGTCCGCTTTCTTACTTTTCTCCGCGCGGTTTAAACGTGCTATGAGCAGCGAAATGCGCAGAATGCGCCTTTCTTTATTATATTATCTCCGCACAGTTTTCTGCTTCGCAGAAACGTGCGATGAGCAGCGAAATGCGCAAAAAATGCGCCTTTCTTATATTTTATAAAGGGTGAAATTATGAAGAAGCTTTTAGTTTTGCTCGGACCCAATCTTAATATGGTCGGTGTCCGTGAAAAGGGAATATACGGTACCGAAACTTCCGACAGCATCAATGAACAGATTACTTCGTTCGCGAAGGAGCAGGGCTTTGAGGCTGAAATTTTTCAGTCAAATCACGAGGGCGCGCTTATAGATAAGATACACTCGGCAAAAGATAAGTTTGACGGTGTAGTTATCAACGCGGGAGCGCTTACACATTACAGCTACGCTCTGAGAGACGCTATCGCCTGCGTTGATATTCCGTTTGTTGAGGTTCATATGTCTAACATTCACGCGAGGGAAGAGTTCAGACACACCTCGGTTATCGCTCCTGTTTGCCGCGGTCAGATTGCGGGCTTCGGTAAACTGAGCTACAATCTGGCGATTATCGCCTTAAAGGAAATGATTTAATTGTCAAATCAAATTGATAGGATAAACAAACTGAGAAGCGTGCTTGAAAGCGGCAATCAAGCGCTTTTTATTTCAAATGAAAACAACGTCTACTATTTCTCGGGTATTCAAAACAGCGAGGGAAGGATGCTTATTACACGCGACGAGGTGTATTTGCTCGTCGATTTCCGTTACAGCGAGACAGCGCGGAATAATTGCAGGGACTGCATCGTATTCGAGTTTAAGTCTTTGTCTGAGGATGTAAGATCGCTTCTCAAAAAGCACTGCGTTGATACTCTTTTTATCGAAGCCGATGAAATCAGGCTCAGTACCAACAACAGAATGGTAATAGAGCTCAACACCGACGGTATTTCGCTTGTTTCCGACGATACTCTTAGCCGAAGGATCTATTCTC
>JAFNSO010000028.1 GCA_017384945.1 Ruminococcus sp. | reverse complement strand
TCTTTGCTGCTTTTCAATAACCTTTTTTCAGACTGACTCTTCGTTGGTCTTTTCGTTTTGCTTTTTTACGAAAAAACACACCTGCTTTCGCAAGTGTGTCTTTTTTTGATTTGCACCCTTTGGCTTATCTTAATGATATTGTGCCGCGACAGCCTCGTTTCAGCGTGCCTGAGGCACACTTTTATTCGTCGTTATTAACTTTTGCGAGGAATTTTCTCAGACTCGTCACGTCGAGAATGTTAAGCTTGCCGTCCTGATTGAAGTCCGCGTTTTTCATCGCGTCGTCATCTATTGAAATTATGTCCGCGAGGAATTTTTGGAGCTCTGTAGCGTCTTTGATGTTGAGCTCTCCGTTCAGATCGACGTCACCGAGGTATTTTGCCTCGGTTTTGTTGTTTGTTATCGCTTTGATAACAAGCGTTCCGCCGCCGTTATCATCCTGCAATTCATTTTCGTAAAAGTCCTTTACGTCGACGATTTTGTCCTCGTATGTTACAAATGAGTGTCCCTTCTGCACAGGGTCGATGAAAAACATCTTTTTTGTGTCGGCTTCTCTGAGCCATTCGCTGACTCCTACGCAGTTTGTTGAGTCGGTGCCGCTCGTGTTGAGCTCAACCGCGATAGCGAGCTTTGAACGCCTTAAAATACTGTTCTTTGTGTCGCACGGAATGTAGCCCGTGTGCTCGATTTTTCCCTCGCCGAGAAGAGTCCACTGCGTTTTGTCGTCCGTGGGCTCCTCGTTTTCGTTCAGGGGAACGGAGTAGACCTTGTATTCGGCTCCCAGAGCAAGGGTTTCAAAAACTACGCTTTCCAGTACGTTGCCCTCCTCGGAGAAGTCAAATACGTTAAAATATGTAATATCGTCGCTCTCAATGTAGCTGAATTCGTAGGTCGCGCCGTAGATTTCGTTCTGATAAATGTGGTCGGAGCTTTTGATTTCCCGAACCCTGTCTACGCTGAAGCTCGGGTCAAAGTGTTCCGACGAAAACAGAAAGTAATCCTCGTACGAAACCCAGATATATCCGCCGTTTGAGTTGTATTTATCGCCCCAGCTGTATTTGCACAGCCACGCGCCGTCGTTCTGAGGGAGGTAATTCCCCGTGAAGTTTTCCCTGCTGTAGCTGTCGTCCCAGCCGACTACGGAAATGCTGTGACCCGAGCTGATGTTTATGTTGTCGGTAATGCAGAACGCGTTTCTGTCCTTGCTGTAGCCGCGTCCGTAGGTCATAAGATTTCCCGTTACCGCGCCGTTTTTCATAATCTCGCGTTTGACGGCGTCGTTGTCGCCCTTGCCGAGATAAGTAAGCTCGGTTACTCCGTACTTCGGGATCTCTCCCTCAACAGAGAGCGGTCCCGACCAGCTTGTGAAATTGCCGATGGGGATGTAGGTGGAACCCGATTCCCTTACGTCGCGCTGCCAGCCAAAGCCGTTCGGCTGGCTTGTGCCCCACAAATCGAGCAGGTTGGGGTCATAGTCGGTTGTGTATATATTGTTTTTAAGCATATAGGTCTCAAATGAACCGAGCGACGCGAACGCCCAGCAGGTGTCGCCGACCTGGTTTTTGACGCTTGAGCAGTAGCCGAGCTCCCTTGAGCTGTAGCTCGAGGGGAGCTTTTCGCCCGTGTTCTGAGCTCTTTTGAGCGCTTTCTTTTTCGGCAGACGCTTGGGTGATACCGCGACGCTTGAGCTTACCTCCGCGGCGCCCGCTTCGATGGCTGTCATACTGATTGCGATTATTATTGCCGTGATTATTGCCGTTATCCTTGTTTTCATATAAATCACCATTTTAATTATATCATTTCTGATATATAAAGTAAAGAAAAAATATGTATTTTAGCGTCGTTATCAGCCAAAATAATTGTATGAAAGGGTGCTTATATGGAGAGAAGAACCGATTTGGCTGTAGAGGCAAGAGAGCTTGCGGGCGAGGACATTCAGGGCGTTGAATTTGACAGGCGGGAGGAGAGCGGTCTTGAGATTTCCCGCCTTGTTGTAAAAAACCACAAGGCGAGCGTCAAGCTCAGAAAGGAAGAGGGGACGTATATAACGATTGACATTCCCGCGATGACCGACAATTTCCCCGTGGACGACGACAGGATCGAGATAATCGGCAGAGAGCTCAGGCGGCTTTTGCCCGTGAACGGTCTTGTGCTCGTTTGCGGTCTCGGCAACACCGAGATCACGCCCGACGCTCTGGGACCGAAAAGCGCGTCGAGAGTGCTCGCCACGAGACATATCACGGGTGAGCTGGCGCGCAGTACGGGGCTCGACAGCCTTCGTCCCGTCGCTGTGCTTACAACGGGTGTCACGGGTCAGACGGGAATCGAGACCTCCGAATATATCGAGAGCATAGTCAGAAACGTTCGTCCGAGCGCGGTTGTGACGATTGACGCTCTTGCCTCGAGACGCGTGAGCAGGCTCGGTACCACGATTCAAATAAGCGACACGGGAATTTCCCCGGGCGCGGGGGTTCAGAATCACCGCAGAAAAATAAACCGTGAAACGCTCGGAGTGCCTGTAATAGCGCTTGGGGTGCCGACGGTCGTTGATTCACTTACGCTTGTTTCCGATTTGCTCGAAATCGACGACGAAAAAACCTCAGAGGAGCTTAAAAAGCTTTTAAGCCCCAGAGGAAGCACAATGGTTGTTACCCCGAAGGAGATTGATTTGCTGATTGACCGCGCGAGCAGGCTTTTGTCGCTCTGTATCAACCGAGCCTTGCAGGAGGATGTTGAGATCGGGGTCATTGAGGCGCTTATGTAGCATACGTGAGACTTTGTCCGCATATGATTTTAGAGAATCAGGAAGGTCGGTGATTGTTTGAAAATAAAAGACGTTTTGTATTCTGTTGCGGCTGTTGTTCTCGTTGCCGCGGCGGTTGTCTGCGTCGCGGCGAGGCTCCCCGATTTTTATTCGGGAGACGACGCGGCGCTTACCGCGGCTTCTCTTACGCTGTCGAAGGGCGGCAGTAACACCTCGGTTAAAATCCAAAAAAAGAAAATAATTCCCAAAAAGAATAATACTCAGCAACCTACAACAGCGCCCGCTCCGACCTCGTCGGATTTTTCAAAAAAGTATTACAACACCTTTTCCGACCACGGTAAAGCGAAGAAATACCCTGTCTACACAAAGCAGTACACCTCGGGCGGAAAAAAGTACCAGAATTTTTACGTTAAGAACAACACGGATTTTGATTTAAATATCGGCTATAGTCTGAACAGGCCGCTCGGCTTCAAGCTTGAGAAAACCGAGGACGTTCAGGTGCTTATCTATCATACCCATACAGGCGAAAGTTACCTTGACTGCGACGTCGGGTACTATTATTCCGACTATTATCCGCGCACGAGCGACAAACGCTACAACGTCACTCAGGTCGGCGAGGAGATCGCGAAGGCGCTCAGGGAGTCGGGGATAGGCGTTGTTCACGACACGACCGAGCACGACGCAGCCTACACGGGCAGTTACCTCAGAAGCAGGGCGACCGTCAATTCCTACCTCAAAAAGTACCCGAAAATAAAGGTGACGCTCGATGTTCACCGCGACGCTATCGGAGCTGAGACCTACAAAATAAAGCCGACCTTTACATACAAGGGGAAGAAGGGCGCGCAGATTATGATTTTGTCGGGATATGACGCCGACGGCTCATATGACTTTCCGAATTGGAATTATAATCTCCGTTTTGCTCTCAAGCTGCAGCAAAAATGCGAAACCGATTACGGCGGAATGACGCGTCCGCTTGACTTCGGAAATTTTGCTTACAATATGAATATCAACACGGGCTCGCTGCTCGTTGAGTTCGGAACCGACTCAAATACTCTCGAGGAAGCGAGGTATTCGGGAAAATTATTCGGTAAAGCTCTCGCTCAAGTATTGCAAAATAACTCGTAATTTGTTATAATGTAGTTTGTTCAAAGTCTGCTTTGTATTTGCAGAGCCATACCGCAGCCCTTTTTTCTGCGGTTTTAACGGGTATTTTTGGAGTTTTATCTATGAAGTTCAAATATAAATTAGCAATTTTCGCGGTTATTTTTACGGTTTTATTCTCGTACAGCGTCTGCGTTTTTGCCGAGCCCGAAGAGGTTTCCAACCCTGTTTATATTGAGGATAATGTTGAAACGGAGTCCGAGACCGCCGCTCCCGTTGAAACGGAGCCCGAAACCGAGCCCGAGACGGAGCCGGCTCCCGAAACCGAGCCCGAAACCGAGCCTCAGACCGAGCAGCCTACTCAGACGGAGGAGGAGACCGATCCTCAGACCCGGGAGGAAACCGAGCCCGAGACTCAGGCGCAAACCGAGGCTCCGACAAAAAAGGCGATCGCCGCGATTCAGGACTACGAGGATTTGCCCTCGGCTCCCGTTGACGAGGAGCCTACAGCCGTGACGGTCGACTTGGGCGACGACGGAGATATGACCTACGGTCTCGCAAGCTGGGCTTGCGTTATTGTGGGTGTGCTCACTATTCTGATTGTTATTATAAGCAACAAGACTCATTATATCGGAGGCGTCGGTAAGCCGCGTTACAGCGAGGGAAACCGCATCACAGGTCAGCAGAAGCATTTGCTCGACGATAACTATTACAGCAAGCGCAAGTACAGCTCGTATCTGGACGAGGACGCGAGAAGATAAATGAAAATAGGTAATGTTGAGATAAAATCCGTCGCCTGTCTCGCTCCGCTCGCGGGCATTACGGACAAGGCGTTCAGGGAAGTGTGCCGTTCCTTCGGCGCGGGCTACGGCGAGACCGAGATGGTCTCCGCAAAGGCGCTGAGCTTTAACGACAAAAAGAGCTTTTCGCTTATGGAGCTCTCCGAAAGCGAGCACCCCTGCGGGATCCAGCTTTTCGGCAACGAGCCCGCTTTGATGGCAAACGCCGCGAGGCTCGCCAAGAACGAGGGCGCGGATATAATTGACATAAATATGGGGTGTCCCGCTCCGAAAATCGCCAATAACGGGACAGGCTCCGCGCTTATGAAGAACCCCGAGCTGTGCCGCGAGATAGTCTACGCGATGAAAAACGCCGTCGATACTCCGATCACCGTCAAGATCCGTAAGGGCTTTGACGAGGAGCACATAAACGCCGTTGAGGTCGCGCAGGCGTGCGAGGAAGGCGGAGCGGACGCGGTTATTGTCCACGGACGAACGCGTCAGCAGTATTACTCGGGCAAGTGTGATTTGGACATAATTAAGGCAGTCAAAAACGCCGTCGGTATCCCCGTTATCGGAAACGGCGACGTTAAGGATATAAAAAGCGCTGAGAAAATGCTCGGCTACACAGGCTGTGACGCCGTAATGGTCGCCAGAGCCGCGCTCGGAAATCCGTGGGTTTTCCGAATCTTAAATGAATATTTCCAAAATGGAATTATAACTCAACCCCCGGGCACCGAGGACAAGCTCAGGATTATGCGGGAGCATATTGAGCTTGTGTGCTCGTATAAGGGGGAAAGAATGGGTATGCTCCAGTCGAGAAAGCAAATCGCGTGGTATCTAAAGGGCTTTCGCGGCGCGGCAGGCTTCCGCGATGAGGCGGGTCGAGTCGCAACGCTCGACGATATGTACCGCCTGATTGAGCGTGTGCTGGAGTTTCAAAATTGTTAGGTAGTTACAATAACATAGAACAAAGATAAGGAGTAATGAAAATGAAAGAAATGGCAAACATCGAGCTTTTAAAGCAGGTTGACCCTGAGGTCGGCAATTCAATGGACGCGGAGCTTGCCCGCCAGAGAAATAACCTTGAGCTTATCGCCAGCGAGAACATCGTAAGCGAGGCTGTTATGGCGGCTATGGGCAGCGTGCTCACCAACAAATACGCCGAGGGTCTTCCCGGAAAGCGCTACTACGGCGGCTGCCAGTGCGTCGACGTGGTTGAGGATATCGCCCGCGACAGAGCGTGCAAGCTCTTCGGCGCCGAGGCGTGCAACGTTCAGCCTCACTCGGGCGCTCAGGCTAACACAGCCGTTTACTTCGCTATGCTTCAGCCCGGCGACACCGTTATGGGTATGAACCTCAACGAGGGTGGTCACCTTACTCACGGCTCGCCTGTCAACATTTCGGGTAAGTATTTTAACTTCGTTCCCTACGGAGTTGACCCCGAGACTCATTACATAGATTATGACAACGTTCTTTCAATCGCGAAGGAGTGCAAGCCCAAGCTTATCGTCGCGGGCGCGAGCGCTTACCCGAGAGTGATTGATTTCAAGAGACTCAGAGAAATCGCCGACGAGGTCGGAGCTTATCTTATGGTTGATATGGCTCATATCGCGGGTCTCGTAGCGGGTGGAGTTCACCCGAACCCTGTTCCTTACTGCGATTTCGTAACTACAACGACTCACAAAACACTCAGAGGTCCCAGAGGCGGTCTTATCCTTATGAAGGAGAAGTACGCTAAGGACATCAACAAGGCTGTTTTCCCGGGTACACAGGGTGGTCCTCTTATGCACACAATCGCGGCAAAGGCTGTTTGCTTCGGCGAGGCAATGAAGCCCGAGTTCAAGGAGTACGCCGAGCAGATCGTCAAGAACTGCAAGGCTCTCGCGGACGGACTCACAAAGAGAGGAAACAAGCTTGTTTCGGGCGGTACGGATAACCACGTTCTGCTTATGGATTTACGCGGAACAGGCGTTACGGGCAAGGAGCTCGAGGCAAGACTCGACGAGTGCCGTATCACTGTGAACAAGAACACAATCCCCAACGAGCCGCTCTCACCGTTTGTAACCTCGGGCGTGCGTATCGGCACCGCCGCTGTTACAACGAGAGGCCTCAAGGAGGACGATATGGATAAAATCGCCGAGTACATCACACTCGTGCTCAACGACTTTGAGGCAAACGCCGACAAGGTAAGAGCGGGAGTAGAGGAAATCTGCGAGAAATATCCGCTTTACGAATAAAAGAAAGGGCGGGCGACAGTCCGCCTTTTTTTAATTCGCAATTCGTAATGCGCAATTAGTCGTTTTTGCAAGACTTCATATAGAGAATAAATAGATGAACCTTGCCCATGTATCCAAAGCTTGAGAGGAAGCGACGGTGCGGGGGATATCGTCAACCAGAGAGGAACGAACTAGCTTGACGAGGAAAATATAAAATATCCAAAGCTTGAGAGGAAACGTGGGTAAGGGGGATATCGTCAACCAGAGAGGAACGAACTAACTTGACGAGGAAAAAATAAAAAAAGGGGGTTTTTTATGGCAGCTCCTTTGGCTGACAGGCTTCGTCCGCAGTCGCTGGACGACATTGTGGGGCAGAAGCATTTGCTTGCTAAGGGTAAGCCGCTGAGACGAATAATCGAAAGCGGCACGATCCCAAACTTAATATTTTACGGTCCGTCGGGAGTCGGAAAAACGACTCTCGCTAATTACATCGCAAAAAAAACAAACAAAACCTTCAAGAAGCTCAACGGTACAACCGCCTCGACTGCCGATATCAAGGAGGTTTTCGCCAGCACCGACACCCTCCTCGGACTGAACGGGGTTTTGCTTTATCTCGACGAGATCCAGTATTTCAATAAAAAACAGCAGCAAACCCTGCTTGAATACATCGAAAACGGAAAGATCACACTCATCGCTTCGACCACCGAGAACCCGTATTTTTATGTTTATAACGCGATTTTGTCACGAAGCACCGTGTTTGAGTTCAAGAGCGTCGAGCCGAAGGAAATCGAAAAGGCGGTTCTGAGAGGAATAGATTTTCTGTGTGACGAGATGAAGACCGATATCGAAATCGACGACGAGAGCGTCAGCCATATCGCGACAGCCTGCGGCGGCGACGTCAGAAAGGCTATGAACGCCGTGGAGCTTTCGGTCCTCGCGTCTCCCGAAATTGAGGGGAGAAGAGTAGTAAGCTATGAGACTGTCGACGAGCTCACTCAGAAATCGGCTGTCCGATACGATAAGGACGGCGACGAGCACTACGATATAGTGTCGGCTTATCAGAAGAGTATGCGCGGCTCCGACCCGGACGCGGCTGTGCATTATCTAGCGCGGCTTCTGGAGGCGGGGGATTTGCCCTCGGCGTGCAGAAGGCTTATGGTCTGCGCGGCGGAGGACGTCGGGCTCGCTTACCCGAATTTGCTGCCGATAGTCAATGCCTGCGTCGATATGGCGATGAAGGTCGGTCTGCCCGAGGCTCGGATTCCGCTTGCCGACGCGGTTATCATGGTCTGTAACGCCCCAAAGTCAATCAGCGGCATAACCGCGATAGATAAGGCTATTTCCGACGTCAGAGCGGGTAAGGGAGGACCCATTCCGCGTCAGCTTCAAAATAAGCATTACGACGGCGAGGATAACCCCAATAAGGGTCAGTTTTATAAATATCCTCATTCTTTCCCGAATCACTACGTTGAACAGCAGTATCTCCCCGACAGCCTAAAGGAGGCTCGTTACTACGAGTACGGCGACAACAAAAACGAGCAGGCGTATAAGGCGTACTGGGATAAAATCAAGGAAAAATAATATAATTTTTGCGGATAGGCTTCGGCTTATCCGTATTTTTTTAAAATAATACTTGACAAAATTGTATTAAGGTAGTATATTAATTGTACTAGTTCATATAGTACAATTGTGAGGTGATTATTTTGAAAATCAAAATTATTACAGCCATCGCTTTGATAGCTCTGTTTCTCTCCTCCTGCGGTATGCTCGATTACTACGAGGGCTACGACAGAGGACACGGCCATGTCTCAAAGGACATTGTTCTCATTGAGGACGAAAGCTGGTATAACGATTTCAGCGTCAAAAACAATACGGTCAATATCATGTGCGTGCTGACCTTTAAGAACAATTCCGACAAGGAAAAGAGGTTTTATCTGACGGGTGATTTCAGCGAGGATCAAAGGCTTGGACTGGTCAGGGATAAGGAGCTGCGCGGAGTTGATTATGATACAAAAAGCGAGCTCCTGACAATCGAGGGCAACAAAAAAAGAACGTACAATTATGTTTTTAAGGGCGACTTCGCGGGTAAAAAGCAGAAGGCTAACAGGCTCCTGCCTGAGATCGAGATTCAGGAGGCGGAGTAGTGTATCAGATAGATTTGGGCTCGCGTGTGCCGATTTACGAGCAGCTTTACAACAATATCGTAAGGCTGATTTCCGTCGGAGCGCTAAAGCCCGAGGATAAGATTCCGCCTGTGAGAACTCTCGCGACGCAACTTTCGGTGAACCCTAACACAGTCTCCAAGGCGTACAAGCTCCTTGAGAGCGACGGGTTTATACGCTCGGCTGTCGGCAAGGGCAGCTTTGTGTCGCCCGACCTCGATTCGAGAAGCGCCGAGAAAAAGTCAGCGCTCGACAAGCTCGACGCGGAGCTCAAGTCGTCGGTGGGCAAGGGCGTTACGAGGGACGAGGTAATGGAATTGGTTGACAGGCATTTCGGAGGAGAAAAATGATTGAGATAAAAAATGTTTCAAAAAGCTTCGGAAAAACCGCCGCGCTCGATAATCTGAGCTTTTGTGTTGAAGAGGGCAGTGTTTTCGGGCTTGTCGGCTCGAACGGAGCGGGAAAATCGACGCTTCTGAGAATCATCGGCGGAGTATTCAGAGCCGAAAGCGGAGAGGCTTTGGTCGACGGAGAAAACAGCTTTGAAAACACGTCGGTGAAAAACAAGCTTTTCTTTGTTCCCGACTACCCGTATTTTTTCAACAACAGCACCGTAAGAAACCTCGCGGCGCTGTACAGGGGAATTTACAGAAATTGGGACGAGGAGTATTTTGAAAAGCTTCTGAATATTTTTCCGATAAAGAAAAATGACAAGATAATAAATATGTCCAAGGGTATGCAGCGGCAGGCGGCGCTTATTCTGGCGTTGTCGACAAGACCGAAATACCTTTTGCTCGATGAAATCTTTGACGGGCTCGACCCTGTTGTGCGGCAGCTTGTGAAAAGGCTTATCATCACAAATGTTACAGACAACGGTATGACGGCGATCATCGCGTCTCACAATCTGAGAGAGCTGGAGGACATCTGCGACCACGTCGGACTTCTTCATAAGGGTGAGATTGTGCTCGAAAAGGAGCTCGACGAGCTCAAGCTCGGTATTCACAAGGTGCAGATCGCGTTTAAGGGCGATGTCGACGAAGCCTTCCTCGATGAATTTGACGTTATCAATAAGAACAGACAGGGCAATCTTTTCCAACTGACGATCAGGGGAGAGGAAAGCGAGCTTATGCCGAGGCTCGAGGCGCTGGAGCCCGCGTTTGTCGAGGCTTTGCCGCTGACGCTCGAGGAAGTATTTATTAACGAAATGGAGGGAGTAGGTTATGAAATCGAAAACATTCTCCGATAGCCTGAAAACGGGCGTAAGGATTTTCCTTTGGTCGATAAAGAGCAACAGGGCGCTTATAATCATTTACCTGTCGGTGCTCGCGTTTTTCGGGATTCTGAACACGACGCTAATTATGGGCGTCAAGGCGTACGACCACCCGTCACTTATCAAAACGGCGCTCGACTTTATGCTTGTCGAGACCTATCTTACCTCTATGATCGTGGGCTTTGTCGCCGCAATCAGGGAGTATTCGTATCTTCACAGCAAGAGAAAGACCGATTTCTTCGGCTCTCTGCCTGTTTCGAGGAGAACGGTGTTTTTCTCGAAAACACTCGCGGTCATTTTTATATCCGCTGTGCCCGCGCTTGTCGTTACGATAGCTTCCTCAATTATGAGCGGCGTCTTTAGCTTTAACTTCGATTGGTACATAAGGTCGCTGGCTTTGCTGATATCAAGCGCGGCGTTCTTCGGCTTGTTGTCGGTTTGCTGCGGAAAGACCTCCGACAAAATCGTGTCCTTCTTTATTATCGGCATAGGGTATCCGCTGACGCTCGTTTTTCTCAATCTGCTTCCATTGTCACTGCTTTGGGGGTATGTTCCCGAAAAAAGCATTGTAAACGATGTTTTGTTTACCTTGACCCCTTTTAGAGGGTTGTTCGACGGTCCGTCCGTGTTGTGGTTTGTTTTTCCGATTTTGTGCTTCGCGGCTTCCTTCGCGCTTTTGAAAAGGAGAAAAGCGGAGTGCGCTCAGTCGGGCTTCGCGTTCAGATTTCCTCTTTATATCTCAAAGGTCTTAGTGAGCCTTTCCTTTGGCTTTGTAACGGGCTTTGCCTTCGTTATGACGGAGATTTTCGGCTCCAACGAATATCTGAGCTTCTGGCTCGGAATGATTACAGGCTCGCTGACCGCCTATGTGATTTTTCAGATTGTTTTCGCTCACGGAATGAAGGGCTTTTTCAAGAGCCTGATTCTTTACGGCACGACAATCGGCTGCGCGGCGCTGCTGTTCTCGTTCTTAGCCTCGGGCTGGTTCGGATATGAGACCTACGTTCCGGGAACTGAGGACGTAAAAAGTATCAGCTTTACAGACAAGCTCGACACAGGGGTTTTCGGCGACTATATTATAAAATGCGAATCCGAGGACAGGGATGTCATTAAAAAGGCAGTAAAAAGCCACAGAGAGGATGTCGCGGAAAAAATCGAGTTCAAGCGCCGCAGCATGAAGCGGAATATAATTGAAAAAATATTAAATATGAATTTCAATGCCGCTTATCTTTATGTCGACGCTGAAATAGAGGCGGCTCCATATGTTTATTCCGTTACATATACGCTGAAAAACGGCGCGAGAGTGTCGCGGAGTTATTTCGATTCTTTTGTAGAGCAGCCCGACAGGGACAGAGTTTTCCCGAGCTTTGCTTATTCGGATGAATACAGGGAGAATTATTACCCGCTGTTTGTCTGCGATGAAAAGTACGTGACCGATATTACGATTACAGATGATATTACCGAGGACGAGGGAATAATCGTCAGGGATTACGAAAAATGCCGTCAAATCGTAAGGACCTTCAAGGAAGAATACGACAAGTACGGTTTTGTAAGCAGCGGCGACTACACGATTAAAATCGACTACGGAGAGAAAGACGGCGACGACGCTTACCTTGTTACGCAGATGATTCTAAGCGTTCCCGATGAATATAAGAAAACCTTGAAGCTCGTAAGAGACGAGTATGTTGAAAGCAGTATAAAAAAACAGGGCTGACGCGAGTCAGTCCTGTTTTGCGTAGAAAGGATTTACTTAAAGAAAGAGGAGTCGCCGCCGATTTTTCCATTTATCGGGGTGAAGCCGTTCGCGCAGCAAACGTAAACTCTCATATTCGCCTTGCCTGTGGCGCTCGCGGTAAGGGTGCCGTTCGTTACGGTCTGAACGTCTCCCGTTACGGCGTCGATGTACTTGCCGTTGGGGATGTTCTTGAAGGTTGCGCTGCCGCTGATTGCTACGCAGGCGAGCGAGTCTGTGCCGTCCTTGGTGTCCGTGAAGCGTCTGATGTACGCCATATTTCCGGTTACATAATTACTGTCGATGGTGTACTGACCCTTTTGCAGGGCAGGAATCGCGCGTCTTATCGCGTTGAGCTTGCTCAAGTGCTTGCACAGCGGTTTTTCGAGCGTATCCGCCACCTTGCCCGTGGCGGTGAATTTGCTGAAATCTGTCGCGCTTACGCTGCCCTCGAGGTAGTCGCCGTAGTAAGCTCTCGCGGTGTCGGCGAGAGGAAGGTTTGGACCCTCGTCGATTTTGCAGCCCTTCTGGAACTCGATCTCGTTGCCGTAGTACAGGCAGGGGATTCCGCGGAAGGTGAACATCAGGTCCATATTCTCAGCCCATGTGTCGGTGCCGCCCTTGAAGCCTACCTTCTGGCTGTTGTCGGGGGAGTAGTCATGAGACTGAACATACATAACGTTCCACGTTGAGTCGTTGAAGTATTTGTCCTCCGCCTTGCCCGCGTTGAAGGCTCCCGACGCTGAGTCGAAGCACCAGTGCATCGTGAAGTCGATCGCGTTCATTCCCGAGGCGTTGCTGTAGTCGGGCGCGTGGTAGCTGAGGTTCTTGTCGAGGAAGGCATTTGATGAGGTCGGCTGATTCGAGGTCGAATCGAGCTGTCTGTAGTGGTCAAAGGTGAGGTTCATATTGTCGTTGACCGATTTTGCGTCGGTTTTTGAGCTCCATTTGCTCGCCCAGATGTCGGAATTTTCAGCCCATGTATAGAAGGGTACGCTTTCCTCCGCGTGGTCGCGGTACCAGGTCTGCGAGTAACGGCAGCAGATTTCGCCGAACATATAGAAGCCCTTTCTGCCCGCGTCCTTCGCGTTATCGAGCATTTGCTGATTGTACATCATATTCAGCGAAAGGCGGGGGATATGGCGGACTGTATCGACTCTGAAGCCGTCGACGCCCATATCCATATACTTCGCGTAAGCCTGATTCGTGTACTCGGCGACGGCGGGATTCTCGGTGTTGAGGTCAACGCAGTCGCCCGCGATCTGTGAGTATTTACAGGTCCAGTCATCCCAGTTGAGACTCTGGAAGTAGCCTGTATGGAAGTAATTGTTTTTGTTATATTTGTCTGAGGTCGAAACCTTAGACATTTCGTAATCAGTTTCGGCAGGCTTTAAGCCTGTGGAGTTGTTATCCCTGATTGTGGTGTTTTTCATCAGGTTAAGACGAGTATCGTACTGGGTCTGGGGCTTCAGCTTCCAGTATTCCTCGGCCGTGCTCACTCCCGCGGAGGCGAGAAGCTCCTTTGTCGGAACCATACATTCCTCAATAACCGAGAGATCCTTTGTGTAGTCCTTGGTGAACTCGGGGCAGAGGGTGTTTTCGCCGAAGTTGCCCGTGTGGTTCCACACAACGTCCTGAATTATTTTCATTCCCTTTGCATGGGCGGTTTCGATCAAATCCTCATACGTGAAGTCCTTGCTCTCGTAGCGGGGATCGACCTTGGAGAAGTCCATGGCGTGATAGCCGTGGTAATCGTAGCCCGAGGCGTTTTCAACCACAGGGGTTATCCACACAGCCGAGAAGCCGAGAGCCTTTATGTAGTCGAGCTTGTCGGCGAGACCCTTGAAATCACCTCTCCACGCGGGGTCGGAGTCGGGGTTGTTTGCCTTTGAGTCGTCCCAGCAGTGGACGTTGTTGCTCTTGTCTCCGTCGTAGAAACGGGTGGTGATAACAAAGTAAATGCTGTCCTCACGGAAGTCTACGTCATCGGGGGTATCGGCTTCGTCCTGTCTATGTGAGCGCCATCTTTTGTTATTGTACCACCATTCGCCCGAGTTCCTTGTGAGCTCGGAGGAAAGCTGTTTTCCGTCCTTGTTCGTAAAGATGAAGTTGACCTTTGTCAGATTGTTGAAGGTGTAGGTGTACCAGCCTTCATCCGAAGCGTTTTCCTTGTTCATCGGAGCGCCGGGGTAGGCTGTTTCTATATTATTGGGCAGAGAATTCCAGTAATAGATGTATGGGTTCTCTTCGGGGCTTTTGTAGTGAATTGTAATCGAATTGCTTTTGTCGCCCGAGGACTTTTTGTCCGTGGAAGCCGCCTGAGCGGATACAAGACAAATCGAAATCGTCAGCATAAGTATCAGCGCTATGGCGGTGATTTTTGAATAAAGCTTCACAGCGTACACTCCTTTGCGGTGTTGTGAAAAAATTACGTCAGTTTAAAAATGCCGCAGGGACAGCCACCCTCGTGTCCGCTCGGACAGTCGGGGATGACTGTCCCTGCTGATTAATTATTCTTTTTTGATCAGAACTGTGAAATCAGCTTCGCTACGAACATCTGAATTCTTGTCGCGTCCTTTACGTTGATCGAGACGTCGTGGTTAACGTCAGCAACTGAGCTGTCGAACTTGCTTACAGGCATGAGAGCGATTTTCTTCTGAATCGCGGTAGCGTCCTTGACGCTGATGTTGCCGTCCATATCGACGTCGCCCATCAAGCCGTCCGTGTAGGGAGCGGGGGTCGGGGTTGTGACGGTTACGATCGGGTTATCTGTCGGAGCCTGAGTCGGAACCGGGGTCGTTTCGTCTGAGTGATCCTCGGTGATGTTGTCAACAGCCGTGTATTCGTATGTCTTTTCGACAGTATCGTTGTAGGAGTTCTGTACGTAAGCCGTGATTGTGTATTTGCCGAGCTTTGTCGGTGTAACAACGTAGGAGTTGTTTCTTGTATAGTAAGGAACGTTGGGGTTGCCGTCGGGATCCTCAACGACGAACTTGTAGAAGAGAAGGTTTGTGCCGACCTTGCCGCCGAGAGCTCCGAGTGTAAAGGTTACCGCGGAGCCGCGCTTGATCTGTGTGTTGGTCTTGAGCGAGTTTGAGAAAGCGGCGATGAACGGAACGTCGAGCGCGCTTGCGTCCTTGATTTCCATACTAATCGACTTGGAGTTGGAGTTGTTGGCGGTGTCGGTAACGTCAAGCTTGAGAGTGTAATTGCCGACCGTTGTCGGTACCCACGCGCAGGAGGAGTTTGAGCCCTGATAAATCACGCTGCCGTTAGCTGAGAATTTGTAGGTGAGAGCGCCGCTGTCTGACTTTGCGACCGCGCTGAGGAGGATGCTTGCGCCGAGATAAGCGGGGGACTCTGAGCTTGATGTAAATGAAGTGATCTTTACGGGGCTTGAGCTGTAGGTGTCCCAGTCATTGGTCTTGTTGTTAAAGAGGTTCTTGTCGCTAGGAACAGTCATATCTCCCGTCTGTGTTCCGCCGTCGTTAAAGATAATGTTCTTGAAACTCTTTGTCGGAGTGTACTCCCACACGTTGTCGCCGATGTTTTTCATCGGCGCGCCGGGCCAGTTCGCGTTTTTGTCGGAATCGCTGTTCCACATATAGCAGTTGACCGAGCTCCAACCCGCCTCGTTAAGGCAGTAGATCGTGTTGCCCGCGCCTGTCTTGACCTTAGCTTTTTTCTCCTTTGCCTTTGTCTCGGGGGCGGTTGTTTCCTCTGTCTGAGAATACTTAGCCCAGTCTACGGAGAAATCCTGACCGCTTTCGCAGGGAACGGCGATTTTGTCTCCGCCAGTGTAGATAAGGTCCTGAGACTTCGTCTCACCGTCGGAGAAAATAACCTGATTGAAGCTGCCTGTTACGGTGTATGCCCAGACGTCGTCCCCGACATTGACCATATCCTCGCCCGGCCATTCGGCGTTTTCGCTGCCCGAACCCCACATAAAGCATTTTACGGTGTCAAATTTTGTAACAGAGTTATCAAAATAGACAACCTCGCCCTCGGCGGAGACGGAAACTCCCGCGACGCTTACGCAGGTAATTACCATCATTACCGCAAGAATCAGGCTGAAAAATTTAATACCTTTCTTCTTCATAAAATTGCCTCCTTGTTAATTTCAAAACTTCCCATAATAGTTTTCTATTCTATACAAGTATATCAAATAATGTGTAAATTTATTTTCCGAATAAGAATTAACACTTCGTCATTTTTACAAAATTAAATTAAGATTATTATATTTTTTTGTGAAGGATTCTTATGTGTGCTTTTTGAATAGAATTTTGAAATTATATATTGACAAAAACCCGCTCTTTTTGTATAATTACAGATAGCGTTTTAATATGCGTTTTTATGTTTGGAGGTGCTTATGCTTCTTCAATTAAAGGAAGTCTTTCTAAACGACGGTTCCCGACAGAGGTTTGACTATTCCTTGCCTATGAGCGATTTTGAGATATCGGGTGATTATCCATTCAAGTCACCTGTCAAAGTCAGCGCAGAGGCGGTCAACCGAGCGGGGCTTGTGGAGCTTAAGATTAACGCGGTTTTTGATTATACCACCCGCTGCGACAGGTGCTTTGAGGAAATCACAAAGCATATGGAGCAAGTCTTTGTCCACGGGCTTGCGACCTCGCTTATTGACGACGAAAACGACGACTATATTGAAACACCGGATTATACGCTTGAGCTTGACGAGGTCGTTATTTCCGACATTGTGCTCAATCTTCCGAGCAAAATGCTCTGTAAGGATGATTGCAAGGGTCTTTGCCCCGTGTGCGGAAAGAATCTGAACCTCTCAGACTGCGGCTGTGATTCACAGCCCGTTGACTCAAGACTGGAAATCCTCAAACAGTTAATTGACCAAGAATAACATATTTTAAGGAGGAAATCAAAATGGCAGTACCTACCGGAAAAACTTCTCACAAAAGAAAAAGCACAAGACGTTCGGCTGTTTACAAGCTCGACGCTCCCGCGCTCACAACATGTCCTAACTGCGGCGCTCTCACCGCTCCCCACAAGGCTTGCACAAACTGCGGTCAGTACAAGGGCAGACAGGTTGTTGTAAAGGAAGACGCTACAGCAACAAAGTAATTTTTCAAGAAGTGGGCGGCTGACTCAGCCGCCCGATTTTTCTTATATCCGTTATCAGATTGGAGTGGTACGGTGTCGGTTATAATTAAAGATGTCTTAAAGTCGGGCTGTGCCGCCAAAAAGGGTATCAAAGCGGGTGACGAGCTGCTCACAATCAACGGCAACAAAATAGTTGACGTGCTTGATTACCGATTTTATCAGGTCGACAGCAGGCTCACGCTTGAAATCAAAAGACCCGACGGTAAAACCAAGGATATAAAGATAAAAAAGAAGGAATACGAGGATTTGGGGCTTGAGTTCGACTCTTACCTTATGGATAAGGAAAGAAGCTGCCGCAACAAGTGCATTTTCTGCTTTATCGACCAGCTTCCCAAGGGTATGAGGGAGACTCTGTACTTCAAGGACGACGACAGCAGACTGTCGTTTCTCTTCGGCAACTACATAACGCTTACTAATCTCACCGAGCACGAAATCAGCCGTATCATCAAAATGCACATCAGCCCAATCAACGTTTCGGTTCACACTACCAACCCCGAGCTTCGGTGCAAGATGATGAACAACCGCTTCGCGGGCGTCGCGCTCGACGCTCTCAGAAGATTTGCCGAAGCGGGTCTTATTATCAACTGTCAGATCGTTGCGTGCCCGGGGATAAACGACGGAGACGAGCTCAAAAGAACTCTCGGTGATCTGGAAAAGCTCAACGTAAACTGCGTCGCCGTGGTGCCTGTCGGACTGACGAGATACAGAGAGGGCTTGTATCCCTTGACTCCTTATAATGAAAAGACAGCCGCCGAGACGCTCGACATTATTGAGAGCTTTGGCGAAATGTTTAAAAGAAAGTACAAAAGAAGGACTGTCTACGCTGCCGACGAGTTTTACATCAAGGCGAAAAGGCGGCTTCCCGACCCCGAGTACTACGAGGGTTATCCGTCGCTTGAAAACGGAGTGGGACTGATCACTCTTCTGAAGGAGGAGGTCGGGTATGCGCTCGAGGAAAGAGAGGGCGACAGTACGCTCAGTCACACGGTCTCAGTCGCCTGCGGAGAGTGCGCTTTCGAGAGCCTTAAGGAAACGCTCTCGCTTATAAATGAAAAATATCCCAATATAAAAATATTGGTTTATAAAATAAAAAACAATTTCTTCGGCGGTCAGATCGACGTTACGGGGCTTGTGACGGGTCAGGACTTGATCGCTCAGTTAAAGGGAAAGGAGCTCGGCGGAAAGCTTTTGATTCCGTCGTGTATGCTCCGCTTTGAGGGCGATGTTTTCCTTGATGACGTAAGCGTTGAGCAGGTCGAAAAAGAGCTCGGCGTTACGGTCAGGGTCAACGACAACAGCGGCGAGGTAATTGTCAGTGAGATTATAAAGAAGGAGTGATAACGTGGCAAAACCGATTATTGCGATAGTGGGCAGACCGAACGTCGGCAAGTCCACGCTTTTCAATAAGCTCATCGGTCAGAGGCTTTCGATCGTAGACGACACCCCGGGAGTTACCCGCGACAGAATCTACGGTGAGCTCGAGTGGCAGAACCGAAAGGCGATTGTCATTGATACGGGCGGAATCGAGCCGAAGTCCGACGACGTTATTCTTTCGCAGATGAGAATGCAGGCTCAGCTCGCGATCGACACCGCGAACGTGATTATCCTGGTTACCGATATGAAAACGGGCTTGGTCGCGACCGATCTTGAGGTTGCCGATATGCTGCAAAAATCGGGCAAGCCGCTCGTGCTTTGCGTCAACAAGTGCGACTCGATCGGCGACCCTCAGCCTGAGTTTTACGAGTTCTATAACCTCGGAGTCGGCGACCCTGTTCAGGTTTCGGCGGTTCACGGCCACGGAACGGGCGATTTGCTTGACGAGGTGTTTTCTCACCTCAGCGACGGGGAGGAAGCCGACGAGGACGACACCTCAATCAGCGTTGCCGTTATCGGTAAGCCCAATGTCGGAAAAAGCTCGCTTATCAACTACATCACCTCGGAGGAGAGGTGTATTGTGTCCGATATCGCGGGTACGACAAGGGACAGCATTGACACTCAGATCGAGAATAAATTCGGACGCTACAATTTCATAGACACCGCGGGAATCCGCAGGAAAAGCAAGATTGTCGATGAAATTGAGAAATACAGTATCATCCGCGCGAAAATGGCGATCGAGCGCTCCGACGTTTGCGTAATAATGATTGACGCCGAAATCGGCTGTACCGAGCAGGACACAAAGGTCGCGGGTCTCGCGCTTGAGGCGGGCAAGGCGTGTATAATCGCCGTCAACAAGTGGGACGCGATCGAAAAGGACACAAAGACAATGGACAAATTCAAAAAGCGTATCGCGGTTGAATTTGCCTTTATGTCGTGGGCTCCCGTCGTGTTTATCTCCGCTAAAACGGGTCAGAGGGTCGATAATCTCTTTACCCTCGTCAATACCGTAGCCGCGAACAACGCTATGCGAATCAGAACAGGTACGTTGAACGAGCTTCTGGCGCAGATTACAACGAGGGTTCAGCCTCCTACCGACAAGGGCAAGAGACTGAAAATCTACTATATGACCCAGCCCTCCACAAAGCCGCCTACCTTCGTCAGCTTCTGCAACAACAAGGAGCTGTTCCACTTTTCGTATCAGAGGTACATTGAAAACAGAATACGCGAGACCTTCGCGCTTGAGGGTACTCCGATAAGAATGATTGTCAGAGAAAGAGGGGAGAAAAAGTAATGGGCTTCATTATTGCAAACTGGTATATTTTTATGCTGTCGTTTTTGGTAGCTTATCTGCTCGGCAGTATTAATACCGCGGTTATTGTTACCAAGATTTTTACAAAGGGCGGAGACATCAGAATGATGGGCAGCGGAAACGCCGGCTTTACAAATGTTCTGCGCTCGGTCGGAAAGGTTCCCGCGATTCTCACCATTGTGTGTGATTTGCTCAAATCGGTTGTCGCGGTGCTTATCGGCGGCTGGATTTTCGCAATGCTCAGCTAGGGAATGCCCGACAGCGAGGCGATCGTCAGACTCGGAAAGTATCTTTGCGGATTCTTCTGTATTCTCGGCCACAGCTTCCCTGCCTACTTCAAGTTCAAGGGCGGCAAGGGAATCGTTACCGCGGCGGGAATGATGCTTGTTGCGGACTGGCGTGTTTTCGTGATGATTGTCGCAACCTTTCTCATTATCTTCATCCTTTCGAGGATCATTTCACTCGCGAGCATAATCTGCGCGTGTATGTTCCCTGTTTATACATTTATTAATTGCTTCTTTTTTGATTTTCTTATCTTTAAGTTTCCCGGCTGGTATGTCTTTGCCTGCGTCGTTACGGCGTTTATGATTGCCGTGTTTGTTGTAGTCAAGCACAGCTCGAATATTACAAGACTCATAAGGGGCGAGGAAAAGAAAATCACGGCTAAAAAATAACTTGCATTTTGCCGATGTTAGTATTATCATAGTAATGTAATAAAGTTTTAGGAGTACAGATATGGATAATTGTGTTTTTTGTAAAATAATTGACGGTTCCATTCCCTCGAAAAAGGTGTATGAGGACGACAAAATGCTCGCGTTTTACGACATAGAGCCCGCGGCTCCCGTTCACGTGGTTATGATTCCGAAGGCTCATATAAAAAGCGCGGACGAGCTCGACGAGCAGAGCAGCCTGTATGTTGCTCATATTTTCTCGAAGGCGGGCGAAATAGCGAGGTCTGTCGGAATTAAGAACGGCTACAGGATAGTCAACAACTGCGGCGCGGACGGAGGACAGACTGTATTCCATATGCACTTCCACCTGCTCGGCGGAAAAACCTTAGGAAAGATGGGATAAAAATGGGTAAGACATACAAAATCAATATCGCGGGCTGCGAGCGTGAGCTTCCGCTCTGCGAGGTCAGCGAAAATCTAGACATCGCGGCGTTTGTAATGTTCGGCGACGTGGAGGTCACTGTCGCGGCGGCGAGAGAGCTTTTGAAAATCTGCCCAGAGCACGACGTGATCGTCACAGCTGAGGCAAAGGGTATTCCTCTCGGCTACGAGATGGCGCGGCAGGAAAAAGGCGAATATGTAGTCGCCCGCAAGGGACTGAAGGTTTATATGCCCGAGTACATCAATGTTGAGGTTCGCTCAATCACGACGCTTTCGCTTCAGAGATTGTACATCGGCGCAGACGATATCGAAAAAATCAAAGGCAAGAGAGTTCTTATTATTGACGACGTTATTTCAACAGGCGAGAGCCTTACAGCTCTGAAAAAGCTCGTTGAAAAAGCGGGCGGAAATACCGTAGGAATGGCGGCAGTGCTCGCGGAGGGCGACGCCGCTGACAGAAAAGATATTTATTTCCTTGAAAAGCTTCCTGTTTTTCCAAAGTAAGGTGTAAAAAATGACTAAACGACTGTTTGCGTATCTGGGCTTGTCTATGCTCGTTGTGCTTACGGTCGTTTATTATTTGGGATTGACCGGCGTGATTCTTTCATTCGGCGCGGCTGCCGCTATGGCGGTCTGCGCCTTTTTTGTCGGAAGATTCAGGCGAAACCGTTCGGAGCTTGTTTTTATGGCGATTGTAGTTGTTGTGTCCGTCGGATTATTCAACGCTTATTCGTACTGCTTCTTTTCAGCCGCAAAGCCCTTTGATTCGACAACCGCTGAGGTGAAGGCGGTTGTAAACGATATTCCGTTTGAGAGAAAGGGCTTGTATTTCTATGAGCTTGGGAGCAGTGAGATTGACGGCAAAGATCGGTCGTTAAATATTATTCTCCGTTCAGAGCGCAAGCTTTATCTGGACTATGGGGATATAATCAGCTGTAAGTTTGATTTAAAGCAGACCGATAACGACTATAATATCGCGAAAAAAATAAGCCTTAACGCTAACCTTCAAGGCGAGCCGTCGGAGCTCAAAAGGCTCGGCAGGGACAACGGAATAAGGTTTTTCCCGATTTTCATAAGAGAAAAACTTACTGACGCCGTCTATTCGCTTATGCCCGAGGAGGAAGCGAGCTTGTGCTGCGCCGTTATACTCGGCGAAAAGTATCTTTTATCGGATGATTTATACAGCAGCTTTTCCGAGACGGGACTTACCTATTTGATCGTTGTATCGGGTATGCACATGAGCATTGTCGTTGGAACGTTTTTGTTTTTGCTCAGGTTTTTTGATAACAGAATGAGGTTTGTCATAGTGAGATTTGTCGTAAGCGTCCTCGTTGTGTTGTTATATATGGCGGTAACGGGTTATTATCCGTCTGTTATCCGCTCGGGCGTTTCGGTTATTATGATTATGATGGGGTTTTGTTTCAGAAGGAGAACTGATTCGTTTAATAACCTCGGTATGGCGGCGTTTCTGATATGCGTTTTTAACCCGTTGTGCGTGGGTAACATCGGAGTGCTGATGTCCTTCGGAACCGTAGCGGGGATAGTCTATCTGACTCCGAGAATAATGAAGCCCTTTTGTGAATGGTATCGCGCAATCCGCAAGAAGCTGAGAGATGAACTGAAAAGGCACAGAAGGACAGCCCCCGATTACAAGAGGATCAAAGCGAAAATCAATTTCAAATTGTTCTTAACGAAGCTTCTTTATCGGCTTTATCAGTACGCTGTTATTTCGGTTTCCGCGTTTTTGTCAGTGACTCCGATTACACTCTTGTTTTTCGGTTCGATGACTCCGTTTGTGGCGCTTTCCTCCGTTTTGGTCGCTCCCGTGGTGTTTTTGCTTTTGGTTTTCGGACTTATTTCTTCTGTTTTGTTCTATGTGCCGTTTTTATCCGTCGTCGCGAGTGTTTTGGCCTTTGTTTCGCAAATGCTCGCCCGATGCGTGCTGCTTGTGCTAAAGCTGTTCGCTTCGATTCCCGGTTCACGCGTTTATATAAATCCCGACTTCTCGGCTGTCTGGCTTTTGATTCTCTTTTCTCTGATCGGACTCGTTATGTTTTTTAAGAAGAAAAAGCGGAAGCTGATAATCACGGTTGCCTTCTGCGCCGTTCTGCTTGTTGTTGAGACAGCGGGTCACATAATTTACGAGAAAAACACGGTCAGTCTGCGTGTCCTCAACAGCGGCGACGGGATTTTAGCGGTGTTCAGGGGCTCGGATAAAAGCTCGGTGCTCAGCTGCGGAGGAAGCTATTCGAGAAGGGGAGAGCTTTTGAAGGAGCTTGATTACACTGTCGGCAGGCTTGACCATGTGGTTGTGTCCTCAAACCGCCCGTTCAGCGCTATGCTAAAGGATAACCTGATAAATGAATTTGACGTTGACGATATATTGTTGTATTATAGAAGCAGGAAAAACGGGGAGCTGTACTTCAAATGCCCTGAAAAGTGCAGGGTGTATCTTGATAACACAAGACTCGTCCTGCCGCTCTGCGAGGGTGTGAGCGATACTCTCATCTGCTCCGAGGGCTTGACGTGGCAGTACATTTCTTCCGACGGTGTGAGCGCGCTTATCGCTCCCGAGGCGGACGATATTGAGGGCTTGCCGACTGAATTCAGGAATCCCGATTATCTCATAACAGGCGTGGACGGAGATTATCTTAATCATATTAACTGCAAAACAATAATCTGGGCTTCAACAAAAAGCCCTCCGAAGACCGACGCCGAGGTCAAGCTTACCTCAAATGGTACGATTTCAATAGATTTACGTTAGGAGAAACTATGTCTGAACTTAATCGTAAGGAATTAAAACAGAATATCAATAAGGGGAATTTTGACCGCTTTTACTTGATTTTCGGCGAGGAAAAGATGTACGTCAAGGCTGACTGCGATTACCTCGTTGAGAAGGTCGCGGGAAAACAGCCCTCGGAGTTTAACTATCACTCCTTCACAAAGGACTATAACCTCGACGATATCGCGGTGGCGGTTCAGGTCGTGCCGTTTATGAGCGAGTATAATGTCGTTAAAATCTCCGATTATGACGCCTCAAATGAGCCCAAGGCGGACGTTGACAGGCTCCTTGCCATTTTCGACAACGTGCCCGACACGACGATCGTGATTCTCGCGTACCCGACTCTGGAGCAGGACCCGAAAAAGCTCGGAGCCAATTTCAAGAGCGTTTTTAATTACATCAAAAAGCGCGGTACGGTCTGTCAGACGAACCGCGAGACCGATATAAGCCTTGCCCGTCAGATCGTAAGATGGGCTGATAAGCGCGGTATAAAAATCGAGCAGGCGGACGCGTACAAATTGCAGGAATACGTCGGCGACGACCTTTACACAATCAAGAATGAGCTCGACAAGCTGTGCAATTACGTCGGAGACGGCGGACTTATCACGGGCAGGGAAATTGAGCTTTTGGTCACAAAAAGACTCGAGGCAAATATTTTTAAGCTTACCGACGAAATCGTCGCGCAGAACAGCTCGAAGGCGTTTGAGATACTAGATATTCTCTTTTATCAGAAGGCTGACGTAAATGAAATAATCAGCGTTATCAGTATGGCGTATATGGATTTTTACAGAGCAAGAGTGGCGACGGAATGCGGTGCTCAGCTCTCGGCTGTCGCGAAGGACTTCGGCTACGGCAGGAGGGAGTTCGCTCTTAAAAACGCCGTGAAAAAGACAAGAAGTATACCCACCGAAGCCCTCAGAGACAGCCTTGATGAAATAACACAGGCGGTTTCAAAGCTCAGAAGCTCCTCGACTAACGACCGGATCCTGCTCGAGACCCTCGTAGCGAAGCTCATTATGCTCGCGGGAAGGAGAGATCAGTGATTTCGTTAAAGGAGGCGGTGATCGTTGAGGGACGATACGACAAAATAAAGCTTTCCTCAATAATAGACACGCCGATAATAGAGACAAACGGCTTTCGGATTTTTAACGACAAGCAAAAACAACTCCTTATTCGTCAGATCGCGTCCAAAAGAGGAATTCTGATTATGACCGACAGCGACTCCGCGGGCTTTGTGATCCGCAATTTTCTGCGTGGGGTGGTGCCTGAAAACGAGCTCAGGCACGCCTATATTCCGCAGCTTGAGGGCAAGGAAAAGCGCAAAAGCGAACAGTCGAAGGAGGGCTTTCTCGGGGTCGAAGGAGTCAGCGACGAGGTGATCGTTGAGGCGATCCGCAAAAGCGGAGCGACGATAATCGGCGAGGAGGAGAAAAAAAGAAGCTCCGAGATCACAAAATCTGACCTCTTTGAGCTCGGACTGAGCGGAAGGGAGAACTCAAAACTTCTGAGAGAAAGGCTTTTGAAGGAGCTAAATATGCCCTCGTACCTTACCACAAACGCTATGCTATCCGCTCTCAACTGTTTATATTCCTTTGAAGAATTAAAATCTTATCTAAATAATATCACCGTCTAAGCTAATACTAACGACGGTGATTTTTTATGCGTTTTAAGAGTAACAGGGGACTGATGCTGTTCGGCGGGATTTGCTACGGCTTGATTGAAATTATTTGGCGAGGAAAAACGCACTGGTCCATGCTTCTGACGGGAGGGGCTTGCTTTTGTGCCTTGTTCAGGCTTTTTCGCAAAATCGAGGGTCTGCCGACATATGTCCGCTGTGTCTGCGGCGGGGCGGTCATTACCTTCTGCGAGTTTTGCTCGGGTTGCGTGTTTAACAGGCTTTTGAAGCTGAGAGTCTGGGACTATTCAGAAAACAGACTCAATCTCAAGGGGCAGATCTGCGCGTTCTACTCGGCTATGTGGGTGCTTCTCAGCTACCCCGTTATGAAGCTTTGCGCAAAAATAAAAGCCGAGGACTAATCCTCAGCTTTTTCTTCTTTGGGTAAAATTGTAACATTCGCGGCGATTATACGCTGGCTGTTGACCTGCTGAACCTGCAGGGTGATGTTTTCGTAGGTGAATTTCGCTTTTCTCCTCGGGATAGTCGTGAAATGCTCGAGAATGAATCCGCCCACGGTCACGGCGTCGGTCTCAACGTCGTCGGGGTCGATTTCAGCCAGATCAAACAAATCCTCAAGCGGCATATCTCCGCTGACGATGTATTCGGTGTCGGAAACCTTGGTGCAGTCGTTTTCGATTTCCTCGTCCTCGTCCCAGATTTCGCCGACGATCTCCTCGAGCAAATCCTCCATTGTGACGATTCCGAGCGTGCCGCCGTATTCGTCGGTTACGACGGCGATGTGCAGCCTTTTGCGCTTGAAATCGCTCAGAATTTTGGAAAGATTCTGATTGTTGAATACAAAGTACGCGGGCTGAATCAGCTTGCCTATATTCGGCTCACAGCCGTTGGCGAGCTCCTCGAGGTAATCTCTTGTGTAAAGAATACCGATGATGTGGTCGATCGTTTCCTTGTAAACGGGGATTCGCGAGTAGCGGCTTTCAATGATGATGTGCCTGAGCTTTTCGGGAGGGTCGGTGATGTCTATAGCCGTCATATCGACTCTCGGGGTAAGGATCTCAAGTACGGTTTTGTCGTCAAAATCGAGAACAGACTGAACCATTTCGCTCTCGTCCTCCTCGAGAACACCCTCGTCCTCGATGTTTTCGACGATTTGCTTTAGCTCGTCCTCGGTTACGGACGGCTGTTCGTCCTTTGCTCCCGCGAGCTTGACCGCCAGCTCCTTGAGCTTTACAAAAAGAAATACAATCGGGGAAAGGAGAATGGTGATCGATTTAAGGATTCCCGCTGTCGCGAGCGAGTAGACCTCCGCGTGCTCCTTGGCGAGACATTTCGGCAGCACCTCGCCGAAGGTGAGCACGATAAGCGTCGTGGCTCCCGTGGCGATCGCCGTTCCTATGTCTCCGAACAAATCGAGACACACAACCGTCGCCAGCGACGAGCAGCCGAGGTTTACCGCGTTGTTGCAAATCAGAATCGCGGTGAGCGCCTTGTCGAAATGATCGATGATGTAGAGCGCTTTTTTTGCCTTTCTGTTGCCGTCGTCGGCGTAGCTCTGGATTCGGATCGTGTTTACAAACGAAAACGCGGTCTCAACCGAGCTGAAAAACGCGGACAGAATTACGCACAGTATAATTATTATTATCTTCCATATGTGGACGTCCAAGTATTATCACTCCGTATGATAGAGAAATTTTACATCAACTTATAGAATACTATAATTTTTCTAATTAATAATTATAATTTAGAAATAAGAATAATTTTCCTTGTGTTATTTGAGGAAAAACTGTGTTTTTTGGGCAAAATAACCTTGGAGGTATGTATATGAGCGATAATAACGAACAAAAAGAGGAGTTTGTGAAGAACCCCTGCGCTCCCGACGAGGAGCAGAAGGAGGAGACTCCGATCGACGAAAAGCATTTTGAGGAAATAGAAAACTCGGGCTCGGTCATCGCCGCGAGAGGGGACAGGGTGATACACTGTTTGACGATAATCGGTCAGATCGAGGGTCATTATCTTCTTCCGCAAAATAATAAAAGCACAAAGTACGAGCACGTGATCCCGCTGCTTGTTTCAATCGACGAGGACCCGAGGATCGACGGACTGTTGATTCTGCTCAATACGGTCGGGGGCGACGTTGAAGCGGGACTGGCGATAGCGGAGCTTGTGTCGGGAATGAGAAAGCCGACCGTGTCGATCGTGCTCGGCGGAGGCCATTCAATCGGAATCCCACTGGCGGTAGCGGCAAAGAAGAGCTTTATCGCGAAGAGCGCTTCTATGACGGCGCACCCTGTGAGAAGTACGGGGCTTACGATCGGCGTGCCGCAGACATTTGAGTATTATAAAAGAATGCAGGACAGAATCACAAACTTCGTGGTAGATAATTCAAATATTTCAAATGAGGATTATACTAAGCTGATTATGAATACAGGCGAGCTCGTGATGGACGTCGGCACGATCCTCGACGGTCAGAAGGCGGTCGACGTGGGGCTGATCGACAGAGTGGGAACCCTGAGAGAAGCTGTTGACTGTCTGTATGAGATGATTGAAGGGGAAAAATAAAAACAGGGCAGATAGGTCGATGAAATCTATCTGCCCAAATTGTTATTAAATGCTTTTATAAAATGACATATGCCTGTTCAGCCCCGCCGTTGATGATGTTTTCCGAACAATAAAACCTTTCCAAAGGCGGCTAAGGCTGTCGGGGCTCCCGACTACATGGTTTCGGGACAGTCTATGTTGAACATGTCGAGTACGTTTTTGATTACGGTCTTGACCGCAATGCACAGCGTGAGTCTCGCCTGCATAAGTCCTTCGTCGTCGCATTTTACGCGGCACGCGTTGTAGAACTTGTGAAATAAAGTAGCCGTTCGGGTAACATAACGGGTGATTTTTGTCGGGTCGTAATCCTTTGCCGCCGCAACTATCTCGTCGGAAAACTCCGCAATGTGGTTGATAAGCTCCTTTTCCTCGGGCTGAGTGAGAAGAAAGAGCTCTTCGTCGGCGCAGCTTCTCTGCTCGATTCCGTCCTTTTTGAGCGCCTTTATGATGCTGCAAATCCTCGCGTGAGCGTACTGAACGTAGTATACGGGATTCTGATTGTCCTGCTGAACGGCTATGTCGAGGTCGAAGTCCATCTGAGTGTTCGCCTCTCTCGTGTTGAAAAGGAAACGCGCGCTGTCTACGGGAACCTCTTCAAGTAGGTCGCCGAGCTGGATCGCCTTGCCTGTGCGCTTGCTCATTTTTACAACCTGTCCGCCCGAAACGAGCTTTACGAGCTGCATAAGAACTACCTTGAACTCGTCCGAGTCGCAGCCGATCGCGTCCATAGCGCCCTTCATTCTCATAACGTGACCGTGGTGATCGGCACCCCAGATGTCTATGAGAGTCTCAAAGCCGCGGTCGAACTTGTTTTTGTGATAGGCGATATCGGCGGTGAAGTAGGTCGGGTTGCCGTTCTGACGGATAAGTACGTCATCCTTGAGCTCGAGCTTGTCGATGTAGTCCTGAGTCTTGCCCTGACCGAGCAGGAGCTTGGTGCATACATCCTTGTTTTTGTACCAGATCGCGCCTTCTTTTTCGTAGGTGAGACCCTTTTCGGTGAGTAAATCGACAACCTTCTGTACCTCGCCGCTCTTGTGAAGCTCGGACTCGAAGAACCATTTGTCGTAGTTTATTTTGTATTTTGCCATATCGCTCTGCATTTTCGCGATGTTCTTGGGAAGAGCGTAGTCGACAAGAGCCTGCTTGCGCTCCTCGCTCGGAACGTCAACGAGCTTGTCGCCGAACTGCTCGGCGTAAGCCTTCGCGTGGTCGGTGATGTCCGAGCCCTGATAGCCGTCCTCGGGAAAAATGATGTCATCCCTGTAGAGCTGGAGGTATCTCGCTTCGAGGGAGCAGGCGAATTTTTCAATCTGATTGCCCGCGTCGTTTACATAAAATTCTCTGTAAGAATTATAACCCGCTTTGTCGAGCACAGCCGCGAGACAGTCTCCGAGAGCTCCGCCTCGGGCGTTGCCCATGTGCATCGGACCCGTCGGGTTTGCCGATACAAATTCAACCATAACCTTCTTGCCCTTGCCGTAGTCCGAGGAGCCGTAGTTTTCGCCCTCGCCCTCAACGTCGCGCAGAACAGAAGCGTAGTAGCGCTTTGAGTAGAAAAAGTTTATGAAGCCCGGACCCGCGACCTCGCATCTTTCAAAGAAGGTGTTTTTAAGGTCGAGGTTGTTTGTGATCGCCTGAGCGATTTTGACAGGAGCGGTGCGGAATACCCTCGCGCCCGCCATCGCCGCGTTTGTCGCAAGGTCGCCGTTTGAGCGGTCGGCGGGTGTTTCGATGACGAACTCGGGAATCGGAGCGTCAATCAGCTCGCCGTTCGAGACAGCCTTTGAAATAGCGTCCGTAATAGCCCTTTTAAGCTCTGCTTTTGCTGTGTTTAATGTGTTTGGCATATTGTTACCTTCCTTACTTTTCTTCTACGCTAATGTAAAATTCATTGTTTGAAACAAGCTCGTTGTTGAAATCGAGCGAATACCTGACGTGCAGTCTGCCGCCGTTGTCCGACAGTTCGTTTTTGATGACGTCAGCCGAGACGCCAATCATCAAATCGCCCATAATCGTGCGGTAGAGGCACTGGTGCCGCTTTCCCTTTTCGATAATCAGACGCGTCTGCTTGCCGCCGTTGCGTATAATAGTGACGCGGTTTTCGCTTTCGACCTTTACGAGATTGCTTGAGGAAATGTTTGGGTTATCCTCGTCGTATTCCTTGTAGCCGATAAACGAGCGGTCGTTTTTGACCATATAACTGCCGATGGTCTGGAGCTCGATTTTGTCTTTTTCACCGTCGACCTCCTGGATTCCCGTTACGGAAATCAGGTATTTATCCTTGTTATTCTCCATAAAACTACCTCAAATCAGTACAATTCGATATTGATTTGCTCAACCGTATGCTCAACGTTTTCTCCGAGGAATACCCGAGCGACGTTTTCAAAGCCGTCGGGTGTGTCGGAAACGTAGAATTCGCATTTTCCCGTCCTGTTTTCATCGCAGAGCAGGTTGTTTTCCTTCAAAATCTTTGCCGCGTAAATCGCGGTTTCCTTGCCGCTGTCTATGAGCTTTACCGAGCTTCCGACCACAGCGGAGATCGCTTCCTTGATAATCGGGTAGTGGGTGCAGCCGAGGATGATCGTGTCGACCTTAGCGTCGATAACGGGCTTTAAGTACCTTTCGATCGTAAGTCGGGTAATGGGGTCGTCTTTGTCGATAAAGCCGTTCTCAACGAGCGGAACAAACAGGGGACAGTCCTGCTCGACCACCTCTATTTCGCTGTCAAAGCTGTGGATAAGGTCGCGGTAGCTGTGGCTGTTGATCGTAGCGCTCGTGCCGATCACGCCGATTTTTTTGTTCTCGGTCACCTTCGCGGCGGCAAAGCAGGTCGGCGAAACAACGCCCGTGTAGGGAACAGGCAGGTCGTTTTTCAGGTTTGACGCGACTGAGCTTACAGTGCCGCAGGCAGCGATTACGATTTTAACTTTATGCTTTAAAAGAAATTTAGCGTCCTGCATAGCGTAACGCTTGATTGTTGAGTTTGAGCGTGTGCCGTAGGGTACGCGGCCCGTGTCTCCAAAGTAGACTATATCCTCGTTCGGAAGAAGTCTTCTGAGCTGACGAACAGCCGTCAGTCCGCCGAGTCCCGAGTCGAATACGCCGATGGGAGCGTTGTTCATATCTATCTCTCCAAAAAACATTATAATTCAATTTAATATGATACCATATTTAAAGAAATCTTTCAAGTAAAATAGGCTTCTTAGTTTCATTCAGATATTGTTACAAAAATCATCAAAAAAACTTGACTAAATACGTGCGATTTACTATAATAACAATGTATTAAAATATTTAAGAGGTGAGTCCGATAGGAGTTTACGAAGAACTTCAAGCCCGCGGCCTTATTGCTCAGGTAACTGACGAGGAAGAAATCCGCGAGCTGGTTAACAACGGAAAAGCAACATTTTACATAGGCTTTGACCCGACTGCGGACAGTCTGCATGTGGGTCATTTTATGGCGCTCTGTCTTATGAAGCGTTTGCAGATGGCGGGCAACAAGCCCATAGCCCTTGTCGGAGGCGGCACGGGTATGATCGGCGACCCTTCGGGTCGTACCGATATGCGCAAGATGCTCACAAAAGAGGATATCGAGTACAACTGCAACCGTTTTAAGGAGCAGATGTCGAGATTTATTGATTTCTCGGACGGCAAGGCGCTTATGGTAAACAACGGCGACTGGCTGCTCGATCTGAACTACGTTGACGTTCTCAGAGAGGTCGGCGCGTGCTTCAGCGTCAACCGTATGCTTACCGCCGAGTGCTATAAGCAGAGAATGGAAAAGGGACTTAGCTTCCTTGAGTTCAACTATATGATTATGCAGAGCTACGATTTCTACAAGCTCTATCAGGATTACGGCTGCAATATGCAGTTCGGCGGCGACGACCAGTGGAGCAATATGCTCGGCGGTACGGAGCTTATCAGACGCAAGCTCGGCAAGGATGCTTATGCAATGACGATCACCCTTCTGCTCAATTCCGAGGGCAAGAAGATGGGCAAGACCCAGAGCGGAGCCGTTTGGCTTGATCCCGAAAAGACAAGCCCCTACGATTTCTACCAGTACTGGAGAAACGTAGCCGACGCGGACGTTCTGAAGTGCATCAGAATGCTTACCTTCCTTCCGCTTGAGGAAATCGACAAGATGGACTCGTGGGAGGGCGCTCAGCTCAACACCGCGAAGGAGATCCTCGCGTTTGAGCTTACAAAGCTCGTTCACGGCGAGGAAGAGGCGTCAAAGGCTCAGGAGGCGGCAAGAGCTCTGTTCGGCGCGGGTACAAACACCGACAATATGCCGAGCACAACGCTCGAGGACAGCGACTTTACAGAGGAGTTCTCGGTGCTTGATCTACTTTCAAAGTGCTCGCTCATTCCCTCAAGAAAAGAGGGCAGACGTCTTATCCAGCAGGGCGGTGTTTCGCTCGACGGCAACAAGGTCGACGACCCGTTCACCAAGGTGACGAAGGAAATGTTCGCTCAGAACGGCTATGTCGTTATCAAGAAGGGCAAAAAGGTTTACCATAAGGCTGTTTTCGGTAAATAATAGGGGTTACCTATAAAATAAGGAGGAAAAAAGGAAATGAAAAAATTCTTTGGCGAATTTAAGGAGTTCGTAATGCGCGGAAATGTTATGGACCTCGCTGTTGCGGTTATCATCGGCGCTGCGTTCCAGAGCATCGTATCTTCTCTGTGCGACGACATTATCACTCCTTTGATTCAGCTCATCATCAGCAAGGTTATCGGAGTTAACTCAATCGACGAGATGACTAAGGTTTTAAACGTAGGCCCGATTCAGTTCGGACACTTCATCTCCGCGATTATCAACTTCCTCATCATGGCGTTCATTATCTTTATCCTTGTAAAGGCAGTTAACAAGGTAATGTCAATCGGCAAGAAGAAAGAGGAAGAAGAGGAAGAGGCTACAACGAAGATTTGTCCTCATTGTAAGTCCGAAATCAATATCGAAGCTACAAAGTGCCCGTTCTGCACAAGCGATATCGAGGAATAAGAATTTGTTCGCAATCGGCTCAGGCTTTGGTTTGAGCCGATTGTTTACTGTTGAAAGGGAAATGAAAATGAGATTATTTGTTAAAAAACTGCTCGGCGCCGTGCTTGTCTGTACGGTGCTCGCTTCGCTGATTTCATTTCCCGAAGAGGCGGACGCAATAAAAAAGCTCCCCGGGGAATACGCGAGCGGAGAGGTTGTCGTAAAGCTTAAGGAAAACTCGGATAATAAGCTTTTGAAAAGTAAATACGCGAGCTCTCTGTACGGAGACGATATCAGTATAAAAAGCTCGAGCGTGCTCGGTGAGAAGGACGACCTGAAATTCGTAACCCTTAAAAGTAAGGAAAAATCCACCTTGGAGCTTGTAAATTCGCTGAGGAATAATCCGAATGTGGATTGCGTTATGCCGAATTTTGTCAAGAGACAGACATCTCTGACGAACGACACGTATATAGATTACCAGTGGGCGCTGCTTAATAACGCAAACGAAAGTGGAATCAAATACGCCGACACAGGAGCTCCCGCGCTATGGGAGAGCGCGGCTAAGTCCGAGAAGGAGCAGATTGTCGCGGTTGTAGACAGCGGGATCGACCTTGAACACGAGGATTTAAAGGATGTTCTGTGGACTAATCCATATGGTGACAAGCTCGAGGGAGTACACGGCTATGATTTCACGAAAACAGTGCCGAGCCGTGAGCCTGTGGACGACAACGGACACGGAACTCACGTCGCAGGTATTATCGCCGCGTCCTCGAACAACGGAAGGGGAGTAAGCGGAATAAACGCCTCCAATGTCAAAATAATGGCGTTAAAGGCGAGCAGTAACAGCAATTTTTACACCGCCGACGAGCTCGCGGCATATGCTTACATCGAAAAGGCAAAGAAGCTCGGCGCGAATATCGTCGCGGTGAACTGTTCCTTCGCGGGAGAGGGAAATCTTGAGGAAAAGATAATCTACGACAAGATTTTTGACAACTTCGGCTCTATGGGGATCGTCACCTGTATAGCCGCGGGTAATCAGTACGCAGACCTCGGCGACCACAAAGGAGGAGTGTATTACAACCCTCCGTGTACCGACAGTAAGTACGCCGTCACGGTTGCATCGAGCAATGAAAAGGACACCCTTTCGGAGTTTTCAAACTACAGCGACAGGTATGTCGATATTGCCGCCCCGGGGTCAAATATTCTCTCGACCGTTTGCTACAACTCTTTTAATCCGTCAATTTATGATCCGGAAAAGAGGAACAGGCTTTGCTCTTATTATCAGAACTTTAACGGTGAGTTGAAGTACGACGACTTCGGTTATCCGAGAATAGTTGAGCCCGAGGGAAAGGTCAACGCCTATTATGACAGGAGCTTTTTCGGAACAAGCGGCAGGTCGCTTTCCTTTGAGACGGAGAAATCGGGAGATATGTATATCCTCGAGTTCCCGCACAGACTTTCGTCTTACTCGGGAGATTATTACGTCAGCTTTATGGCAAAGTTTCTTGCCGACTCGGACTGCTTCATTGCGGATGTCCCCGAGAGCTTTGATACTATGGCTGAGTTTGACACCGTTATGAAAAACGAATATTATTTCGGGAGCTACGGCTCAGACGGATGGGATCATTTTACGTTTAAGTTCAGCCCGTCGGACCCGAATTACAAAAAGGGCTTGAACAGAAAAATCCTTATTATCGTATACAAAACGACCAAGGAGTTTTATATCGACGACCTCGCCGTAAGCAGACAGAATGTAAACGAGGAGGATTTTGAGAAGTATGATTTTCAGAACGGTACCTCGATGGCTGCTCCTTACGCGGCGGGCGCTGTGGCGCTTGTGAAGAATATGTACAACGACCTTCCGCCGCTCGAGGTGATAAAGGCGCTGAAAAGCGCGTCGCGTTATTCGGGCACGCTCTCGGGAAAGGTTGAGAACTGCGCTTCTCTTTATCTTGAAAATATAACCGATTATATTGATTACGGGGAGCCCGAGACCTCTCAGCCCGAGAGCGCGCGGAATACGGAGCCCGAAACTGCCGCTCCAACGCAGCCGACGGTCTCCGAAAGCTCCGAAAAGACGGTTTTGACCTTGTTTGAGTACTCAAAAAAGCTTTATATCGGGATAAAATACCGGATCGAAATGAATATTGAGTTCAAAAAGGGCGCGACAGTTTTCAAAAGCTCCAACCCAAGGGTTGCAACGGTCAGCAAAAACGGCGTTGTGACCGCGAAAAAGAAGGGCTCGCTTTATATAAGCGTTACAAATAACGGCTCGACAAAATATCTCAGAATACTGGTGCTGCCACCGAAGCTGAACAAAACAAAAATCTCCCTCGTAAAAGGGAAGAGGTTCAGACTCCAAATAAAGGGCAAGGTCGGAAAGGCGTCGTTTAAGTCCTCGAACAAAAAAATCGCGTCGGTCGATAAAAACGGAATAATAACCGCCAAGGGCTTTGGTAAGGCGAAAATCACCGTCAAAACAAACGGAAACGTAAAGCTAAAAGCGGTCGTAAAGGTAAAAAAAGGCAGATAAGCTCAAATTGCTTATCTGCCTTATTCCTTACAGCTTTTTCAGAATATCGTCAGCGGTTTCCTCGAGGGAACTGCCAATTTTGTATGTGACTTTTATGTCGCTGTATTTTTCGTACAGCGGCTGTCTTTCTTTTAAGATGTCCTCGAGAGTCTGGTTTTCGGAGCACGCGACCCCGCGGTCGGCGTAGTTGCCGAGACGTTTTTTCAGCTCGTCGAGGGGTACGTCGATGTAGATTACCTTTCCGAGTGAGCACAGGTTATTCATCGCTTCCTCGGAAAGTATCATTGAGCCGCCTGTGGCTATGATAACGCGGTCGCATACTATCTCGCTTCCGACCTGGCTTTCGGTTTCCAGAAAGTAGGCGAGCCCCTTTGTGTCGATTATTCCCTGTAGTGTGCTTTTTTCTCTTTGAGAAATAAAAGAGTCGGTGTCAAGATATCCGTAGCCGAGCCTTCTGGCGAGTATTATCCCGAGCGTGCTTTTTCCGCTTCCGGGCATACCGACCAAAATGATGTTGTTCATCACAATACCTTGATTTGCAGGGTGTCGGTGCCGTAGGAGGGCTCGATTTTATTTGAGGAGATTACGACTACCGTGTCGCCCTTCTGGACGATTCCTGTCTCTACCGCCTTTTCCATAGCCTGACGGGTGATGTCGTCGGTGTTTTCAAGCTCTTCTCCGAGTACGGCGGTGATGCCGCGGCTGAGACACAGCTTGTGCTGGACGAGCGTGGAGGTTACCACGGCGATAATCGGACATTCGGGACGGAAGTGAGCCATGGCTCTCGCGACCTTGCCCGTCGCGGATTCAACGATGATCGCCTTCGCGCCGATGCTTGTCGCGACGTAACGCGCGGAGAAGCAAATGCTCTTTCTGAAAGAGTTAGAGTCGTCGTACTGCTCGATGTACTGCTGGAGCGCGTGATCCTCGTGGTTGCTTTCGGCTTCGGTGCAGATGTCGTTGAGCGCCTTTACGCTCTCGACGGGGTACTGACCCACCGCTGACTCGCCCGACAGCATTACCGCTGAGGTTCCGTCGTAAACAGCGTTGGCGACGTCGCTGATTTCAGCTCTGGTCGGCAGGGGATTGGTCGTCATACTTTCGAGCATCTGGGTCGCGGTGATGACGTATTTACCCTTCGCGACTGTTTTTCTGATAATTGTTTTCTGAATTTCGGGAAGCTTGATAAACGGGATCTCGACGCCCATATCGCCTCGGGCTACCATTATTCCGTTTGAAAGACTGATGATTTTGTCGATGTCGTCAAAGCCGCTCTGGTTTTCAATCTTGGATACGATGTCAACGCCCTCGTAGCCTATTGAGTCGATATAATCGCGCAGGGTGGATACGTCGTCGGCCGAGCGCACAAAGCTTGCCGCGACGATCTCGGCTCCCTGTGAAAGACCGAACTCGATGTCCGCTCTGTCCTTCGCGCTGACAAACGGCATTGAGATGTGATAATTCGGGATATTTATGCTCTTTCTGTTGGAGAGTACGCCGCCCTTCGCGACTACACATTCGATATAATCCTTTGTAACGGAGTCCACAACAATCGCGATTTTTCCGTCGTCAAGGAGAATTCGTCTGCCGAGAGCCTTCTGCTTTTCGGCGAGGAAGATGTCAACAAGCTTCGGGTAGCTGATCCCGATGCCGTCTGTTGTGCCGACGGTTTCCTTTTTGTACAGCTTGAAGGAACGACCCTCCTCAAGCTTGACGGAGCCTTCCTCAAAGACGCCGATTCTGACCTCGGGACCCTTTGTGTCGAGCAGAATAGCTACATTTTTGCCCGTAAGGCTGATTGCCTCCTTGAGACGGTCGAGTCTTACCTTCTGCTCCTCGTGCGTACCGTGAGACATATTGATTCTCGCTACGTTCATACCCGCGTTTATCATTCTTACCAGCGTTTCGAGGTTGTCGCAGGCAGGACCGAGCGTGCAAATAATTTTAGTTTTCCTCATTAGAATCCCCCCAATATAAAGATATTTTTATTATAAACTTTTGTTTATGATAATTCAATAGTTTTAAGCAAAAACCATATAATTTTTTGAAGGTTCTACACAATATTGCTGTTTTGCTCCAAAAAGTACTTGTTGTAGTTATCAATAGCCTTGAACAGCTGAGGCTGATGGACGGTGAAGTGTATCGTCGGGGATTGAAGCTTTGAAACGACTCCCAGCTTGCCCTCCATTACGGTTATTGTGAGGTTTTTGAAGCTTTTTTTGATTTCGTTTGTTATAAATCTCGGGTGAGACGCGCAGAATTCCTTAGTGAGCCTAAGGTGCTCGACGTACTCCTCGTAGGTGTAGTAAATTGTTTTGTCTAAAAATGCTCCCGAGGTCGAAATGCTTAGGGGGTTGTGAGTAAATTCTTCCCTCGTTACTATCGGGAAATTCTCCGTAATGGTATTTGATTTAAGAAGAATACTGACACGCTCGCGCATTTTCATAACGCTGCCGAGCAGTTTTTGGTAGTCCTCGTCGGAGAGCCTGTTTCTATCGGCGATTCTTCTGAGCAGGTCTTCGCTGATCGTGCAAATCGGCAGAGAGGAATTGATTGTGTAGCGGTTTGCTTTTTCGTTTATGTATTTGTTTATGTATTTTGTGAACTCGTCGCGGTTTTCCTTTTTGAAAACGAATGTAAGCGGACTGCAAAGGCTTATAATGTTTTTCGCCTTTGTTTTGAAGTACTCGACTTCCTTTTTGCTTCGTGTAAAGTAGTACATTCCGTCCTTCAGGTTGTTGCCGATACATTCGCCGATAAGCGCCGTGTTGTCCGAAACATACGTCATTGTGTGAAAAACGTCGTGCGTACGGTTTTTTATATAATATGAAGTGATTCTTCCCGACATATAAAGCGGCATCCACATCTCTATTCCGTGACGCATTTCCATTATCGGTCGTGTAACGTCGTGTACAAGAATGATGTTGGTGCCGTTGTTGAGCACCTCAGCTACGATTCTGAACCATTTTTCGCAGAAATCCATATGCTTCATTATTTCCGACAGAGGGAGGCTGTTGTGCAGAAAGACCGTTCCTTTTACGTCTGAATGAAGCAGCTCCTCGAAGAATCTCAATTCAGCCTCCTGAATGCTTTTTAAGCCGTAAAAGGTTTTTCTGAACGGAAGGGGAGTGAATCGGGGAGCTTTGGCTTTGTTTTTTTCATTCTGAAAGAATTTGGTGTAATCAAACATATCGAGATCGCTTAATAACTCGCCGAGATAATCGTCGCTTCCGTTGGTTTCTCCGAGCAGCCAATGAACGAGCGCTTCTTCAAGGTTTTCGCTTTCTCCCGTCAGGGAGGCTATAAGACCCCTGCTCTCGTCGCTGTTGAAGCGCTTTGTTACATACGAGGCTATTTCCTCGGCAAATTTTACGGGGTTTGCGGGTTTTCTCTTCATTGCTTTGATTCGGGAGAGGTGAGAGGGGTCGTAGTTGATTGCCTTTGCGAGGTCGTTTGAGTTGATTTCAAACAGGTTGATTAGTCTGTTAAGCCTGTGCGTAAAGCTCAGATAGTCAATTTCGATAATGCTCAGGGACTCCTTGAACTCATTTTCAAGGGCTTTTCTGTTAAACGGTATATTCTTTTCGTTCGCGATTGACTCAAACGCCGCGCACAGCTTCATAACCGAGCTTAAGTCCGAGGAGGGTGTTCGCTGACCGTTTCTGTATCGGCTGACAGCCGTTTGGGATAGACCGCTTCTGAGCGCCAGCTCCTTTGAGGTGCAGCCTGTAAGCTTTATGTATTTTTCGAGGATTTCATTGAATGTCATTTGCATCACCGAGATAATAATATAACCGAATTGACAATTTGTCAATGACAAATCTGACAATTCGGTTTACAATCCTGAATTTATATATAAAATATAATTAAAGCCGACCCAAACGAGTCGGCTTTGGTGAAAAATTACATTATTGAGCTTACGAGGTCGGCATATCCCGACGGATCCTCAATCGGCAGTCCCGCGATGAGCAACGCTTGATTGTAGAAAATCTCGGCGTAGGTTTTTGCTTTCTCGTCGTCCTTGCCTATGAGCTCGGACATTGTCTTTACAGCCTGATGGTTCATATTCAGCTCGAGACATCTTTCGGCTTTCATACCCGCTTCGGGCTGCATTGCGTTGAAGTATTTTTCCATTTCAAAGCTGATTGAGCCCTTGGCTGTCATACAGACGGGATGGCTTACGAGCTTTTTGCTGGCGATTACCTCGTTTACCTTGTCGCCGAGCGCGTCGCGTACAAATTTAAGCGTAGCGTCCGTGGATTCGGTGTCGGTGTTATTGTCCTCGGTCTCGATTCCGAGGTCGTCGCTGTCAACGCTTTTGAACTGCTTTTCGTTGTAGCTTTGGAGTGTCTGGAGCGTGAACTCGTCGATGTCCTGCGTGCAGTAGAGGATTTCGTAGCCCTTTGAAAGCACCATTTCAGCCTGCGGAAGCTTGCTGATTGAGCCTGTGCTTTCGCCCGCGGCAAAGTAGATGTACTTCTGGTCCTCTCTCATTCTGTCGACGTACTCGGAAAGCGTCGTCAGTTTCTCGTCATTTGAGGAGTAGAACATGAGAAGGTCCTTGAGATTGTCCTTGTGCATACCGTAGTCGGCGACGATTCCGTATTTGAGCTGTCTGCCGAACTCATTGAAGAAGGTTTCATATGTTTCTCTGTCCTTCTTGAGCAGGGAAGTAAGCTCGTTTTTGATTTTCTTTTCAAGTGTGTTAGCTACTGTTTTGAGCTGGTGGTTGTGCTGGAGCACTTCACGCGAGATGTTCAGCGAGAAGTCCTGACTGTCGACCACGCCCTTTACGAATCTGAAATAATCGGGCAGAAGCTCTTCGCAGTTTTCCATAATAAGAACTCCGCTTGAGTAAAGCTGGAGACCCTTCTTGTACTCCTTTGTGTAGAAATCGAAGGGTGTTTTTGAGGGGATGAATAAGAGAGCCTTGTAGGTAACTACGCCCTCGACCGAGGTTGTGATGATTTTGGCGGGCTTATCGAACGCCATAAACTTATCGTGGTAGAACTTTTCGTATTCCTCGTCCGACACGTCCTTCTTAGGTCTCTGCCAGATGGGTACCATCGAGTTGAGTGTTTCGGTCTCGGTGACCGTCTCGTACTCGGGCTTGTCGCTGTCCTTTGTATCCTCCTTGACCTTGCTTCTGGTCATATCCATCATAATCGGATAGCGGATATAGTCGCTGTACTTTTTGATAAGCTCCGAGATTCTGTACTGCTCGAGGAACTCGCTGTAGTTTTCGTTCTCGGTGTCCTCCTTGATATGGAGCTTAACGACAGAACCGACGCTTTCCTTTTCACATTCCTTGATTGTGTAGCCGTCGGCGCCCTGAGAGCTCCAGACGTAGGCGGTGTCGCAGCCGTACTTTTTGGTGAAAACCTCAACCTTATCGGCAACCATAAACGCGGAGTAGAAGCCTACGCCGAATTGTCCGATAATATCGACGTCATCGGTTTTCTCCATTTCCTGCTTGAAGCGGTAGGAGCCCGAGGACGCGATTGCGAAAATGAGAATTTCGGAAGCTAAAGAACTCATGCCTCACAATCCAGAAGAGGCAGCAGATATT
>JAFNSO010000027.1 GCA_017384945.1 Ruminococcus sp. | reverse complement strand
GCTGCTGTTGTTTGGTATATGATTTCCAAAATCAGCAAAGATAATAATATAAAAACGGAATTAAAACTATCCGAATTAAGAGCAGATATGTATGAAAAAAATATTATCGGTAGTAATAAGCAAATTGAAGAAATGTCAAAAATAAAGCACGATACAAGCAACCAAATAGCAAGTATAGATCAATTGATTGTGAACCGAAATTATGATGAAGCGCATAACGTTTGCATAGAATTAATTAAAAAAATGAAGGCTGTTTATACACCGCTAAACACAAATAATCCTGTTTTAAATGCTGTAATAAATGTTGAAAATGAAAAGGCAACAAAAAGCGGTGTCAGTTTTAAAGCCGAGATAAAAGATGAAATGATTGAATTTAAAAACAATACCGATTTAATTTCATTGATAGGAAATATGTGCGATAACGCGATTGAATATCTGTCATCATGTTCAGATTCTATCAAATATATGGAGTTATGCATTTCAAGGTATAACGATTATTTCATAATATCGTGTAAAAACAAAATTGACTCATCAATATTGGCGGATAACCCCGATTTAATAACGTCAAAATCAAATAAAGCAAAACATGGAAAAGGTTTAGCGATAATTAAAGATGTTGTAAAAAAATATAACGGTAATGTTAGTTTCCAGGAAAACAGCGGTTGGTTTATAATGAATGTGGTATTGGAAAGCTTAATTTTACCTAAAAACGCTTGATTTTTACCAGTTTAATTCTAATTTTTTAGAGTCTGCTATTCTTATAATACAGAGGTGCAAGTTTCACTTTCTGTATTAGAAAGAATAGCAGTTTTAAATTTTTAGGAGGTTTTAGTGTGAAAAAGCTATTATCAATTTTATTGAGCGCAACGCTCATTTTATCCGTTTTTTCGATAGTTAGTGTTTCGGCGGTAAGCGGTACAACATATTATCTCTTCGGATATATCAACGGCGCGAATTATGCGTGCGAAGAAGACAATCGCAATATGGGCGAGTATAAGTTTGAAAACGGGATGTTGACCGCGAAATTTGATATGGTCAGCTATGTAGCGGTAAAAGAAGAAAACAACACGAATTGGTATATGACAAACGGGTGGGTCGGTGAAGTGAGTTCAGCTGAGCTTTATAATACTTCAATTACCGGCGAAAACTCAAATAAAATAAAGGTGCCCGCGGGGGTTGATGTCACATTTACGCTCGCGGAGAACGCCGACGGCTCATTAACGCTCTCGTATCAAGTCGCGCAGCAATACGAAGGACAATACCGCAATGAGTTATGGGACGAAGTATATATCATGAGCAGCGATTTATATCCCGAGAACTATACCGAGGATTCATATAGGGAGTTTAAAAAAGCCCTTGAAGAAGCGCAAGCTGTTCTTGAGAATTTAAACTCAACCGACACGGAGCTTATAAAGGCTAAGAATAATTTGGTTTCCGCGAAAAACAACTTAGTTAATTCAGCTGTTGTTCAAACACAAGCAACTGATAATAACGCAGAATTTGAACCCGGTTCAGTAATTGTTAGTTTAAAATCAAATTCTCCTTCAGTAACATCATTGCTTAGCGGTTTTGATATCGAAGAAGCAAGATTGATTACTCCCGGCTCTGATACGCAAAATATTTATCTTGTAAGATTCAAAGAGAAAACAAAAGAAATTGTGTGGAGAGCAATAGATGTTTTGAAAAATAGCCAGTACGTTATTACTGCCGAGCCTGATTATTATCAGTATATTGACGACAAGATTGAAGAAACTACAAGCGATAACAATTCAACTGAACCAACAGAGCCAACAACAGATAAGCTAACTGAACCTGTTACGACCGAGCCGACAGAATCGTCAGCAAATAAGCCGACTGAACCTGTTACAAGCGAGCCGACAGAGGCAACAACAGATAAGCCGACCGAACCTGTTACGACCAATCCAACAGAGTCATCAACTGACAAGCCGACCGAACCTGTTACGACCAATCCGACAGAGTCATCAACAGATAAACCGACTGAACCTGTTACGACCAATCCGACAGAGTCATCAACAGATAATCCAACTGAACCTGTCACAACCGAGCCGACAGAGGTAACAACAGATAAACCGACTGAACCTGTTACGACCAATCCAACAGAGTCATCAACAGATAAACCTACTGAACCTGTTACAAATGAGCCTACAGTAACCGAACCACCAACAGATAAGCAGACTGAACCTGCTAAAACAGATCCGATTGTAATTAATCCTCAGCCTACTGAGAATAAGCCAACAACTCCAACAGTTGTAAAGCCTACTGTTAAGAAAAAGGCTAATCCTATTAATGTGACTGTTAAGACAAAAACAATAAAGGCAAAAAAACTCAAGAAAAAGACGCAAGAGGTTAAGGTTATTACGGTTAAGAATAATCAAGGCAAGGTCACTTATAAATTAGTAAAAAGCGGAATAACAAAGAAAATCCGCAAGCTTGTAAGTATCAATAAAAAAGGTGCTATCACAATTAAGAAGTGGAAAAAGGCAAAGGTTGGTACATACAAAATCAAAGTTGGAATTACAGCTAAAGGTAATTCAAAATATAAGCCTAAAACGTTGATAAAGACAGTTAAGATTAAGCTTAGATAGTTTTTGAATAAGGAAAAGAAAAAATCCCCCGAAACTCGGGGGATAATTTTTTTAAAAGATTATACGGCGCGCTCAACCTTGCCTGAACGCAAGCATCTTGTGCAAGCGTAAACGTGCTTAGGAGAGCCGTCGACGATAGCCTTTACTCTCTGAACGTTGGGCTTCCAAGTTCTGTTTGAACGTCTGTGTGAGTGAGAAACCTTGATTCCGAAAGTTACACCCTTACCGCAGAAATCACACTTTGCCATGTGTCCGCACCTCCTTATGACATACAAATTTATTATAATTCATAAACTTAACTATTGTATTATAAATGATATCGAGAAAAAATGCAAGTGTTTTTGGGAAATTTTTTGAATTTTTCAAATTTTGCTCCCTTGTCAAAAAGCCTTGTTTTTTTATCCTTTCTGTAGTATAATAATTTTAATTACATTTTAGAATAGGGGAGTAGCGCTATGCTCATATCCTTGCTTTCGGGACGACTCGATTTCACTACCGCGGTGGTGGATATTCTCGCCTCGCTTGTCGTAATTTTTCTTGTTATGCCCTTCCACGAGTGGGCTCACGCCTTTACAGCCTACAAGCTGGGTGATACAAGCGTAAAATACCGCAAAAGACTGACGCTCAACCCGATTGAACACATAGACCCCGTCGGCGCGCTGATGATTCTTCTGATTGGCTTCGGCTGGGCAAAGCCTGTGCCGATCGACGACCGCAATTTCAAGAATCCCAAAATCGGAATGGGAATCACCGCCCTCGCGGGTCCCGTTGCCAATTTAGTCGCGGCGATCGTCGGCGGACTGATTCTCAACGCGCTTATTACCTTCTGTTCGGCGTTTTTGCTTTCGCAGTTCGGAAATTACGTGCTATTGTTTTTTGTTTACTATATCGAGCTCAACATCACTCTCGCGGTGTTCAACCTGATGCCGATTCCTCCGCTCGACGGCTCAAAGATTCTGTTTATGTTTTTGCCCGACAAGTGGGTCTACACCCTGTATAAGTACGAAAACATCTTCTTCGGCGTTATTTTGATTCTTGTTTGGTTTGACATCCTTCCGATAGGATATTTCAGCTCTTTGCTCGGACAGTTCATTTCTTGGCTGACCGCTTTACCGTTCTCATTTTTCTAAAAAGGAAATTTAATTTATGGAAACAATACCTCAGCTCAGCTACAAGCTGGAGTCCTTTGAGGGCCCGCTTGATTTGCTGCTGACCTTGATATCCAAAAATAAAATAAACATCTACGACATTCAGATTTCCGAGCTTCTGGAGCAGTATATGGAGCAGATTCAGCGTATGCGCGAGAATCAGATGGACATAGCCTCCGAGTTTCTGGCGATGGCGTCGAGGCTTGTGTATATCAAATCCGCTATGCTCCTTCCGAAATACGAGGACGAGGCTGAGGAGCTCAAGAAGGAGCTCTCGGGACAGCTCATTGAGTATCAGCTCACTAAGCAAATCGCCGAGAAAATGAGCAAAATCTACGACTTCGACACCTTTTACAAGGACGCTTCTCCCGTGAAATTTGACTTGACCTACAACCGCAGGCACGACCCCTCCGACATCGTCAAGGGCTATATCGACGCCGTCGGCAGGGGAAAGCGAAAGCTCCCGCCGCCTCAGTCGGCGTTCTCGGGGATCATCGAGCGTAAAATCGTCTCGGTCAACGCGAGGATAATCACTGTTATGCGAAAGCTGTGGCACGGTAAAAGGGTTCGTTACCACGAGCTGTTTACCGCCGCCAACGAGCGAAGCGAGCTTGTCGCGACCTTTCTCGCCGTACTCGAGCTCGTAAAGGGCAAGAGGGTCAGAATCGAAGGCGACGGCGACGACGCGCAGGTCTATATGCTGGAGGGTAAAAGATGAACGCAGAAAAAATAAATCCCGCTATCGAGGCGATTCTTTTCGCGAACGGCTCCTCGGTTGAGCCGTCCAGAATTGCCGCCGCGCTCGAGATTTCCGAGTCGGAGGCAAAGGAACACCTCGAGGAGCTGAAAAATGAATATCAAAGCTCAAATCGGGGAATTACTATCATAAAGCTAAAGGACAGTTATCAGATGGTCAGCGTCAAGGAGTACGCGCCGCAGATACGCACCGTGATGGATTTGAGACGGAATACCCCGCTTTCGCAGGCGGCGCTCGAGGTTTTGGCTGTAATCGCCTATAACCAGCCCGTCACAAAGTCGTTTGTCGAGCAAATCAGAGGCGTCGACTGCTCGGGTGTAATCGGCTCGCTGACCTCCAAGGACCTGATTGAGGAAAAGGGCAGACTCGAACTCCCCGGCAGACCGCTTATTTACGGTACGACCGAGAACTTTTTGAGGTGCTTTAATATCTCCTCGATCGAGGAGCTTCCGCCGCTTCCCGAGGACGACTCAAAGCCCGACGAAGAGAGCGGCGACGTTCAGATGACTGTTGAGGAAGTAATCGAAAAGGCAACAGAATGATATGCTCGCGTTGTATATAATTCTGGGCGTACTGCTTCTGCTGTTTTTGCTGACGCTTTTTAATATTTGGGTGTATTTCGTGTATGACGAGAGCCCGAGCCTTGTTGTAAAGGCGGCGTTTCTGAAATTTCAGATTTTGCCCCCAAAGCCAAAGAAAAAGAAGAAGAAAAAGCAAAAGCAGAAGGAAAAGCCCAAGGAGAAAAAACAAAAAAAGCCCGAAAAAAAGGAGAAAAGCTCCTTTGACCTGAAAGCCTATGTTAAGCAAAAGGGAATTTCGGGGCTTGTGAATATTTTTAAGCGCGTCGCGAAGCTTGCGTCGGGAATACTAAAGGGGTTGTTCCGTCATCTCCACGTGACCGAGCTGAAAATCCTGCTCAAAATCGCGGGCGAGGACTCAGCCGACGCGGGTGAGAAATACGGCAAGGTGTGCGCGGTGTTCTTTCCCGCGCTCAGAGCGATAATGCAGGTTGTTAACATCGAGGACTACGACGTAAGCGTCGACCCCGATTTCACCGCCGACGCGGTCAATCGGGCATACGCCGTCGTCACCGCGAGGATAAGAATAATCTTTATCCTCACAACCGTATTGTCAAAGGCGTTCGCGGCGTTAATGCTCTTCCTCAAGGCGAAACCCAAAAAGCAAAAGAAAAATCCGCCGAAAACGGATAAGGATAGGAGATAAATTATGAGTGAACAACATCCAATCAACGGATTAATGGACACAACAATGGAAAAAATCAAGGAGATGGTCGACGTCAACACCATTATCGGCGACCCGATTACATCTCCCGAGGGTACAATAATAATCCCAGTTTCAAAGGTGACCTACGGCTTTGCCTCGGGCGGCTCCGATTTTCCGACAAAAAAGGAAAACAAGGACTGCTTCGGCGGCGGAAGCGGAGCGGGCGTTACGATCCAGCCCGTCGCGTTTCTGACCGTCTACAAGGGCAACGTTAAGCTTATTTCACTCGACAAGTACGACGGCGCCGCCGACAGAGTTGTCGGTATGATGCCCGAGCTCGTCGACAAGGTGACCTCGCTGTTCAAAAAGGACAAGAAAAACGAGGTCCACTACGACGTTGAGGCTGAAACAGCGGACGAGGACGACCTGTTTTAGCATACAGCGGAAAGGTTATAATTTCGTCGGCTTTTTCATATAATTAATTGGTGATTGTATGAAAAGGCTTGCCTGCGTTATTATCGCGTTCTTTATAACTTTTGCTCCGATAAAGGCTCACTGCGCCGAGGTTTCCGTCTCGGCAGGGGCGGCGGTACTGTACTGTGCCGATAACGGCGCTGTTTATTATTCCAAAAACGAAAATAAACCGATGAAGCCCGCTTCTACCACGAAGCTTATGACAACCCTGCTTACGCTCGAGTACGCCGCGAAAAATAATAAGACCGTCACCTTCACTAAGGAAATGACTGCCGAGGGCAGCAGTATGTACTTAAAGGTCGGCGAGCGTGTGACGCTGCGCGATTTGGCTGTCGGGCTTATGCTTTGCTCGGGCAACGACGCGGCGAACGCCGCCGCGATTTCAATAGCGGGCAGCGTTGAAAAATTCTCTGAGCTTATGAACAGACGCGCGGCTGAAATCGGAATGATGAATACCCATTTCGTGACCCCGAGCGGGCTTGACGCTCAGGAGCATTATTCCTCGGCGCTTGACCTCGCCGTACTGATGGCTCAGGCGCTCAAAAACCCCGACTTTCGCGCTCTTACCGCCCGAAAAACGGCCACGGTGAGCTTTATAAAGCCTAAGAATAAAACCACAACCTACTCCAACCACAACCGCCTTTTATCGCTTTACAAGCACTGTATCGGCGGAAAAACAGGCTTTACGACAGCGGCGGGCAGGTGCCTTGTCTCCGCGGCGAAAAAGGACGGGCTGACGCTCGTTTGCGTGACGCTTGACGACAGGCGCGACTGGGCTGACCATATGAGTCTGTACGACTACGGCTTTAATACATACAAAATGAACGAGCTCGACGACACCGACCTTTGTCTCGACGTCCCGACGGTCGGCGGTAAAAAGCCCTTTACAACCGTGGTGGGCGAGGGGAGGAGCGTTTTTGTCACAAAAGCCGCCGATAAGGAAAAAATCGAGAGCAAAATGCTTCTCGACAATTTTATCTACGCGCCCGTAAAGAAAAAGCAAGCGCTCGGCGCTGTGGAATACTTCTATAAAGGAAAAATAATTGCCTCTCATAAGCTGAGGGCGATTGAAAATAATAATTCGTTAATAGAAAATAAATCATTTTTAGACGTTATAAAAGGAATGTTGCAAAATGCGTTCTAAGCTCGTAAGGCTTCAAAAATTTATGGCGGACTGTGGGGTTGCCTCACGCCGCAAGTCCGAGACACTGATAGAGAACGGCGCCGTAAAAATCAACGGCAGACGCGCCGAGCTGGGCGACAAGGTTCACCCTGACCTCGACAAGGTATACGTTCACAACAAGAGGATCGTCCTTAAAAAGAAGGGCGGAAAAAGGTACATAATGCTCAACAAGCCGCGCGGCTACGTCACCACAATGAGCGACGAGCGCGGCAGAAAGTGCGTCGCGGATTTGATCAAGGACATCCCCGAGCGTGTTTATCCTGTCGGCAGACTGGACAAGGATTCCGAGGGTATGCTCCTGCTCACGAACGACGGAGAGTTCGCCAACACTGTAACGCACCCGAAAAAGCAAATCAACAAGGTCTACCATGTCACCGTAATTCCCGACCTCACCGCGGAGCAGGCGAAGAAAATCAGCTCGGGAATCGAAATCGACGGTCGAAAGACAGCTCCCTGCGAGGTCAGAGTTATGAAACGCGAGGAGGACAGAGCGTCGGTCGAGTTTGTGCTTCACGAGGGCAGAAACCGCGAGATCCGCAGGATGTGCGAGGCTGTAGGCGTAGACGTTACGAGGCTGAGAAGAATAGCCGTAGGCTCGGTTAAAATGGGAAAGCTGAAGCGCGGAATGTGGCGCGACCTAACAGCCGACGAGGTAAAAAAGCTCCTCAATTCGGGCAGCAATAAGGGATAAGATAAGGGACAAGCGTAAAGCCTGTCCTTTTTTCATTAAAATATCCGTCATAAAAGGCAGAAAGCGCACGTAAATAAATACGTACGCTTTCTTTATGAAAGAAAATTAAGGAATTGGTGAATTTATCAAAGCTCGTCGGTTATCCCCGCGAGGTACATCTGAATATTTGTCGCGTCTCTGACGCTTATTCTGCCGTCGCGGTTAGTGTCGGCAAGCTTTTTTTGCAGATTGGAGTTGATTTGCTTTATTCCTACAAGCGATTTCTGGATGAATGTAGCGTCGGAAATATTGAATTTGCCGTCCATATTCGCGTCGCCGTCGGGGTAGGCGCTTATAAGCACACACTCAATACCGTGAGCTTCGGCGTAGGCTTGGGCGTATGAGCCCTCGTCGCAGAAGATTCTGAGGCTCCCGCAGCCCGAAAACGCGTCGTCCGCGATTTTTGTCACGCCCGATGGGATCGTTATGTCGCTGAGCGACCCGCAGCCCGAGAAGGCGTGTGAGGAAATCTCGGTGAGCGTATCGGGAAGGACAACTCCGTTGAGCTTTTTGCAACCGAGGAAGCACTGAGACGGGATAGAGGCAACCTCGCATTGAAGCGCGACCGACCCGAGGTTTTCACAGTTCTGAAAGGCTCCGAACCCCAGCTCATTAAGCGACTCGGGCAGCTCAAGGCTTTTCAGCCCCGTACAGCCGTAAAAGGCGTTCACGCCGATTCGCTTCAGCCGCTTTGATTTTTCAAACGAGACAGAAGTGATACCCTTGTCTTCAAAAAATGTGTAGTCATCAATCACTTCCACGTTCACGAGAAGCTTTTCGGGAATCACCACATCGGCTGAGCGGTCGTCATAATCGTGAATGACCGCCGTTCCCTCTGTGATTTCAAATACGAAGCCGTCGATGGTAAGATACGAGTCCGCGGCGTGTGCGATGAAAGATGACATACAAAGGAAAATTGCAATAGCAAGCGCTGCCGTTCTTTTGATGGTCATTTCAGTGTTCTCCTTGTAGGTTACGTTTTTGTCAGGTACGGTTCCGCTGGTGAACTTTTCGGCTTCCGTTTCGGCCTGCGCCTGAGTGATTATATTGCCGTCGTTGTCGATAAAGTGTCCTTGTTCATCGGCAAGGTGCCAGCCCGCGAAGGTGTAACCCAGTCGATGCGGCTCGGATATTGTGTAGAGCGAGCCGTACTTCGCGTAAACAGGCTCGACGCCGTAGCCGCCGTCAAGGTCGAAGTTTATGAGATAGTAGTTTCTGTCGTAGTAAACCATAAACACGGTGGAACCGTCCGCGGCGATAAAGTCGGGCTCGTGAAACAGAGTCGTAAAGCCGTCAAACCTGAGTTCCTCAAGGTAAGTCGGATATTCGCCCGTGTAACCCGTGCGCTCGTAATAATCGTTTGAAAGCGAAAGATCCTCTGTGTAAAGGTCGTCCCTTATGTTCTGCTTGAAGTAACGCACCTTGTAGTGAACGAGGTCGGGCACGTAGTAGACAGTAATTGTATGATTTTCGGTAAGCGTAAAACTGAGAGTGGTGGTTTCGCTCTCCACAGCGTTCTCATCCAAAGAGTCCATCGGCTTGTAGCCCGGGATGATTGGATTGCTGACGGTTACGTTTACCTCTTCGTTTTCGGGGAAAACCGCGACGTAGGGATCATGCGCGATGCTGCCGTCGCTGTATTTGTATTCGAGCCTGATGGTGTAGTAAGCGTCCGCGTAAGTAATTACCGCGGAAATGCAAATTCCGACAATAAATACAATCATTGCGATAAAAACTGAAGCTCTTGTCTTTATTTTATTCGTGCTCACAAAATCACCCTCTTTATAGTTTTGTAAAATATTTTTGTGTATAATTAATAGTTATTCCTATAGTTATTATATATTATAAACAAAATTTTTTAAAAACTCAAATTGGGAGACTCTGATTTTAGGGTGTAAAAACAGCACATTGATTAAGGATGTGACGTAAATTTACATTGCGAAAAATTTAATTTTGTAATTCTTTGTGAGATATGTGTAATATCGACCTTTTCATTTGTTCTGTTTGTCGTAATTGCCGACGGTCAATATGTAAAACTGTACAAAATTACATAAATTTAGATTATTTTATCAGAATTAGGTACAACATATATATAATTAGCGATAATCAGGTGAAGTTAATCAAAAAATGATTATTTTGTTGTCGGTTTTTTGTTCAGGAGCGGAGTGAAAAATAGACAAAAGGAAACTGAGATTAAGGAATAAAGTATTGAATATGTTTAATTTCGCCCGCGTTCAAATTTTATCTTGCGATTTCGCGGTGAATAATATATAATTAGTATGTATATATACCAATAACAGGAGGACTACTTATGAGTATAGAGAATGTAACTCAGGCTAAGGCGTCAATCGCCTCGACCGCCGCTTATAAGCTTTTGGAGTCGTTCTTTGACGACGGAGACTTTATGAGCGTTGATGTTCTCGCGAAATCCCGGGATTCTTACGCCGAGGTTGTCGCGGGCTACGGTACGGTTGAGGGAGTGTTTGTTTACGCCTTCGCTCAGAACCCCGATTTTTGCGGCGGAGCAATGAGCAAGGCTCAGGCGGCTAAGCTCAAAAAAATTTACGACCTCGCGCTCAAGACAGGCGCGCCCGTTGTCGGCTTTTACGATTCAAAGGGCGGCAGACTCGACGAGGGCAACGCGCTTTTGCAGGGCTACGGCGAGGTTCTGAACGCGGCTTCACAGCTTTCGGGCGTCGTTCCGCAGATTTCCGTCGTGCTCGGCGATTGTATCGGTACCTCGGCTCTCAACGCTTCATGCGCTGATTTTGTAATAGTTACAAAGGGCTCGAGACTTTCGCTCGATCAGATGGGTGGTAATTGCGACGCGGATTACAACGCAAAGTCGGGAGTCGCCTCTGTTGTCGCAGAGGACAGCGCCGACGCCGTTGAAAAGGCAAAGGAGCTTGTTACATATCTCCCGCTCAATAATATTGTCGAGCCGTACGCCTTTGAGTCGGCTGACCCGGAGCCGGGCGACTGCATAGGCTCCAAGGTCGTTGACGCGGGCTCCGCGTTCAAGCTTTCAAAGGACTTCGGAGACATCTCGAGAACCGCCTTCGGAAGAATCGACGGCAAAACAGTAGGTCTCGTAAATACGCTCGGCGGCATTGTTTCCGCCGATGACGCTAATAAAATCGCGAGATTCGTCCGCTTCTGCGACGCTTTTTCGCTTCCTGTGCTCACCTTCGTCAACGCGGAGGGCTTTGAGGACATAAAGTCCGCGGCAAAGGTTACTTCCGCCTACGCCGAGGCGACTACGGCTAAGATTTCCGTCGTTACAGGTACGGCGGTCGGAGCTTCCTACATCGCTCTCGCGGGCGCGGGCGCTAACGCCGACGTTGTTTTCGCGCTCGACGGCGCTGTCATCAGCCCCGTAAGCGTTGAAGCCGCCGCTCTGATCCTCGCTCCCGAGAAGATGAACGTTCCCGTCGCGGAGCAGAAGGCTGCAGCCGCTCAGTTCGCGGCTGAAAACCTCTCGGCTGAAAAGGCGTGCGAAAACGGCTACGTCGACGACGTTCTCACCGAGGACGAGCTCAGAAAGGCAATCACAACTACAATGTATATGCTTTCGGGCAAGAGAGTTGAAACTCTTTCCAAAAAGCACTCAACAATTTGATAGATAGGGGAATACTTATGAAAAATTTACGCATCACAGTAAACGGCACAGCATACGATGTTCAGGTTGAGGAGCTCGGCTCTTCCTCCGCTGTTCAGACCTCCGCTCCCGCGGCGGCTCCCGCTCCCGCTCCCAAGCCCGCTGCGGCTCCTTCGGGAAGCGCTGGCGCTGTTAAGGTTACGGCTCCCATGCCCGGTACGGTCGTAAGAGTTGAGGTTAAGACAGGCGAGGCGGTCTCGGCGGGTCAGGACCTCATATTCATTGAGGCTATGAAGATGGAAACCCCCGTAAAGGCGGCTCAGGACGGAACTGTTGCTTCAATCGAGGTCACAGCGGGCGACGCCGTTGACACAGGTAAGGTTCTCCTTACTATGAATTAAGAGGTAGAATATGGCAAAGAAGATTTTAGTTACCGAAACAGCTCTTCGCGACGCCCACCAGAGTCTTATCGCTACAAGAATGACGACCGAGGAAATGCTTCCCGTACTTCCAATGCTCGACAAAATCGGCTATCATTCTCTCGAGTGCTGGGGCGGAGCGACGTTTGACAGCTGTCTCAGATTCTTAAACGAGGATCCGTGGCAGAGACTCCGCACGATCCGTGAGAACTGCCCGAACACAAAGCTTCAAATGCTTTTCCGCGGACAGAATATGCTCGGCTACCGCCACTACGCGGATGATGTGCTCGAGTATTTTGTACAGAAGAGCGTCGCGAACGGTATTGATATTATCCGTATTTTCGACGCGCTCAACGATATTAAGAACCTCCAAAGCGCTATCAAGGCGGCAAAAAAAGAGGGAGCTCACGCTCAGGTAGCCATAAGCTACACAACAGGCCCCGTTTTCACAAACGAGTATTATGTTGATTACGCGAAGCGTATCGCCGACGCGGGCGCGGATTCGATCTGCATCAAGGATATGGCTGCGCTTCTCACGCCGTATAAAACGTATGAGCTTGTCAAGGCAATCAAGGAAGCGGTAGACCTTCCCGTTGCTCTGCACACCCACTACACCTCGGGTCTCGGCTCGATGTGTCTCCTCAAGGGAGTCGAGGCGGGCGCCGATATAATCGACACCGCGATTTCTCCGCTCTCGCAGGGTACGTCGCACTCCCCGACAGAGTCGATGGTTGCGGCGCTCATGGGCAGCGAGTACGATACGGGTCTCAACCTCGAAGCGTTCACCGAAATCAGAAGCTACTTTATGGAGCTCAGAAAGAAGTACATTGACTCGGGACTTCTCGACACAAAGATTCTCACAGCCGATACAAAGGCGCTTTTGTATCAGGTTCCGGTCGGAATGCTCTCCAACCTTATTTCCCAGCTCAAGCAGGCGGGCAAGGAGGATCAGCTCGACGAGTGTCTCGCCGAGGTTCCGAGAGTCCGTAAGGATGCGGGTTATCCGCCGCTTGTTACTCCGACCTCACAGATCGTCGGTACTCAGGCTGTGTTCAACGTAATCACGGGCAAGCGTTACCAGATGGTCACAAAGGAGTTCAGAGGAATAATCGAGGGCAAGTACGGCACAACTCCGATGCCGATTGACCCTGAGTTCAGAAAGTCGATTATCGGCGACGAAAAGCCGATTACCTGCCGTCCCGCGGATTTGATCGAGCCCGAGCTCGAAAAGCTCCGCGCTGAAATCCCGCAGTATATCGAGCAGGACGAGGACGTATTATCATACGCTCAGTTCCCCGAGGTCGCAACCAAATTCTTTGAAAAAAGAAGAGCCGCCAAGGCGGGCTTCGACCCCGAGCTCGGCGACACTAAAAACAAGGTTTATCCTGTATAATATCGGAAAAGCGTGCCCCGGGCACGCTTTTCTTATTTTATAACTATAACGCCCCGGGTGAAATCGAGCTTGCAGGGCTTTGGGTTTTTAAAGGCGAGAGCCAGAACGTCTGTTGCCAGAATGTCGATGTCAAAAATCCTTTTCGCGCTGTCGCCGAGACTCTTGTACCCGTCGGCGACGTTTGTAATCAGAGGGATACTTGAGCTTTTCTTGATTTCGCCGAGCATTTCGGCTCCGCGCGCGTTGAAGGCGAGGACTCTTATGTAGGGGGGAGTGCATTTGCCCATTTCATCGGTGATCCCGAGCAGAGCGCAGAGAAGTATTCTTCTCAGTCTCGCCATTGTGTAGCGCTTGGTCTTTACCTTTTCGAGGATTTCGGCGACCGAAACGGAGCTTTTGACCGCCTCGGCGATTCTGTTTTCGAGCCCCTCGCTGACGTCGGGGAGGAGTCTGAGCTCGCTTTGAGTCATTGTTCTGAGCTTGTAGAGGATAATTCTGTCGAGCCGCTCAACGTCGGCGGTTTCGCTCAGCTTTGACGGGCTGAAGGGGGAGATGTCTTTTCCGCTTCTGAGCATTTGTCTGAGCTCGGACGCGCTTTTTATCGAGGAGCTTCCTCCCGTCGAGTCGTGCGCCGCGCCCATTCTTTTTGTAACAATGAAATCGAGTGTTTTTGACTCGCGTATGTACTCGACCGCGAGAATGTTGTTCGGTTCGCTGACGATATTTGCGTGTCGGTCGGAGAAAACCTTTCGCATTGCCTTTTCGACCGCCTGCGGGTAGTAGTCCCCGCTTTGCATATTATTCTTGAGCTCAGCCTTGAATTTTTCGTCCTCGAACGCCCGAGCGGTTTCGGTTAAAAGTTCTTTGTCGGCGTTCTCGGCTGAAAAGCAGAGGTTTTTTACACAGCCCATCGCCTCGGCGATCCCTACTCCGCCTCTCGCGAAGGTCCGGGCCGAGCCGAGCGCGTAAACGGTCGGCAGCTCGACAACCAAATCCGCTCCGTTTTCGACCGCGGTTTTCGCTTTTGTGAATTTATCTGTAACGGAAACATCACCTCTTTGGGTAAAGCTTCCGCTCATAATCGCCGCCGTGGGCGCATTGTTTTCGGTCTTGACCCGCTCAATATGGTACTTGTGACCGTTGTGAAACGGGTTGTATTCGCAAATTATCGCGTTAAAATTCATAAATTGCTCCATTTTTTTGTAAAATCCTGCATTTTCTCTAAAAAAAACTTGCAAAATGAGTTCGTTTAGTTTATTATAGTATAGTATGATTTAAAAAATAATTCAATAATCAAAGGGGACAAAATTATGAAAATTTTGGTAATAAACGCGGGCAGCTCCTCGCTCAAGTATCAGCTCATCGATATGACCGATGAGAGCGTTCTTGCAAAGGGCAACTGCGAGCGTATCGGCGACGACGGCTCCTTCATCGGCTACAAGGCGGGCGACGTCAACATCAAGAAGGAAGTCGCTATGCCCGACCACGCTGTCGCGTTCACACAGGTAAAGGATATGCTCCTCGACCCCGAGGTAGGCGTTATCAAGGAACTCTCCGAGGTTTCCGCTGTCGGTCACAGAATAGTACAGGGCGGAAGCATCTTCCACGAGTCATGCCTCGTTGACGACGGCGTTATCCGTTCGATCCAGAAGCTCGGACCGCTCGCTCCTCTTCACAATCCCGCGAACGCTCAGGGTATCATCTCCAGCGAGGAGGTTTTCGGCAAGGACGTTCCTCAGGTTGTTGTATTCGACACAGCCTTCCACAGCACAATGCCCGAAAAGGCGTATATGTACGCTATTCCTTATGAGTATTACGAGAAGTACGCTATCCGCCGCTACGGCTTCCACGGCACCTCGCACCGTTTTGTAAGCGGCGAAATGGCTAAGCGTATGGGCAAGGACATCAAGGACTTAAAGCTCATCACCTGTCACATCGGCAACGGCTCCTCAATCACCGCTATCGACGGCGGCAAGGTAATCGACACCTCAATGGGTCTTACTCCGCTCGACGGCTTTATGATGGGTACCCGCTCGGGCTCGCTCGACCCGTCGGTTGTAACCTTCATTCAGGAGAGAGAGGGTCTCTCAGCTGCTGATATGGATACTATCCTCAACAAAAAATCAGGTCTGCTCGGTATTTCGGGCGTTTCCTCCGACGACCGCGACATCGCCGCGGCTGAGGAAGCGGGTAACCACCGCGCAAGACTCACTCACGAAATGCTTTACTATCAGATCGCGAAGTTCATCGGTTCCTACTATGTTGCACTCGGCGGCTGTGACGGAATCGTGTTCACAGCAGGTCTCGGTGAGAACCAGCCGTCGCTCAGAAAGGCTGTTTGCGATTACTTAAAGCCTCTCGGCGTTGAGATGGACTACGCGGCGAACGACGCCTGCGTACACGGCAACGAAGGCAAGCTCTCGACCGACAATTCCAAAATCCGCGTTGAGCTTATCGCCACAAACGAGGAGCTCGTTATCGCGAGAGACACAAAGGCGATCGTCGAATCACTTAAATAATTAAACAATTAACGTAAATTAAGGCGTGCCGTTCGGCACGCCTTCCTTACTGCGCTCTCACGCTTGTATGGTTGTAGTCTCTTTCTCTGAACAAAAGCGAAATACACCAGATTGACGAAATCGCCACGAGGATATACACAATCCTGCTGACTATTCCTGTCTGACCGCCGCAGATATAGGCGACCAAATCGAACTGAAAAATTCCGACAAGACCCCAGTTGAGTCCGCCGATAATAGAGAGCACAAGCGCGATTCTATCCAAAATCATAAAAAATACCTCCTTTTCAGCCACTCTTATTATGACCGAAACGGAGGTTTTTATTCAAAAAAATAATATTTTATATTTAAAATCTTATAAAAAATATGAAGTCGAGAATTACAAGCAAAATTCCCAGCGCCAGAAGTACGGCTCCGATTATCCTCGTGACGTCGACCGCCTTTTTGAGCTTCATTGACGAAATCATATTTTCAACGGGGAAGGGGAAAATAACAATCATAAGCCCTAAAAATAACACCGCGAAGCTCATCATCGTAAAGCCAATCGGTCTGACGAGCGAGAACATAAACAGCCCGATCGGGATCCCCATTACGCAAACGGCGTTTACTATTCCGAAGAACTTGGAGTATTTTGCCTGATAATCGTAGAAGTCGAGCGTCTTTCGCTGACACTCGTCGCAGCAGTATTGCTCAAAATATGTAATTTCCTTACCGCAGTAGTCGCATTTTTTCATAATATCACCAACTTCTATAATATCATTTTACACGTTGTTTTTTATTCTTAATAAGAATTATAACCGCGCATATAAAAATTATAAGGCTGAGCCACTGGCTTGTCGAGAGGAAAAAGTAAATTCCCCTGTATTCGTCGCCCCTGAGAAACTCGTCGAAAAAACGAACTACAGCGTACATTATGAGGTATAGGGCAATCAATCTGCCTTCCATAATTCTTTTTCGGAATAAATACAGCAGAACCGCAAAGATTATGAGGTTCAAAGCACTCTCCAAAAGCTGAACGGGGAAGCGGTTTACGTGGTTGCAGGAGTCTACGATCGCGCTGTGCGCGGTGAAGCCGAATTCGCTCTCGATTCCGTAGCAACAGCCGCTCAGAAAGCAGCCGACTCTGCCGAAGGCGTGAAAAAGCGGAATCGCCGCGGCAAAGCAGTCGCTGTACATCCCGAGGTTTATTTTGCGGATTTTGCAGTAGATTATTCCGAACAAAAGCCCGCCGAGCAGACCGCCGTAAAAAACCATTCCGCCCGCGTAGACGGTTATGAGGTCGAGCAGAAAGGAAAAATCTCTTTTTTCTTTTATAAAAATATAAATCCCGTTTGAGAGCTTGTCGATATTTGTGAGCGCGAAAAAAATATGCGCTCCGATAAACGCCCCTGAAAGCGCCGTGAGCTCACCGAAAACTATGTCCTCGAGCAAAATCCCGTATCTTCTGCCGAGCAGAAACGCCGTAAGCGCCATAATGATCAGCCCGAAGGATACGCACAGCCCGTATGTGCTGATGCTCAGCGAGCCTATGTAAAAGGATGGAAGCATAAACAGTCTCTTTTCAAATTTGATATAAATATAATACCAAATTATGACCCCGACCGCAACTTTTTGTTGAAAAAACTATGCTTTTATGTTAATATCATTAGAAAGAAGGTGATGATTTTGAAAAAAATAATTTCTTTTATAATTGCGGCAATTATGGCTTTGTCCGCTTCATACGCGGCTCAGGCTTATTTTTCTCCCGACGAGTACCCTGACTTTGATTTCGAGACCGATTACGACGATACATACTCGGTCTATAAATACAGGGGCACCGACTCAGAGGTTACGGTTCCCGAATACCTCTACTCAAAGCTCGTCAAGCGCGTGGACAAGAAGGCGTTTGCCAACAATTCGACTATGACAAGCCTCGTTTTTCACGATCAGATGACGAACATAAGACAGTGGGCGGTAAGAGGCTGCGCGAATCTTGAAACCGTTTACTATTCAAAGAGCTTTACGTATTTTGAAAAATACGCCTTTGCTTATGACAAAAAGCTTAGCGACGCTCTGCTTTTCGGAACCTCTCTGACGGACATTGAGAACAACTGCTACGACAATGACTCAGCCTTGAGGCGCGTTTCATTTCCGTCTACTCTGAAAAACCTCGGAAGCTCGGCGTTTTCGGCTACAGCGCTTAGGACGGTAGTTATTCCCGACGGAGTCGTAAAAATCGACTCGGGCTGCTTTGCGAAGAATTCCTCTCTTAAAAAGATTTACATTCCCGACTCGGTTACGACGATAGGCGCGAATGTGTTTGACAATTCCCCGAATGTCAAGGTTTACACGACCGAGGGAAGCGTTGCTCAGTCCTACTGCGAGACCAACTCGATCCCCTTTGAGACGGTTTCTTCAATGCCCGAAAGTCTTTTGGGCGACGTTAACTTTGACGGAGCTGTCAATGACAGGGATATAAGCGTTATGCAAAGCGAGCTAAATAACGAGGACGTCGATTTCAATTCCCAGAACTGCGATATGAACGGCGACTGCCGATTTGACGTAAACGACGTGACTCTTTTGCAAAATAAGCTCAGACGCGATTACACCATTGTTTATAATTACAATCATTATACCTCCGCCGACGAATCCGCACCCGCATCGCGTTCGAAGAAGATTACGACCTTTAAGTCGAGCGTAAAGGAAATAGCGGAGGAGTATTACCCGATGCTGAAAAGCCCGTATGTGACGTATTCAATAGGGAATACGGCTCTCTCGGGCGACACAATCGAGGTTACGATAAACGACGAGCCTAAGTACTACACAGTCGAGTTCAACTCTCAGACGACGCGGTACCGCTACAAGGACGTAGCTACGCTCACAAGCGATACGGACTGTTACTTTGTAACAAACGGCAGAGCCGTAGCCCGCGGAACCTCGTACTCGTTCTATGTGACAAACGACTCTGTGTTTACGAGCAGTGAAAGCGCTTCGACACCTAAGGAGGATATAGTTTCAATCGACTTCAACAGCTATCAGCTTGACGACGAAAGAGTGACGGTTCAGCTTCTCGCGACAGCCGACGTCGGCTCCTTCAAGAGAATGGGAACAGCCTTCGCGCTCAGCGCCAAGACCAAAGACGAGCTAAAGGCGGCAATAGCTGCGGTCGAAAACGGAACCTCCGTTTCCGACAATGTCGCTGTGCATAACTCCAAGGTCTCAAAGGCTAATATTTCGGGTCAGTACCAGTTTATTTACGAGCCCTACTCGTCGCTTGAAAACGCGAAAAAGTACGGCGACGTTTACTTTTACACCTTCGCCGAGACCGCAGACGGAGAGATTCTCATAAGCGACGAGGCAAAGGTCAATATGAACAGCGTGCTTGTTTAGAGAAACAGTAGGCGCATTGGGTAAAAAAGCCTTGACTTTAGCGCGGTGCTATGCTAAAATAGCCTTGTTTTAATACTATTATGAGGTGAATTACAATGAAAAAAACATTAGCTTTATTACTTGCCGTCGCTATGATCATTACGGCGGTACCGTTTGTATTTTCAGGCTGCGGCTCCTCGGATAAGTCGGGCTCAAAGGCTGACACGGCGACAACTACTCTCACTGTAGGCTTTGACGCCGAGTTCCCGCCATACGGCTACAAGGACGAGAAAACAGGCGAATACAAGGGCTTTGACCTTGACCTCGCCGCCGAGGTTTGCAAGCGCAACAACTGGGAGCTCAAAAAGCAGCCCATCGACTGGGATTCAAAGGATATGGAGCTCAACTCGGGTACGATCGACTGCATCTGGAACGGCTTCACAATCAACGGTCGTGAGGATGACTACACATGGTCTGTTCCTTACATCGACAACTCTCAGGTCGTTGTAGTAGGCAAGAGCTCAGACATCAAGTCTCTCGCCGACTTAAAGGGCAAGACAGTAGCTGTTCAGAGCGATTCCTCCGCTCTCGCGGCTCTCACAGGCGACGACGCCACAAAGGAGAACAAGAAGCTCGCGGCTTCCTTCAAGGAGCTCCAGCAGATCCCCAACTACGAGACAGCTCTCCTTAACCTTGAGTCAGGCGCTGTTGACGCGGTTTGCATGGATATCGGCGTAGCCAACTACAAGGTTGAGGCTTCCAAGGATAAGTTCAGACTCCTTGACGACCAGATTTCCTCCGAGCAGTACGGTATCGGCTTCAAGAAGGGCAACACCGAGCTCAAGGACAAGGTCGAAAAGACACTTCTTGAGATGTCCAAGGACGGTACTGTAGAGAAGATTGCCAAGGAATACAAGCTCGAGGACGCTCTCTGCTTAGGAAAATAATTAAATAGACGATTAATGCCGTCTCACCGAGGCGGCATTTCCGTTATACAGGTGACATAATGAAAAAACATATTTCAAATACTAAAGGTATAATAGCCGTCGCGGTTATGGCGGCGCTTTTGGTGCCGTCGCTGCTCACCTCATGCTCGCTCGACGACAAAAGCGGGCTCGGGTGGTTTTTCGGCGTAATACTCCAGCTCTCCGAGGGTATGTGGGCGTCGCTCGTGCTATTTGTGCTGACGCTTCTCTTCTCAATGCCGCTCGGTCTTCTCGTTTGCTTCGCGAGACGCTCGAGATTCAAGGTCGTTGAGCTGATCGCGAAATTCTACATCTCGATCATGCGCGGAACTCCGCTTATGCTTCAACTGCTCGTCGTGTACTTTGGACCCTATTTTGTGTTCAAAGTCGCGCTCAGCACCGAGTACCGTTTTTACGCCGCGATAATCGGCTTTGCGCTAAACTACGCCGCCTATTTCGCGGAAATTTACCGCTCGGGAATCGAGGCTGTGCCCAAGGGTCAGTACGAGGCGGCTCATGTTCTCGGCTACACGAAGGCTCAGACCTTTATGAAAATCGTTTTCCCGCAGATGGTGCGCCATATTTTACCTCCTGTCACAAACGAGGTAATAACGCTGGTAAAGGATACCTCACTCGCGTTCGCGATCGCCTTTGTCGAGATGTTCACGCTCGCGAAGCAGATTTCCGCCACCGAAAGCACCATTATGCCGCTGTTCGTCGCGGGCTTGTTCTATTACATTTTCAACCTCGTTGTATCCTACGCTATGGGACTTCTCGAGAAGAAAATGAACTACTACAGCTAAGGAGGCAGCGCGTTGAAATTACTCGAAATAAACAATATCAAAAAATCCTTTGACGACCTCGAGGTCTTGAAGGACATATCTATCTCCGTTGAGGAGGGCGAGGTCGTATCAATCCTCGGACCCTCGGGAAGCGGAAAGTCGACTCTCCTGCGCTGCGCTACTCTGCTTGAGACAATGGACGCGGGTACGATGAAGTACTGCGGCGAGGACGCGGTCACCGAGGTCAACGGCCGCTCGGTCTACGCGTCGAAGCAGGATTTGAAGCGAATTATCAACTACTTCGGTCTTGTTTTCCAGAATTTTAACCTTTTTCCGCACTACACCGTGCTCAAAAACGTTATTGATGCGCCGATCCACACTCAGAAGCGTGAGAAGGGAGAGGTCGAGGAGGAAGCGAAGGCTTTGCTCGAGCAAATGGGAATCGGCGATAAGCTCGACTACTATCCCTGTCAGCTTTCGGGCGGACAGCAGCAGCGTGTCGCGATTGCGCGCGCTCTCGCGATGAATCCGAAAATCCTATTCTTTGACGAGCCCACCTCGGCGCTCGACCCCGAGCTTACGGGCGAGATTTTGAAGGTATTAAGAGACCTCGCGAGCAAGAGGATGACAATGGTAATCGTAACCCACGAGATTGACTTCGCGAGGGGCGTTTCAGACCGCGTGATATTTATGGACGAGGGCTACATCGTTGAGCAGGGCAGACCCGAGGACGTAATCGACAACCCGAAAAACGACCGCGTCAGAGCCTTCCTCAATAAGCTATCGCAGTAAATCCCGCGTCGAAAAGATGATTTTATGATTAAGCTGATCGGTCACATCAAGCATTTTCTTAACAAAAACAAACGCGACAATATCTCCGCGCTGTCGGGTCAGTCGGCGTTTTATATAATTCTGTCCTTTGTTCCGTTTCTTATGTTTATTTTCGCGCTTTTGGCGATTATTTTCGGCGACAAGAATATGTACGATGAGGCGCTCAATTCGAGCCTGACAAAGACGGGCCTGAGCTGGCTGCAAAGGCTTATTTCCGACACGATCGAGCGTTCGGCGGGCGTTGCGGTCTCGACTGTTATAGTCGCGCTGTGGTCGGCGGGAAAGGCTATGTACTCCGTTACCGACGGCATAAGGCGGATCTACCGCCTGCCCGACAGACATTTCTGGGTGATCAAGCGGATAATCGCTATGGGCTACACGCTCGCGCTGTTTCTGGTGATTTTCCTTTTGGCTGTCGGAACGCTCGTCTGGGGCTTTCTCGACGACTATATCAGACCGTTTATCGAGAGCCTGCCGTGTTCCTCGGTGATAATATACATCCTGACTTATTCGGTAGTATTTGTTTTGGTTACGATCGTTCTGACGCTCGCCTTGAAGCTGTTTTTACGCAAGAAGGTTGAGGATAAGCGGTTCGCGGGATTCCGCGCGCTCCTCCCGGGAATGGCGCCTGTGTCGCTTGCGTGGCTTTTGTTCTCGCAGGGGGTCGTGATTTACACGAGGATCTTCGGAACCTCCTCGATTTACGGAAGTCTCGGTACGGTTGTGATCGTTATGATCTGGATTTATTTTATGATGTATATTTTCCTGTGCGGTGTACAGTTCAACTACATCTATCGCCGACCGATCTGTGATTTCGTTTTCAAGGATAAGAAGAAAAATGATTAATTACTATCCCTCGTTTTACAAGGATTTTAAATGCGTCGCCGACCGTTGTCCCGACACCTGCTGCGCGAAGTGGGAAATTGTCGTCGACGAAAAAAGCGCAAAGTTCTATAATAGAATTAAAACTCCGTTCGGCGACAGGCTGAGAGCCTCAATGACAAGGGATTCGGATGGTGACATTTGCTTTGTGAATATAAGCAAACGCTGTCCGTTCCTGAATGAGACCAAGCTCTGTGATATTTATACAGAGCTCGGAGAAAGCGCGCTGTGTCAGACCTGCAGGAAATTCCCGCGGTTTTCGACCTCCTTCGGGGGAAGCGCGGAATGGGGGCTTTCCCTCGCGTGTCCCGAGGCGTGCGGTTTGATTTTGAAAAACGACCTCGTTTTTGAGAGTGAGTCTGATGACCGAGACCCTGATTTAAACGAGCTCGACGCCGATTTGTTTTTGTACCTGAAAGGGATAAGAGAGCTTGTTTTTAAGCGTCTCGACGAAAAGCTGTCGCTCGGTGAAATGCTCCGCTTTGGCGTTGAGGCTTGCGAAAACGCCGCGAACAAGAGCTTTGAATACCCCGAATTCAAAGGGGACACGGACTTCACCTTCGGTACCGAAATATTCGACAGCTTCGAGTACCTGACAGAAGAGGGAAGAGAGCTTTTTAAAGAAATTAATTCTATAGAAGAAATATACTTAACCGAAGAGCACAAGAGGATTTTTTCATACTACATCTACCGCTATCTTCTGCGCGCCGTGTATGACGGAGATGTTTTCAGACCGTTCGCGCTCGCCTGCTTCGCGGTCGGTACAATCGCGTCGCTCGGATTGCCGGTTGAAAGAGCTGTGGTTCTCTTTTCCAAGGAGATCGAGTATTGTGAAAATAACCTCTCGCTATTGACATTTGAGCTGTTCGGCGTATAATATAATAAGAAGTTGTCTTCGGGGCGGGGTGAAATTCCCCACCGGCGGTATAGCCCGCGAGCAAGCAAGCCTTGTTGAGCCTGTGAGATTCAGGCGCCGACGGTACAGTCCGGATGAAAGAAGATTTTCCGTTTAAAATGCTCCGTCGCGGTTTCGCGGCGGTTTTTTCGTTTTCGGAAAAATACCCGACTTCAGCTCCTAAAATATTTCTTAGGAGGTCATTTTATGACAAATCAAAACCGTGTAAAAACAATTTGCTCCGTCGGTATGCTCACAGCGCTGGCTATCGCGGCGGATATGTTCCTTCGCTTGCCCAACATCTCGGGCTTTCTGACCTATGAGCCGAAGGACGTTATTCTCACAATATCGGCATTCATTTACGGACCGCTGATAGGACTTCTGATGTCGCTTATAACCTGTACGGTGGAAATGCTCACAATCAGCACAACAGGCCCAATCGGGCTTCTGATGAATTTCCTTGCGTCGGCTATGTTCGTCGGTGTAAGCTCGGTGATTTACTACCGCAAAAAAACTATTTCCCGCGCGATTGTCGGACTTGTGGCGGGCTCGCTTTCGATGATAGCTATAATGCTTTTATGGAATTATATTATGACGCCGATTTTTATGGGCGTTCCGAGAGAAGCCGTGCTCGGGATGTTTGTACCCGTCCTTATTCCGTTCAACGCGATCAAGGCGGGACTGAACGCCGCTCTTGTGCTCCTGCTCTACAAGGGAGCTGTGACAGCCCTGAGAAAATCACGGCTTGTACCCGAGCGTGAGACGAACGACTCCGAGTACAAACGCTCGAACACAATCATAATCGCGATTATTTCGGCGCTTTTGGTCGCGACAATGCTGCTTGTGCTGTTGATTTTCGCGGGAATCATTTAAGACTTGACAAATATCTATATAGTATTATAATGGTAATGTAAAATTTCGCAGAGTAGAGGTTCGCGCGTGAAGTGTCCTTTGAACGGGGAGTTGTCAGGGGAACGAAAATCTTCGGATTGCGGTGCGGGCTTCGCATCCCACTGTAGCATTGATATTCAGGGACTGCGCGCGCGGTCCCTTTTGCTTTTTATTTGCGCACTACGCAAAGAAACGCTTTCTTTGTGTAAGCATTATGTAATTGATTGTTGCAGTGTTCAACGGAAGGATTGACGCTTATGACATTAAAAGAAAAAACGCTTAATTCTGCAAAAGAATTAAGTAACCTGTTTTCGCTCACGGCTCTGGCTATGCTTTTGGCGCTGAGGATAATCCTCGGGATTTTCGCGAATTCCACAATGCCGATGTTCGGTAACCTCGTCAAAATCAGCCTCAATTTTCTGCCCATAGCGGTCGCGGCGGCGATGTTCGGACCCGTCGGCGCGGCGCTGATCGGCGGACTCGGAGACATTCTCGCCTTCTTTATGAATCCCGCGGGCGGGACCTACTTTCCCGGCTTTACGCTCAACGGAATCATAACGGGACTGATACTCGGGTATTTTCTTTATAAGAATAATGTTTCCGTTAAAACCGTTATTATTTCCTGGGCAATCAACGCGGTGTTCGTCGAGGTGCTTTTGTCGGGCTACTGGCTGTATTTCATTTACGGCGCGGGTCAGGGCAACTCGTTTTGGATTTACCTATGGACGAGAGTGATCAGCGAGGCGATTAAGTTCGTTCCTACGGTGCTCGTCATATTGGCTGTCGGCAAAGCGGTAGGAAGAATCAGAATAAAGAATTAAAATTATGGTCGGGCAGAAAAGTTCTCTATCAGAGGAACCCTTCTGCCCGACCATAACTGTTAATAGTTAATCTTTAATTGTTAATCGCAAAAACTCAAACGCACGGCTTGTCCAAATCGAGAAGCTTTAAGTCGTGGGTCACGACCTGCTCCTCCTTGGGCGGCGGGGTCATATAGTCCTCGCCGAACGCGAGCGCGAGGTATTCCCTGTAGCCGCGCATTACCTTGAATCTCTCGCCCTCAAACTCGACCTCGGCGGTGGAGTCGAAGAGCTCCTTCGGGTACTCGTTTTTCATAATCCGAGGTCCAGCGCACAGCTCGCATATGTAGTCGCAGTCCTCAAGCCTGTATTTTGTCATATGCCTTTCGGCGAATTTCCAGATTTTTTTGCGGAGCTTAAAGCCTCTGAATATTCCGAGCAGAACCCGGCTTCCGAGCGCGAGCACTCCGCCGTGTTTTTCGGGGACGGTCTGAGCGCGGAAAAGCGAGTAGATCACGCACCAGAAAAGCTGGAACTTTTTCTTGATTCCCGACGGCCTCGGGTCGACGGGGAAGATGTCAAACGCGACCCCGTGAGGGATTTTTAAATCCGCCTGATAGTTTTTTATAAGCGTAGCGCTCGTGTCCACAAGGGTCGCGAAGCAGTTGCGGGTGAAGGTCTCGTCCGTTTCGTTCAGAAGAACGTAGCGTTCGCTCGGGTTTTCCTCGAGATACAGCTTTATGAACCGCTCGTAGTCCTCTCTCGGCATAAAAACGTCCGCGTCGTCGTCCCACGGGATGAATTTTTTGTATCTCAGCGCGCCGATAAGACATCCCCCGCACAGATAGTAGGTGATGCCTCTTTCGTCGCAGTAGTCGCGAAAGTATTTTAAAAGTCCGAGCTCCTTGAGCTGCAAGCCGCGAAGCTCCCTGTCGCTGAGAGTTATTGCCATAATAGCTCCTTATTTTTCTTCTTTGGAATTATTCTCTTCGAGCTCCCTTTGCTTTTTGAGCTTGCGCTTCCAGAAGGGAATCTCGAGTATTCCGACGATCGTTCCGACGCCGTAGGCTATGTGCATCATCGGGAAAAGAATCGGAAGCAGGAAAAACTGCGGGTGAATGTCGCGCATCGTAAAGCAGCTTACGGTGTTTACAAAGTCAAACATCGAGTACAAAAGCAGGAGGATCTCAAGCAGAAGAGGGTAGCCGAGCAGAGCGATCAGCGAAGTAAACAAAAGACCTCCCACAAACAGAAACGGTACAAAATGATAGTACGAAAGGCACTTGGGCGACACCGATAGGGTGAGGCCGATCCATTTTCCGTTGCCGAATTTCTGCTTTATCATACTTTTGAGGTTGTTTCTCGTGTGCTGATAGGAGATGATTTCGGGGTTAAAGCAGAGCTTGAAGCCCGCCTTGTGGATTCGGTAGTGCATTTCGTTGTCCTCGGTTCGGGTCAGACACTCGTTGAAAAAGCCCACCTTGTCAAAAACCTCGCGCTTGTACGCGCCGTGAAAAAGTGAATTGACGTAGGTTTTTCCCTGCTGACGGCGGTACGGAGCGATCGAGCTTCCGAACATTGAGGTCTCAACCAGAAGCAAGGTTTCCTTCCACGGGGTTTTTTCGTCGATAATATTAGGTCTGAAGCCGCCGCAGATGTACTCATCCTTTAAGGTGGTCACATTCTTCTCGATGAAGTCCGAGGGGATCGAAGCGTGGGCGTCGATCCTGACAACCGCGTCGCCGCTGTAGTTGTTGAGCACGACGTTCCAGCCGCAGGGCTGGGTGCGCTTGGGGTTTGAGAGAACCTTTATATCATAGAAATCAGCCTTGTTATTCTTGCGGAAGGTCTCCATAATTACCTTTGTATTGTCGGTGGAGTTGCTGTCAACGAGCAGAACCTCGATTTTCTTGTGGTCATATGTCTGAGCGCAGATGTCCTTGAGCAGCGAGCCCAGCGAGTTCTTCTCGTTGTAAGCGATAACGCCAACTGTTATTATCATATCATTCTACCGTCCTTGTATATAGTAAGAAGCCATTTTGCCGAGACAGCGGAGGCGGTCAGCGCGTAGGGGAAAACGTAGAGCGCGGGCAGCACAAAGAAGCACAGTCCCAGCCACGGCAAAAATGAACACCACAGCATATACACATCGCCTCTGTGACGTTTGATGATGTGGTTGGTAACAGCGAAAATAGTCGTAAAATCCGTGTTGCTGTCGTCGATGTAGATAAATTCGGAAATAAAGTATTTTAAAATCAGAATTATGAAAAGCGTAAGTCCGAAAAGAAAAAGCAAAAATGAGATTATACCCAGCACGACGAGGCTTTTCAGGGTGTAGGTGAAATAGCTTGAAACAATACACGGCAAAAAGCAGAGAAACGCCTTTACAAGCTTTTTGAGCGCCAGAATGAGATTGAAGCCGACGGTTTTGAGAAAATAACCCTTTTTGAAGTAGAAGAAAAGGTCGTTATAATTCGCTTCCTTTCCGTTCGCGAACAAAAAGCAAAGCCTCAGAAAGCCGTTTTTTACGGGACTGAGCGCAATGAGGGCTGTCACGGCAAGCAGGGAGGCGAGGCTTACAAGCAGCTCAGTTCCTTCCTTCGCGACGCCGTTTTCGTCCCAGACGTTAAATATGGTGAGTATTGTTTCCTGCGAGAACAATATTAAAATCAAAAGCGCGAAAACCGTCAGCAAGCCCGCTGTCGCGAGAACAAAATTGCCGCTGAGCTTTTCTCTTGCCTGATTTCTGATAATTCTTTCTGTTGACATATTTACTCCGTTGTGTACAGCTCGTACATCGCCTGCAGGCAAATCTGAGCGTGTAAAAAGAATTTTTCTTCGTCGATACTTTCGTCCGAATTGTGCATATTTACGTTGTCGTCCTTAAACGCGGGACCGAACGCGACTCCTCTTCCGCCCAGCATCCTCGCGTAGGTTCCTCCGCCTGTCGAGTAGAGCTCGGGGAGGTCGCCCGTAATCTCTTTGTACGCGCGCGAAAGAATGCTCACGGTTTCGCTGTCCTTCGGGAGATACAGGGGAGCGGAGTGGTGCAAAACCTCCGTTTTAAGATTATTTTTCTCACAAAGAATTTTGATTTTGCTGAGTATTTCTTCATAATCCTTTGTGACGGGATAGCGGATATCGAGCGTGAAGCAGTTCTCTTGCTCGTTGACTCTGAGTCTGCCGAGGTTGAGTGTGAGCCTTCCCGAGGGTTCGTCCTCGGCGCTTATTCCCATCAGCTCTCCGTAAACATCGGTTGAGATGTATTTTTTGATGAAGTTCGTCAGCGCTGTCGATTCGTTTAGTGTGTTTATTAGCTTTACCGCGGCGTTTTCGCCCTTTTGGGGCTCGCAGGCGTGAGACGCCTTTCCCGAAACGGAGATTGTTTCTCCGTTTTCAAGCTCTGCCAGCGCCTCGTCGGGTACGGCGTTGAGCGCGTTTCCCGCGGTCAGCCTGAACGGACAGCGTTCGTCCGAGCTTATTTTAATCTGCAATATTCCCTTTTCCGCGCAGCAGATACCGTAGTCGCTGTCGGGCGTGAAGCTGAGGTCTGGGAGGGCTTCGTTTTCAAAATACGTCTCCATATCCGACATCCCGACCTCCTCGTCGGTGCCGAAAATGGCGCGGAGCGTGTTTTTGCCCTTGATTCCGCTTTCCTTAAGCGCCCTTAAGCAGTAGAGGTTCACCATCGACGCGCCCTTGTCGTCGTCGATCCCTCTGCCGTAGAGCCTGCCGTTTTTCCTCGTCAGGGTGAACGGCTCGACGCTCCAGCCCTTGCCCGCGGGCACAACGTCAAGGTGAGTCAGCGCGGCGCAGAGCTTTTTTCCGTGTCCGAGCTCGGCGTGACCCGCCTTGTTCTTTATATTCTTTGTGACAAGCCCGAAATCCGAGGCTCTTTTCAGCATAAAGTCCAGCGCTTTTTCGCATTCCTTCGGGCTTTCGCTGTAGACCGAGCGGATTTCCATAAGCGTTTTCAAATCGCTCAAAAGCTCGTCCTTGTATCGTAAAATTTCCTTGCCGAAATTCATCAGCAACGCTTCCTTCTGTTTAAAATTATCAGGACTCCGATATACATAAGAAATATTATACCACAGCATACCGTGATTATAATTCCTATATCGAAACCGTATATGTTGTATCTGAATTCTATTTTTGAGTTCGTCCTACCCTGAACCCTGACCGCCATAAATCCGAAATCGCATTTTACGATGTCGGTTTTTTTGCCGTTGACATACGCCGTCCAGCCATTGTCGTAAGGTACCGAAAAGAACAGCAGATTGTCCTCACCCTTGTTGTAAAGCTCCGCCTTAAAGCCGTTTTTGGTGAATTCAAAGCTTTGGCAGGAGTTTTCTTTCAGCCTTTCGCAGTCCTTCAGGTACTCTTCCTTTCCGTACTCAAAGCCTTCGGTTTTGCTCTTGTATTCGCCGATATCCTCGTTGATTTTCGCGAAATCCTCGTCGGTGTAGCCCGTTATATCGGAGTAAAGCGCGAGGTCCTTTTGCGACAGCACCATAGCCTTGAGCAAAGCCTCGGAGCGGTAGACCGTCTGAATATTGAGAAACTCCCTTTTTGAGACAAACTTGTCAAACATAAAGCCCATCGGGATGAAGCACTCGTTTTCGTAGACCTCCATTCCGTCGACGGAGGTTATTCGTCTCCAGTAGGGCATAGCGGGCTTGTCGTCCTCTTCAAAGTCGCTTTTTTCCCTCGCGAAGAGGTATCGGCAGCTAAGAAGCCCTCTCAGCCCGTACTGGTCGGTGTCGGGCTCGGAGGAGGTGTCTCTTGTGACGTCGAGAGCCGAGTCGTAGAACTTCATAATCGAGGTCGAAACGACGCTGTGGAACGCTCTGATTGACGGGATCTGCCAGTACATCGCGGTGTTGTCGGGAACGTCGTAAAAGTCGCTTCGGCAGTTTTTGATGTCGGGGAGCTTTCGGGCTTCGGTTCGGTTGACTATGTTTTCGCGTATGAAAGGCGTGTCGTCCGCGTCGAGGGAGTTGCCTGTCTGCACAATATATGTCGAGGAAACAAGCGTGATGACCGCTATTCCCGCGATCGTCATAACGGCCAACCTCTTTGTGCCTGTTTCGTAACGCTTTACAATCAGCGCGAAGAGCAGAAGTGAAACCATGGCGACAGCCACGTACACCCAGTACCTCGCGATGTAGTCCATCAGACCGATGTTGACGCTCTCAACCTTGTCGTTTTCGTCGTAAATCGTTTTCGGCATAAGCCCCGTGAAGAGAGCGATCGCCGCGGTGATCCCCGCCGACCAGCAAAAGGCGCGGTTCCAGTCGATTCTTCTGTCCTCGAGAGACCGGACGGTAGCGAGCGACAAAATCAGTACGGGCATATAAAACCATCTCGCGTAGTAAATGCTCGAGTTGAGCAGCTGAAACGCGGAGTTGAGCACAGGGATCAGCGCCATTATTACGCAAAGCAGGATAAGCTTTTTAATCCAGTCGCGCTTTCTGAGCTGCAGATAGCCGATAACGCCCGTCATTCCCGCGAGCGGAAGCCAACCGCTGACGGAAGCCCAGTTCGCGTTTACGTCGGGCGTGAAGTTCATCTGAGCGGGCATTTCGGGAGGGAAGAAGAAGCTGAGAATGATGTACCAGTATTTTTGCGGAATGTCGTAGACGAGGGCGTTGTAGCCGTCGGGCAGAACGGAAAGCCTCGGGTTGCCCATGAGGAAGAGTACCGTCGGAATAATCATAAACGCCGTTGCCCCGACCCCGAGGATTACCTCGAGAAAGAAGAAAACCGTTTTGGAAAATGACAATTTGCAGCGGTTTGTGAAAACGAGTATAAGCCAGTAAGCCGCCGCGAAAACAGCCATTCCCGCGAAGAAATAGTAGTTTATAAGGCAGCAGATAAACACAACGGGAGCCAGCGCGCCCTTTTTGTCGTCGCACATAAAGCGGTCGATCGCCCACAAAAGCAGGGGAAAGACAATCATCGGCTCGTGAAAGTGGAAGAAAAAGATGTTGTAAATCGAGAATCCCGAGAACGCGTACAGCAGACCGCCCGCCGTGGCGAACAGCCTGTTTCTTACGTAGCGCTTGAGGTAGAAGTACGAGGTCATCGCGGCGCAGGCGAATTTCAGAATAAAAAGCGGCCCCATGAGGAAGGGTACGGCTTCGCTCGGAAAGGGGATTGTCAGCCAGAAAAACGGACTCCCCATGAGATAAAACGAGTAGGCGGGAACAGTAGCGGAGCCGAGGTCGGTGGTGTGGCTCCAGCCGAGCATACCCTCGCGGACGTGGTCGTGAACCATCTGGTAAAACGGTATTTCCTGTACGTTGAAGTCACCGTAGTACATAAACATTCCGCCGTTTTCGACCATTACGGGAACAAAAAGCAAAGCCGCTATAAGCCCCGCCAGCAGAAACGTCAGAAGTCCGCAGTGCTTGTAAATATTTTTCTCTAATTTATAACCAATCATTTTGTTTCCTGCTTTACAATGAATTGAAAATGTATTAAAATATTATAGCACATTTTGATGTGTTTTGAAATAAAAATTTGTAAAAGGATTGAAAAAATGGAAAAATCTCACTTTTTTGCCATGCTATCACGTATGAAATACATAAACCGCTGGGGATTGATGAATAATACAAACACCGAGAATATCTCCGAGCACAGCTTGCAGGTCGCGTTTTTCGCGCATTTGCTCGTGCTTTTGCATAACAGGAGAACAGGAGAGGAGCTCAACGCCGAGCGCGCGGCGCTTCTCGGGATGTACCACGACTCAACCGAGATCATCACGGGTGATATGCCGACGCCCGTTAAGTATTATAACCCCGAAATAATCTCTTCCTACAAAAAAGTCGAAAAGCTTGCGGGCGAAAGGCTCGTTTCGATGCTTCCCGAGGAATTGAGGGAGGAATATGAGGATATAATTCTTTTTGAGAATGAAAAAGACGAGTCTCTGAAGATTTTCGTAAAAGCGGCTGATAAGCTTTCGGCGTATGTAAAGTGCGTCGAGGAGCTCAGAATGGGAAACGACGACTTTCTGAGGGCGAAATTTTCGACCGAAAAGGCGATAAAGGCGATGAAGCTCCCCGAAGCCGACGAGTTTATGGAAAAATTTATGCCGTCATTCAGCCTGACGATTGATGAATTTTAAAAAAATGTGAAAAATTCAGATTTTTTGAAACTTTTTGAAAATAGTATGACACTACTGTATTAAGACACAGTATTTAATTCGCAATGCGCAATTAGTTATTCGGAAAACTTTCAGAGTTGAGAGTTGAAAACTCTTTTTGGAAAAAACCAAGGAGTAGAACCTATCCTCCATATCCAAAACTTCACAGAGGCACGACGGTTCGGGGGATATGAACGCTCCGACAGGAACGAACGAGCCTGACGAAGAAACTCTAAAAAAAGGAGAAGAACCTATCCTCCATATCCAAAACTTCACAGAGGCACGACGGTTCGGGGGATATGAACGCTCCGATAGGAACGAACGAGCCTGACGAAGAAACTCTAAAAAAATGACAAAGAAGTTATATTCTTTTGAGGAATAATAATGTGGTGGGTGCTGTGTTATACTATCCTATATTATAATGTCGAAATATGGGAAATTTCATTATAAGGGGAGTTATTATGGCTAATCAAAGACATAATCCTGACAACCGCTCCGATTTTGTAGATATCAACTCGGGCACACAGGTTGTCAAGCTATACAAGAAAAAAGGCAGAGTACGCCGAGCAATCGCGATTTTCCTCGCTGTGCTTTGTATGCTTACGGGAGCGGGTATGATTTACTACTACGAGGCTCTCGATTCACTCGAGTTCAAGGCTGACGAGACTCAGGCGACGAAGGCGACAAAGCCCGACGCGACCGTGAACACCGAGGATCCCGGGGATTTCAAAACCGCGGTTAATAACACCGATTTGCTTTCAAACCCAAAGATTCTTAACGTAATGCTCTTCGGCGAGGATAACCACGCAAAGGGTACAACGGGACGTTCCGACTCGATGATTATGGCGTCGATCGACAACAACTCAAAGAGCATAAAGCTCACGTCCTTCCAGCGTGATACTTACGTTTATATTCCCGAGCACGGGTACAATAAGCTCAACGCGTCCTATTCGCTCGGCGGAGCGTCGCTGGCTATCAGAACTATTGAGTCCAATTTCGGCGTTAAGGTTGACCGTTACGCGGTCGTTGACTTCACAAGCTTCAAGAAGATTATCGATGTTCTCGGCGGTCTTGAGATCGAGCTCGACCAGGGCGAGGTCGCGTATATCAACTATCAGATGTACATTAACCACCAGACAAAGTCGGCTCACCTCCTTCCCGAGAAGGACGGAAAAATCACCCTCACGGGTCAGCAGGCGCTTTGGTACGCGCGTGACCGAGGCTACGACGGCGTTCAGGGCGGAGACGACTGGGACAGAACCTCACGTCAGAGAAAGCTCCTTGAGACAGTTTTCAACAGCGTAAGGAACGCTTCACTTCCGCAGATCATCCAGATGGTTTCGGACGTCGGTCCTCTTGTAACAACAAACCTCAAGAAGGACGAAATCACAGGTCTTGTAACTCACGCTATGGCGTATATGAAGTATAAGGTCAAGCAGTACACGATCCCGCAGGACGGCCTCTGGTCATACTATACAGACCCCGCGGCGGGCTCCTGCATCCAGATCAACGATATGGATTTGTGCAGAAAGAAGTTCGCGAAGTTTATCTTCGGCAAGCTCCTTGATAGTTAATGATTCAAACGGACAGACGGTTTTCCTGCCTGTCCGTTTTTTTGAATTTACACATAATAAAAGTGTCGGGTACTTGACAGACTGTGTTATAATCATTTTGAGAGGAGTGATTTGTATGAGCGGATTCGCGGAGTTTATGTACGGCTTGTTTTTCTTTTTGTTTTTCAGACTTAGCTCGTGGCTGTGCTCTGTTCCGATGTGGTTTACGCTGATTGCCCATTTTTTGTTCGGATTGCCGATATTCTGGTTTTGGCTTACGCTCGTCGTGTGGCTTCTCGCGGGAGTTATGAGGTATTTGCTCATTGTCTTTGCCCGCTGGGGAGGTCAGTCGCCTGAGCCGAACGCGAATAAAAAGAACGTAAACCCATATTCGGCAAAAAATATGTATGACAATAAAAACGGCAGATAAGCAAAAACGCTTATCCGCCGTTTTTTTAGTTTAGTCGATTTTTGTGAAGCGTCTGAAACGCTGTCCGTCTCTTTCTACTATCGCCTCAAAGTTGTCCTTGTCTCTGACCCAGAGCTGTCCTTCGCCGTAGAGAGCCTTGTAGACAACCTTTTCATTTTCGGTCTCGCTGTCCTTGGCTACGCCGATCACCTCGTACTCGCCGCCCTTGAAGTGGCGGTATCTGCCAATCTGTACGGGCTCGGGTGAGAGCGTCTCGGTCTCCTGAGTCACTGGCTGAGCGACTTCTTCGTCGTCAAGGCTGAGTCCGCTTCCGTCGCCGAGGAGAAGAATCCTCGAGGAACACGGCTCGAGCGGGATCCTGACGTAGCCCTCGGTCTTGAAGTTGTCGCCTGTCAGAGCGTCGGTAAGCCAGCCGCCCGACTCGGTGTTGAAGTCGATTTCAAACGGGTTCTGACTGAGGTTTAACGCGACGTATACGCACTGGTTGCCGCATTTGCGTTTGTATACGAGCTGTTCGTTTCTGATGTTTACATTCTCAAAATCACCGATTTGAAGCGCGGGCAGAGCCTTTCTGATTTTGCCGAGCCTGCACAGGTGGTTGTAGAGCTTGTAGTTCGGCTCGGGGATGTTGTTTATGTCGAGACATGGGCGCAGCTCGTAGTCGCTTGTGCGCGTCCTCATTCCCTTGATTCCCCATTCGCTTCCGTAGTAAATGCAGGGAACTCCGGGCATTGTGTAGAGGATTGTGTAGACGTTGAGGAGGTGTTCGGGCTCTCTGAGCATACTTGCCACGCGGTTGACGTCGTGGTTGTCCGCGAAATTGAAGGTGTAAATTCCCTTGTATATTCCGCCGCTTCCGAACTGGCGGTTGAGCGAGTGCGCGATTTCAAAGTAATTGTGGTCGTTGTGGCTGGAGTAAATGCCCTTGTAGCACTCGTAGTTTGTGACCGAGTGGAGGGCGTTATCGTTAGCCCAGCGGTTGTAGTCGCCGCCTACAACCTCGCCGTAGAGCCAGAAGTCGGGTCTGAGGCTGAGACAGGTGTTGCGCAGCTGCTTGAAGAAGTCGATGTTGATTACGTCGGCGGCGTCGAGACGGAGACCGTCGATTTTGAACTCGTCGATCCAGAATTTTACAGCGCCGATGAGGTGGTCGGTGACCTGACGGTTATCGAGGTTGAGCTTTACGAGGTCGATGTGACCCGCCCAGCCCTCGTAGCAGAAGCCGTCGTTGTAGTGGTTGTTGCCGCCGAAGTTGAGGTTCATAAACCATGAGCAGTACTGCGAGCTCTCGCGGTTCTGCTGAACGTCCTTGAACGCGAAGAAATCGCGTCCGACGTGGTTGAAAACGCCGTCGAGGATTATGCGGATCCCGTTCTCGTGAAGGGTGTCGCATATTTTTTTAAAAGAATTATTATCGCCCAAACGGCTGTCGATTTTGTAGTAGTCGATTGTGTCGTAGCCGTGGCGGGTGCTCTCGAAAACAGGGTTGAGTACGAGGGTGTTCACGCCGAGCTTTTTAAAATTGTCGATCCAGTCGTAGATTTTGTCGAGTCTGTAGCAGAGGTTGAAGTCGTTTTCCCTCGGAGCTCCGCAAAATCCGAGAGGGTAAATGTTGTACATTACCGCTTCTTTAGTCCAATTCATCATATCACCTTACTAAAATAAAATTACCAACTAATAAATGATATCACACATTTGACTATTGTGCAAGAAGAAATTTTGTGTTATAATACGAATTGTTGTATGAAATACACAAATATAATTCTAATGGAGAACTAAAATGATAAAAGTACAGAACAAAACAACCAAGAGAATAAGAGTTATTCAGATTATATTGTTTCTGATTGAAATTTTTCTGACCACTTGGCCGTTTATATGGGGCGGTCAGATCGTCCCCGGGAAAACGAGCTTTTTTACCGCTATGGAAATGGTAAGCTACATAGGCTCCGAAAATCCCGTCCTCAATACGATGGGACTTTGCTTTCTGGCGTTCCTTGTTATCCCCGTAATAGCGGTTGGCTTTCAGATTTTCGACAGGGAGTATAACCTCAAAAACGTGGTCGGAATCATCTGCTCAGCGCTGGGCGTGATTTGTGTTATTCTTTTTGTCGGTCCCGCGAACCTATGCTTCGGTTCGATGTGCGCTATGCTTTTGTATCTTCTGACGGCGTTTCTTTCGGTTATGGGAATCTTCGCGAGATACCTCAAGAGTTAAGGTAAAAGGTAAAAAATCAGGCAGATAAGCTTTCTCGCTTATCTGCCGTTTTTTTAGATGTTTATGAAAATCATATGAGCTTTTTTGTCTCTGATTCTGAGCTTTACCTCGTCGTTTTCGAGCCTGCCGTTAAGCGTGCCGAATACGAAGGTGAGCTTATCGCACTTGCAGGTCTGGAGTCCGTGGTCGTCCCTGTCGGGGGTGAAAAGCAAATCGCATTTGCCGTCGAGGGTCTCGAATCTCCACTCGCTTTCCGTTTTTCTTTCGTCGCCCGAAACCTTGAGCCTGCCGACCTTGTACAGCCTTTTGTCGAGGAAATAACAGCTTTCGGTGCCCTTTTTGTTGTTTCCGACCTTCGAGCTGAGATTAATCGCGAATTTGTGGCCTCCAATCGGGAAGCAGGCGTTGAGGCTCTGATACTTTTGGTGCTTGAACAGCGCGTAACGGCTCCAGTTGAGGTAGACACAGCTGTTTTCGTCGGTGAGGTTGTAGTCTGTTCCGCCGAAACGCACGACTCCGCTCGCCGTAAAGGTCGGGACGAACCTTTTGTAGTAGAAGCACTTGTGGTTTTCGTCAAATGGAGCGACTACGTTCATACTGTCGCCCTCGCCGTTCTTTATGAATACCTTTACGAAGAGATTTTTGTAGTTGTTGAAGTCGATAAAATCGCACTTGATGTACCTTCCGTCAACCGTGTTGGTCAGCGTGAGGGCGATTTTTTTGTCGGTGTAGGAGAACTCGCCCTTGCCCTCGGACTGAGGAAGGGGAGTGAGGTCGAGCACGATTTTCTTTGAGATACTGTCGCGAATAAGCTCGCCCGACTTGAAGTCGATCAGAACGATTCTGATCGCGAGCTCCGTCCCCACGGTCTCAACCCCGAGGTAAAAGCCCATTTCGTCGTTTGTGATGAAGTAGGAGTCCTTCTCGACAAGCTTGTTTCGGGCAGGATATACGTCCTTGTTGTATTCAAAAAGCCGCTCGCGCGACCAGCCGCCGAAAACAACGTCGCCGTTGTCGTCGAATAAGTTCACGTTTTCTGTAATATGCTGCATAGGAGTCGTCCTTTTTTGTCGAATTTTGAGTCTTATAAGCTCATTATACTTTGATTTTTAATGCGTATCAAGAATTATAACAAAACTGTAAAGTAGTTATAAAAGCTGTTATGATTTCATATCCTTTAGTATGAAAAAATATTTGTTTTTGCTTGTTTTCTGCGCGGCTTTTGTGCTCTCCTCCTGCGCTCCCGCGGTCGCGAATCAGGCGGACGAAATACGTCTCAACCGCTGGAGCGCTCAGCTTCGGGGTGAAAGGCGGGTGAGTCTGAGCTTTCGGGAGGACTTCGGCTGTCTTGAAATTTCCGAAAAAGAAAAATCAACCAAAATTCAGGGGCTCTGCGTGATTGACAAGGAGACTCTGGCCATTTTTGACAGCGGAGATAAGCAGTGTTACCGCTTTGATTATTCCTTAAAAGAAAATAAGCTCCGATTATCGGGCGATTACGGTTCTCTGAGCCTTAAAAGAAATTGACATCCTTCTGCCGTTGTACTATAATTACCGTATAATATTTCTTTAAAACGGTGATACAATGGCAAAGAAAAATTCCAAGAAAATAAAGGAAGCTCCCTCGGAGAGCTACAACTCCTCGGGCGCGTTTCTCAATTACTATCTGGTGCTGATGTTTTCGGTCTTTCCGCTATATTTCAGCAGCCAGTACTCCCACATCCGCCACGATAAACTGAATGTGTTCTTGCTTTTGTCGTGCGTTCTGACGATCGCGGAAATAATCATCGGGCTTTTGCTTTTGAACGAGCGCAACCGCGAGGGGATAATCCCCGACAAAAAGTGGTACCAACGGCTGACTTTGACCGATTACGCGTTCGCGGCGCTCATACTTGTTTATATTGTTTCCACAATATTCTCGGCTTATCCCGACCAGTGTCTTACGGGTGAAATCGGAAGAAACAACGGATTGTTTTTGTTCATTCTTTATTTCTTCGTTTACATTGTCGCGTCTAGGTGCTTTGCTTTCAAGGAGTACGTTTTTGTCGTGCTCGGAATTACCGCGGCGATTGTTTGTACGCTCTGTATTCTCAACTATTTCTACATCGACCCTATAGGTATCTTAAACAACTACAGCGAGAAAACCGCGAAGGATTTTACATCTACCATAGGCAACAAGAATATTATGTCCGCGTTCTGCTGCGTTGTTGTGCCGCTGTTCCTTGTTTTTTGGCTCAACCACAAGAATACCGTGCTGCGGTGTTTCTACCTCGCGCTGACGGGGCTCGGCTTCGCAGCTATGCTCTGTGCCGACAGTGAGAGCGGATTTTTGGGCTTTGCTCCGCTTATGGCGCTGCTCCTGCTCTACTATTCGAGGAGCCTCAAGAAGCTTTCGGGGTATTTTATCGCGGTTTCGGTTATGCTCATCTGCGCGAAGGCCGTAAGACTGTTTTCGCTCGCTATGGGGGACAAGCAGAAGGGCTTCGGCGCTATGCAGAAGTTTTTCATTTACAGCGACAAATCATATATAGCTCTCGCCGTTGTCGCCGCGGTCGCGGTCGCTTTCGCGCTTCTAGCCCGCAAGGGAGACAAAAAGCTCCCCGTCGCGGTTCCGATTGCGCTCGGCGCGCTGTATTTGGCGGGAATCGCTGTGCTCGTAGGCGTGTTTGTGAACTACACCTTTGTTGACACGACCTCAAAGCTCAACTCGGTTACAAAGCTCTTCCGCTTTAACGAGAAGTGGGGAACACACAGAGGTTATATGTGGATCAAGGCTTGGGAGATATTCCTCGGCTCGGGCTTCAAGAACGCCATTGTCGGCTGGGGTCCCGACTGCTTCTACTACGCGTTTGAGCCGTTCTTTACGGAGCTCAACGACAAGTTCGGAAATTCCTCCACAAACTGCGCTCACAACGAGTTTTTGAACTACCTCGTCACCGTCGGCGTGTTCGGACTTGCGGCGTATCTGACGGTTATGGGTTCGGCGATCGTAAGGGCGTTCAGAAAGGCAAAGGAAAACTACCTCGCGCTGGCGTTCATCGCTCCCGTCGTGTGCTATTTGTTCCAGAGTACGGTTAATATCGCGACTCCGATTGTGACCCCGCTTGTGTTCATCTTCCTCGGTCTCGCGGAGAGCGTTTGCAGACAAAAAGAAAGTTAATAGTTTTTATCACAGGTCGGGCGGACAGGATTCGCCCGACCTTTTGCTGTCCCCGCAAATAGTCATTTTGGTCAAAAAGTATATACAAATAATATTGATAATCCGCCGTTTCTGTGGTATAATATTTCGGATAAACTGGACAGGTGGAGGTCTGTATGATTATTCTCGGAATTGACCCCGGGTACGCTATTGTCGGCTGGGGTTTGATTGAGCACAAAAACCACAGCTTCCGTCCCTTGCGCTACGGCGCCGTAACGACCGACGCCGATATGGATTTCAACCTGAGATTAAAGGTGATTTACGAGGATATTAGCGAGGTTATCTCGAGCTTTAAGCCCGAGGCGGTCGCGATCGAAAAGCTCTACTTCACCACGAACCAAAAGACCGCGATTATGGTCGCGGAGGCGAGGGGAGTTATCCTTCTCGCGGCAAAGCAGGCGGGACTTCCGATTTTTGAGTATACGCCGCTTCAGGTCAAAACAGCCGTCACGGGTTACGGCAAGGCGAAAAAGCCGCAGGTTATGGAGATGACACGCAGGCTTTTGAAGCTGCCAGAGATCCCGAAGCCCGACGATACCGCCGACGCGCTCGCTATCGCGATCACGCATTGTCAGGCGAACGGCACACAGCTAAGACAAATGCTTAACTAACGAAGAGGAAAAATATGTACTACAGCTTACGGGGTGAGGTCATTCACATCGGCGCGGGAGTCGCGGTCATCGAGTGCGGCGGCGTCGGATATAAGTGCCTTACGACAATAAATACACAGAAAAATCTGAGCGTCGGCAGCGAGTCAAAGCTCTTTACGCACCTGAATGTCAGGGAGGACGCGATGGAGCTGTACGGCTTCTCGACTCAGGAGGAGCTTTCGGCGTTCAAGACGCTTATCGGAGTGAGCGGAGTCGGACCGAAGGTCGGACTCGCGATTCTCTCGGCGCTTTCACCGCAGCAGATTTCTATGGCGGTGGCGACGGGCGACGTCAAGACGATCACCCTCGCGCAGGGAGTCGGCAAAAAGCTTGCCCAGAGGATAATCCTTGAGCTTAAGGATAAATTCAAGCTGACCGACGAGAGAGAGCTCGTTTCGGGAGTGGCGTCAGCGGCGGCGTACTCGACAGGCAACGTCCAAAAGGCGATAGAGGCGCTCGGAGTGCTCGGCTACTCCTCGGCGGATGTAAGCCCGTTTATCTCCACGCTCGATTCGAGCCTGCCTGTTGAGAAGCTTATAGGAGAGACCCTGAAGCTGATGGGCAGGAAGTAAATTCGCAATGCGCAATGCGCAATTCGCAATTTTTTGCATATCTTTACGTTTGTTTGTTAAAACGAAGTTTATACATAGATGAACCTATCCCAAGTATCCAAAGCTTCATAGAGGTGCTAAGGCAAGGGGGATAGGAACGAACGATGATGACGAGGAAAAAGTAAAAAAATGATTGAGTATTCGGATGAGTTTGATTTTGAGAACAGAATAGTTGATACCTCGCAGATACCCGAGGACAACGGCGAAAACGAGAACCCGCTGAGACCAAGGACGCTTGACGACTATATCGGTCAGGAAACGGTCAAGGAGAATTTGCGGGTCTTTATCGACGCGGCTAAGCAGCGCGGTGAGTCGCTTGACCACGTGCTTTTGTACGGCCCTCCCGGACTCGGAAAAACTACGCTTTCCGCGATTATCGCGAACGAGCTCGGGGTTTCGGTCAGAATCACGTCGGGTCCCGCGATCGAAAAGCCCGGGGATCTGGCTTCGCTTCTGACGAATCTGAATCAGGGCGACGTGCTTTTTATCGACGAAATCCATAGACTGAGCAGAGCGGTCGAGGAAATCTTGTACCCGTCAATGGAGGACTTCGCGATCGATATTATCACGGGCAAGGGTCAGATGGCTACCTCTTATCACCTGCCGCTGCCGAAGTTTACGCTGGTCGGAGCGACGACGAGAGCGGGTCAGCTCACGGCTCCGCTCAGAGACCGCTTCGGCGTTGTGCTGAGACTCGAGCTGTATACGACCGAGGAGCTCGCGAGAATCGTCGAGAGAAGCGCTTCGATCTTGGGCATTGAGATCGAGCACGACGGCGCGGTCGAAATCGCCTCGCGTTCACGAGGAACGCCGAGAATCGCCAACAGGTTTTTGAAGCGCGTGCGCGACTTCGCTCAGGTCCTGTCCGACGGAGTGATTACGCTCGAAACCGCTCGGACAGCGCTCGAGAGGCTCGGAGTCGACGAGCTCGGACTCGACAGCAACGACAGAAGAATGCTTGAGGCTATCGTTAAATTCTACAACGGCGGCCCCGTCGGGCTCGAAACACTCGCCGCCGCGATAGGCGAGGAGGCTGTCACAATTGAGGACGTGTACGAGCCGTATCTTATGCAAATCGGTTTTCTCAGCAGAACGCCGAGAGGCCGCTGTATAACAGCCGCCGCGTGCGAGCATTTGGGGCTCGCTTTTCCCGGCGGAGTAAAGGTCGGTCAGCCGACATTGTTTGATTGATTTTAAAAGTAAGGTAATTTATGAGAGTATCTGATAACTGGAAGGACTACGAGCTGATTGACTGCTCGGACGGCGAAAGACTGGAGCGCTGGGGCAATATCATACTTATCCGCCCCGACCCGCAAATCATCTGGCATTCCGAAAGGAAAAATCCGCTTTGGAGAAACGCCCACGCGCGTTACCACCGCTCGAATAAAGGCGGCGGTCACTGGGAAATGTATAAAAAGGTGCCCGACAGCTGGAGCGTAAGGTTCAAAAGCCTGATTTTCAACGTAAAGCCGATGGGCTTTAAGCATACGGGGGTTTTCCCCGAGCAGGCGGTAAACTGGGACTGGGTTCAGGACAGAATCGAAAAGGAGAACCGCCCGCTTAATATCCTGAATCTGTTCGGATATACGGGCTGCGCCACGCTCGCCGCTATGGACGCGGGGGCAAGGGTCTGTCACGTTGACGCCAGCAAGGGTATGGTCAATTGGGCAAAGGAGAACGCCCAAAGCTCGGGTATCGCCGATAAGCCCGTAAGGTGGCTTGTCGACGACTGCGTCAAGTTCGTAAACCGTGAAATCCGCCGAGGCAATAAGTACGACGGAATTATAATGGACCCGCCCTCCTACGGAAGAGGTCCCAACGGCGAGGTCTGGAAAATTGAAGAAAAGCTTTATTCTTTGATAGAATTATGTATACAGGTAATGAGCGACAATCCCTCGTTTTTGATTCTCAATTCATACACGACGGGCTTGTCACCCGCGGTTATGGAGTATTTGTTGAACATAGAGCTCAAAAGCCGATTCGGCGGAAGGGTAAGCGCCGACGAAATCGGACTTAGGGTTACGCAGACGGGAATGTGTCTGCCGTGCGGCTCTACTGTTATTTGGGAGAAATAAATGAGTTTTATATCGGCTGAAAACGTAAGGTTTTCTTATGACGAGGAGAACAGGGATGTTCTCGGCGGCGTCAGCCTGAAAATAGAAAAAGGCGAGTTCGTGGCTCTGCTCGGTCACAACGGCTGCGGCAAGTCCACTATGGCAAAAATGCTAAACGCCATGCTTTTGCCCGACGAGGGCGTCGTTTATGTCGATAAAATGGACACAAAGGACGAAAAGCTGACCTACGAGATCCGCTCGAACGTCGGTCTTGTGCTGCAAAACCCCGACAATCAGCTCGTCGCGAGCATTATAGAGGAGGACGTAGCCTTCGGCCCCGAAAACCTCGGGATTGAGCCCGAGGAAATCCGCCGAAGAGTCGACGAAAGCCTTAAGGCGGTCGGGATGTACGAGTACCGCCGTCACGAGGCGCACAAGCTCTCGGGCGGTCAGAAGCAAAGGGTCGCGATTGCGGGTATCCTCGCTATGCGTCCGAGCTGCGTGGTGTTCGACGAGCCGACGGCTATGCTCGACCCTAGCGGAAGAGAAGAGGTTATGACAGCGATAAGGTCACTCAAGGAAAAGGGAATCACAATCGTGCTTATAACCCACTATATGAACGAGGCAGTCCTCGCGGACAGGGTCATCGTTATGGATAAGGGTAAGGTGCTCGTTGAGGGCACTCCGCGCGAGGTTTTCTGCGAGGTGCCGCTGCTCAAGCGTCATTCGCTCGACGTCCCGCAGGCGACAGAGCTTGCTTACAAGCTCATCGGCGCGGGTGTAAGGTTCACGAAAATGCCGCTGAACGCGGAGGAATGCGTGGGCTTTCTCGAGGAGGTGCTGAAATGAGCATAATCGAGGTCAAAAATCTCAGCTTCGTTTACGGCGAGGGCACTCCCTTTGAGAAAAAAGCGGTCGATAATCTCAGCCTCAGCATAAACGAGGGGGAGGTGATCGGCTTGATCGGCCATACGGGCTCGGGAAAAAGCACCTTTGTGCAAATGCTCAACGGACTTATCCGCCCGACCTCGGGACAGGTTCTGCTCGAGGGACAGGATATCTGGGAAAAGCCGAAGGAAATCCGCAAAATCCGATTCAAGGTCGGAATGGTTTTCCAGTACCCCGAGTACCAGCTTTTTGACGAAACAGTATACAAGGACATCTCCTTCGGTCCGATAAACAAGCGACTCTCGGGAGATGATTTAGATAAAACAGTAAGAAAAGCGGCGAGATTCGTCTCGCTCGACGACAGGCTTCTGGGCAAATCGCCGTTTGATTTGTCGGGCGGCGAGAAAAGAAGAGCCGCAATCGCGGGCGTGATCGCTATGGACCCCGACGTGCTTGTGCTCGACGAGCCGACGGCGGGACTCGACCCGAAGGGCAGAGACGTTCTGCTTTCGCAGATAATCGGCTACCACAAGGAGAGAAAAAACACCGTCATTCTCGTCTCTCACAGTATGGAGGACGTCGCGAGGATCGCGGACAGGATAATGGTTTTAAACCACGGCAGACTCGAAATGCTGGATACTCCGAGGTCTGTGTTCTCGCGGGTCGAGGAGCTCGAGTCGATGGGGCTGAGGGTTCCGCAGATTACGCGGATAATGACCATTTTAAGAGAAAAGGGCTACGACTTTTCGGACGGTATTCTGACCGTCGGACAGGCGTTTGAGGAAATCCTCAATCAGCTCAAAAGGAGGTCGAAGCTATGATAAGCGGTATAAGCTTCGGTCAGTTCATCCCGGGGAAGAGCGTTATTCATAAAATGGACCCGAGGGTCAAGATGGTGCTCCTCATAGCCCATATCGTGTTTATCTTCTGTACCTTCAACTTCGCGTCTCTGGCGCTTGTCAGCGCGGCGACGCTTGCGGTTATTCTGCTTTCGGGTATTTCTTTGAAGATGTACCTCAAAAGCGTGAGGGTAGTTCTTATAATCGTGCTTATTACCTCCGTCTTGAATATCTTCTACGGAGGGGGAACCCCGATTTTTGAGTGGGGTATAATAAAAATCACGCTCAGCGGCATATACAGGGCGGTTTTCGTCTCGGTCAGAATCGTGCTTCTTATTCTTGTAAGCTCGTGTCTGACCTTTACGACCTCGCCGACCGATCTGACCGACGCTATCGAGCGGCTTATGAGTCCGCTCAAGGTTTTCCATATCAAGGTGCATGAGATCGCGATGATGATGACAATTGCGCTTCGGTTTGTGCCGACTCTGCTCGAGGAGACCGACAAGATCATGTCGGCTCAGAAGGCGAGGGGAGCCGATATGGAGTCGGGCGGCGTTATAAAGAAGGTAAGGGCGATGACGCCCGTGTTGATTCCGCTGTTTGTCTCGGCGTTCAGAAGAGCGTATGAGCTCGCGGTCGCGATGGAGTGCCGCTGCTACAGGGGCGGAGACGGCAGAACAAGAATGAAAACCCTCAAAATGAAGGGTCTCGACTTTGCTTCAATCGTTGCGGAGGCCTTGCTTCTTTCGGGGATAGTGCTATGCAATATATTTCTGACCTCGGTGATCTGAGGAATCTGTTTCTCACAATTCAATACGACGGCAGAGGTTTTCACGGCTGGCAGGTTCAGAACAACGCCCTGACGGTTCAGGAGGTTTTTCAGAAGGCGCTCGTCAGGATCGTCGGCGGCTTCAGGGATTTGAAGGGCTGCAGCCGTACAGACAGCGGTGTGCACGCCAATATGTACTGCATAAGCGTAAAAATCGCGCACCCGATTCCCGCCGAAAGGCTCGTCAGCGCGCTCAACAGCTACCTTCCCGACGAGGTTGTGTGTCTCGAATGCAGGGAGGTCGATTCAGACTTCCACGCGAGGTACGACTGTAAGGGCAAGCAGTATATTTACAAAATCTGGAACAGCCCGCTGAGGAATCCGTTTTTAAACGGCTATGCGCTGAAATACAGGTATAAGCTCGACGAAAAAATGCTCAATACCGCGGCACAGGCGTATGTCGGACAACACGACTTCACCTCGTTTTGCACAGCGGACAAGAGGGAAAAGGGCGATTTTGTCAGGAACGTCAAAAGGTTCTCGGTCGAAAGAGAGGGAGACCTCGTGACGATGACCGTTGAGGCTGACGGCTTTCTGTATAATATGGTGAGAATTATGGTCGGTACCCTGCTTGAGATTTCTCAGGGAAGGCTTGAGCCCGACTCAATCGAAGGTATTTTGAAGAAAAAGGACAGAGCGGCGGCGGGTCCCACAGCTCCCGCCTGCGGACTGTATCTGAATAAGGTGTTTTATTGAATGGATAAAAAAGGAGAACAGCGAAGAGCTTAGTTAGGAGAAAGGATATGTGGAGGAAACGCGGAGGACGCTACAGCGTCAAAAATGTTGATAAAAGAAAACGAACGCAGAGGGTCGTGCTCAGCTACGAGGACGTTCCTCTCGAGGAATATAACGACGAGAGAACGCAGATTTCGCCCGAGGCGGTCAAGCGGATACTCATAATCGCGGCTGTGATTGTTGTGATAGGGCTCGTGGTTTTCGCTGTGGCGAACCGCGACGCGCTCACTCCCGACAAAATCGGCAACTGGGTCAAGTATGACCTGCTCGGCTCGTCCGACAAGGGCTTTCCCGTCAATATTATCGGCTCAAACGTGAGCGTCGGTAATTTTCAGTCGGGAGGAGGGATCACCTACGTCTCAGATACCTCGTTCTCAAGCGTCAGCCCGGAGGGAAACGAAATCGGCTACAACCAGCACAGCTTTTCAAAGCCCGTCATGGAGACCGCGGGGGATAATGTAATCATTTATAACCTCGGCGGAAACGGCTATGTCGTCGGCAAAAAGGACAAGCTCAACCCCATAAAGGACACCGACAACTACGTGATTACCGCCGATATAAATTCAAACGGCGTTTACTGCGTGGTGACGCAGACCGACGGTTATCTTTCAAAACTTCATGTGTATAATTCAAAGGGTGAAAAGCTGTATGCCTACTCGTTCTCGGAGTATTACATAAATTCGGTTTCGCTCAACCCGAACGGCTCGGGCTGCGTGGCGTGCGGAGTTACGGGCGACAACGGAAGCCTGCTCGGAATCGCCTATGTGCTTGATTTCGCGAGCAAGGATCCCGTAGCGACCTATTCGCTCGACGAGACGACAGTGTACGACTGCGAGTATTTCAATTCAAATTCCGTTTGTATAGTCGGCTCCGACGCCGCGTATACGATTGATATAAGAGGCGGAAAGCTCAACGAGGTCGAGTACGGAAACAAGCAGCTCACCGCTTTTGACATTGATATAAACACAAACGCGTTTGTGCTTTCGCTGTCGCGTTCCGCCGACGGAAGAAAATGCTCGCTCAATTACGTCAATATAAACGGCGAGATAGTAAACGTCAACGACACAAAGAGGGCGGTCGAGTCAATCAGCCTGTTCAAGAACAGAATCGCCGTTCTCGACTCAAATAAATGCTATATTTACAATACCGACGGAAAAGCTCTCGGCAACGTCGACGCGGGAACGGGAGCTAAGGCAGTTAGGCTGGAGAGCACCGACAGCGCCTACATCCTCGGTATAAATGAAATAAGAAAAGTAGTTTCGGGTTAAGGTTATGATTTTAGATATTATTTTGGTCGCGTTCGCGACTATCCTCGTAATAGCGGGAATCAGGCGTGGTATCGCGAGAACGATTCTAAATGTCGCGAGCGTCGCTGTTTCGGGAGTTCTCGCGTATTTCGGAAGCAAGCTTTTGTCCTCGTGGATTTATACCCAGTTTATCTCGCAGTCGGTAACTCAAAGCGTCTCCGAGACGGTCGAGGGCTCCGCACAAAACGCTCAGATTATCTCACAGGAAGCGGTCGACCAGCTTCCCGAGTTTATAAAAATTCTGCTCAAGGGCTTGGGTATCACCTGCGACTCAATCGCGGGTTCGGCGTATGAGGCGGCTAATAACAACGCCGACTCAATCGCTCAGACGGTGGACAATTCAATCGCTCCCGTTGTGATTTCGGTTCTCAGCGCGGTGCTTCTGGTCGTTTTGTTTATAGTTTTTATGTTTGTCTGCAAGCTGATTTCGCGCAAGCTCGCTTTGATTTTTGAACTGCCCGTGATCAATTCGATAAACCGTCTGCTCGGAGGAGCGCTCGGACTTGTTGAGGGCGTAGCGATTTGCTATTTAGCCATTCTGGTTTGCAGAATAATCCTGCCGCTTTCGGCTGACCCGATTATCACGCCCGAGATGATTGATACAAGCGTTATTTTTAAAACGGTTTACTACTCCGACTTTATGAACGCCTTCGCGCTTGTGCTCGGCAGCTCACACGACGCCGATACCCTTGTCGAGCAGGCAACGCAGGCGGCTTCAACCGCGCAGTAAGATGTACAGGGGTGCTTTATGAAAACGAATGGAAGTAAGGAGATTTTTACGGTAGCGAATATGCTCAGCTTTCTGAGAATTGTTTTAATCGCTCCGTTTGTGATATTTTTTCTTCAAAAGAATTATGTTCTCGCTGCCGCCGCGTTGATTCTCTCGGGAATAAGCGACGCGCTCGACGGCTTTGTGGCGAGGACATTTAATCAGGTGACTTCGCTCGGAAAAATCCTTGACCCGATCGCCGACAAGCTGACGCTGTTCGCGATTATGGTCTGTATGGTTATTCTGACGCCCGTCGTAGCGCCTGTGATGATAGTGCTGATTATAAAGGACGCGCTTATGCTCGTCGGCGGCTCTCAGCTTATCAAGTATAAAATCACGCCGCCCGCCGCGAAGTGGTACGGCAAAGCAGGAACGTTTATGTTCTACGTCTCCGTGTGTCTCATAGTTTTTTTAAAGGCGGCATTCAACTACGAAAACGATATTCTGTCGATTGTTCTTCTTTCGCTTACAACCGCGATGATGTTATTCGCGCTCGTGAGATACGGTATGATTTTCAGACAGCTTATGAAGAACAGAGATAAGTAATTTAAAGGAGTAATATATGATTTGCAGTAAATGCGGAAAAAGACCCGCCGTGGTCTTTGTATCACAGAACACAAGCTCGGACGCGACAATGGGCTACTGCCTTACGTGCGCGAAGGAGCTCGGAATCAAGCCCGTCGAGGATTTAATCAGCAAGATGGGTCTTTCCGACGACGACCTCGAGATGGTTCAGGATCAGATGGACAATCTTATGAACGACGATTCGATGAAGCAGATGATGGAGTCGATGAACGTCGAAAACCTTGCCGAGCAGATGGAAAAGTTTGAGGAGCAGAACGAGGACAACGGAAACTTCACCCCCGGAGGAGCTCCGACCTTCCCGTTTTTCAACAATCTTTTCGGAAACAACAATCAGGGCGAGAACTCAGGCTCCGATAAAAAGGAGCGCCGCCGCGGCAAGAGCAAGAACGACAAAAAGCGCAAGCACCTCAACCTCTATTGCGAGAACCTGACCGAAAAGGCAAAAAACGGCAGAATCGACAACATTATCGGACGAGACAAGGAAATCGAGCGCGTTATTCAGATTCTTTCGCGCAGAAGCAAGAACAACCCCTGTCTCATAGGCGAGCCCGGAGTCGGTAAAACGGCTATCGCCGAGGGACTCGCGCTGAGAATTGCCGCGGGAAGAGTCCCGCTCAGGCTCAGCGGCAAGGAGATTTATATGCTCGACCTCACCGCGCTTGTCGCGGGAACCCAGTTCAGAGGTCAGTTTGAGAGCCGTATGAAGGGTCTTATGGCTGAAATAAAGGAAGCCGGGAATATCATAATCTTTATCGACGAGGTTCATTCTCTCGTCGGAACAGGCGACAACGAGGGTACGATGAACGCCGCGAACATACTCAAGCCCGCTCTCTCAAGAGGCGAGGTTCAGGTGATCGGCGCCACGACCTTCAACGAATACAGAAAATACATCGAAAAGGACTCCGCTCTTGAGCGCCGTTTCCAGCCCGTCAAGGTTGGCGAGCCCTCAATTGCCGAGACGATCGAGGTCATCAAGGGAGTCAAGGGCTACTACGAGGCTCACCACCGTGTTCAGGTCAACGACGATATCGTCCGAAAGACGGTTGTTCTCTCCGAGCGCTACATCAACGACCGATTCCTGCCCGACAAGGCGATCGACCTTCTCGACGAAAGCTGCGCGTGCGCCGCTCTTCGCAACAAGGAAATGGAGCGCTACGACAGGCTTATGCTTTCAAAGGCGGCGTTCGGAGCTCAGCTCACCGAGCTTGAGGGGGAGGACGAGAAGAACTACGAGGCGATCGCCGACGTCCGTTCAAAAATCGCACGAACCGATAAGGAGCTCTCCGAAATCGATATGGCAAAGGTCAACGCTCCCGTTGAGGAGGAGGACATCGCCAAGGTAATCGAGCTTTGGACGGGAATCCCCTCGAGCCGTATCAGAGAGAACGAGCTCAGCAAGCTCGCCGATTTGGAGAGCGAGCTCAAGAAGAAAATCATCGGTCAGGACGAGGCTGTCGAAGCTCTCTCCGCCGCTATCAGAAGAAGCAGAGTGCAGATCTCCCCGCGCAGACGACCCGCGTCTTTCATCTTTGTGGGTCCCACGGGAGTCGGAAAAACAGAGCTCGTAAAGGTTCTCTCACAGCAGCTCTTTGACACCCCCGAGACACTTATCAGACTCGATATGTCCGAGTTTATGGAAAAGCACTCGGTCTCCAAGATTATCGGCTCACCCCCGGGCTACGTCGGCTACGACGAGGCGGGTCAGGTGACCGAAAAGGTCAGACGCCGTCCGTACTCGGTGCTCCTTTTTGACGAGATAGAGAAGGCTCATCCCGACGTGCTCAACATCCTTTTGCAGATTCTCGACGAGGGCAGAGTCACCGACGCCCACGGCAGGAGCGTAAGCTTTGAGAATACCGTAATCGTTATGACCTCCAACGCGGGCTCCGAAAGGCGCGAGAACGCCCTCGGCTTCGGCAAGCAGGAGGACGACGTAGTTAAGGAGAGAGCGATGAAGGGACTCAGAGACTTCCTTCGTCCCGAGTTTATCGCGCGTGTCGACGAGATTATCGTTTTCCGCTCGCTCAATATGGACGACTACGGGAAAATCGCCGCGCTTATGCTTGATGAGTACGTTGAGCCGCTGGCCGAAAAGGGAATACGCTTTACCTATGACGAAAATGTCTGCTCCCTTGTTGCTCAGAAGGCGGGCTCGGGTACAAGCGGAGCGCGCGACCTTCGCAACTTCATCCGCAAGAACATCGAGGACAAGATTACAAACGTGCTCATAGCTCACCGCGACGGAGAGCTCGGCGCGATCAGCGCCTCGGTCGAGGACGACGAAGTGAAGCTCTATACAATATAAATTGAAAAGATAAGTATAAATATGCCGAAGGGCAGACTCGTTTTTTTGAGTCTGCCCTTTTTCGCGTTTTTGCGCGCTCAGCTAAGCTTATTTTTATGTCCCGAAATACAGCGTCGGTACTCAAGGCTGAGAACCGTAGAAACCAAGGCCTTTCCGTGGTCGTCTAGAAGCTTGTATTTTCTGACAAGCTCGTCACAGGGGGTCATCTTGCTGCTGTTAAATTCAAACAGCCTTGGGTCGCACAAATCGTTTACGCTGAGATTAAAAAATTCCGCGATTTTTATAAGGTTATCTATCGAGACACCTTTTTTGCTTTTCAGCGAGTCGTTGAGCGTTGTCGGAGCGATTCCGAGCAGCTCCGCCAATTGACGGACGGACATTCTGTTTCTTGAGAGAAGTGTTTTGACATTTTCCGATGAAATCAATGAGTAATCTTTATTCATTTTTATGCTCCTTTCTTGAATAATAAAACGCAAAGCAATTTAGTAAAATGTTAAAGTTGCAAATATCTGTTATATTTTTTTCAAAAAATTATTCAGATTTTATGTAAAATGTTGACAATAAACGAAAAATCGTGTAGAATGGTGTCGGGTTAACGAATTACGGGTTATAATTTCGTTTTGAGGGGTAGATTATGAAATGTATATTTCCATTAATAAAGGCTTCGATCGAAGAAGGTAATGTTTCGGTTGGGGACTTTATTGTTGCGCTCAATTTGAGTGAGGATGAAGTTCTCATGAGGCTTTCGGGGGAAAAGGAGTTCGACATCAACGAAGCTATGAATGTGAATAAACAGCTTTTTCCGGATGTTCCGTTTGAAAAGCTCTTTTCAAAATAAGGTCGTTTGTCTTATAAACAGGTTATTTGTCAAAATTGCGGAAAAGATTTTCATTTTTATATTACTATTAAACCACATTAATCGTCTAAAAGCAAATAAAAAAATTAAAAGGGGTAATTAATGCGATTGACTCGCATATTATAATAATCTTTTTTCTTAGGAGGAAAAATAATGAAACATTCAAAAGTACACACCAAGAGAATACTAAGCTTGGTTATTGCGCTTGTACTTGCGCTTTCCTTAGTATTTTCGGTAGCGATTTCAGCGTCAGCCGAAGGCAAGGCGAATGAGGCTGTTGTAAATGTAAAGAAGAGCGTACTTCAGATCAACTTCCTGTACGATCCGGGTTCAGGTATGCCCGCGGCTTATCTGCCCTCAGGCTCCTGCTTCCTTATCAACTCAACAACCATTCTTACATGTCAGCACGTTATCACTGCAAAGTCAGAGCTCGGCGTCGCGCTGAAAGAGTATTACGCCGATAAGGGTTATGACGACTTTAAGTTCAACCCCTCAAAGCTCTCCTACGCCGTAACGGTTAACGGCGGTATGCTCGTTAACGCTACACTCAAGAACTCCAGCGCTTCCGACTACGCTATCCTCACCCTCAACAGCACTGTCAAGAGAGACCCTGTTGTTCTCGGTGACAGCGGATCTCTTGAAAAGACTCAGCCTGTCCACATCCTCGGATATCCCGGATCCGCAAAGTGGTTACAGGACAGCATCACTTACACAGACGAAAAGCTTTCAATCACAAGCTCTACTGTTTCCAATCTTGTTGATAATTCGGGAACAAAGTACGTTCAGTTCGATACAGCCATTCAGGGCGGCAACTCGGGCGGTCCTCTTGTTGACAGCGACGGTAATGTTGTCGGCATTACAAAGATGGGATTTGATGACCAAACATTCCAGTATGCCGTAGCCATCGATCAGGTTAAGGCGGCTCTTGACGACCTCGGTATAGAGTATCAGACACCCGATGGAAACACGACTGATGAGACCAAGGCTGGCGAGGAAGAGACAACTGTTGCTGAGGAGACAACTCTCGCTCCCATAGCAACAGAGGCTCCGACAGAAGTTAACAACGGCGGTGAAGGTGGTTTTGATCCCACTCTTATCATTATTATTGCTATCGCTGTAGTAGCTGTTATCATAGTAGTTGTTGTTATCCTTATTATTGTTAACAGCAAGAAGAAGTCAGGCGGCAACGGCGGCAACGGCCCGATGATGCCTCCTCCGACACCTCCCGTACCTCCTGTAGGCGGAAGAGTACCTCCCGTTCCTCCGACAATGCCGTCCAATGACGGAGCCGGAGAGACAAGCGTTCTCGGCGAGGGCGCGGGCGAGACAACCGTACTCGGCGGTCAGGCTCAGGGCTTCTCACTCCGCAGAAAGAGAAACAGCGAGACAATCGCTATCAACAAGAACGAGTTCATCATCGGTAAAGAGAGAAGAAGAGTAGACTACTGCATCAGCGACAACAACTCAATCAGCCGCGCTCACTGCAAGATTAAGGTTCGCGGCGGCAGATGCTACATCACCGACCTCAACTCCACAAACTGCACATACGTAAACGGAACAAGAGTAAGCCCGAATCAGGAGGTTGTACTTTCCAAGGGCGACACAATTAAGGTTTCCGACGAAGAGTTCGAGTTCTTGGGCTGATTTAAAAAGCTTTAATCTTTAACTAAGATTTATACTCAGCTTGCCGTTTTTCGGCAAGCTGAGTTAAGGCTGTTTTATGGGCAGCTTTATCGGGAAACGTTTTTTTCCTTAATCCGACCTTACCCGCCCGCGTAAGCCGGATAAATGAAGCTGCGGGCGGAAAGATTTGTTATTATGGAATTTTTGACAGCGGTTCATACTGATATAGGTATCAAAAAAAGCACCAATCAGGATTCGGCTCTTTTGCTCGAGGCCAAGTCCGACGTCGGGAATGTTTTGCTTGCTGTTATATGTGACGGAATGGGCGGTCTCGCGAAGGGCGAGGTTGCGAGCGCGGTTGTTATCCGCTCGTTCAAGGAGTGGTTCTACACTCAACTCCCCGAGATTATGACTCTTTCTGACCCGAAGGACAGAATATTCAGCTCGTGGGAGAAAATCGCTTTCGGCTGCAACGACAGAATCCATGACTACTCGGCAAAAAACAGCGTTACCATGGGTACTACCCTCATAGCGCTTTTGATTCTCGGTGATAAGTACTATATCATTAACATAGGCGACTCACGCGCGTACAGAATTTCGGACAGTCTGGTTCAGCTTACTAAGGATCAGACATTTGTACAGCGCGAGATGGATATGGGCAGAATGACCTACGAGGAGGCAAAAAACAGTCCTCAGAGGAATGTTTTGCTCCAGTGCATCGGAGCCAGCAATTTTATAGAACCGGATTTCTTCTCGGGCGACGTTCATACGGGCGAGGTGTATATGCTTTGCTCCGACGGTTTCAGACACATCATCTCCTCCGACGAGATTTACGAGAGACTCAATCCGTATGTTCTTGTAAACGAACAGTCGATGAACGATAACGCGGTTTATCTTACCGAGCTCAACAAGTACAGACAGGAGCTCGATAATATTACTGTCTTGTTAGTAAAGACAGCGTGAGGTGAACGGTATGCTTGAAATTGGTTCTATAGTAGACGGAAAATATAAAATACTCAGAGTTGTAGGTAAGGGCGGAATGAGCGTTGTTTACCAGGCGGTAAACGAGCGCGCGAACAAAATCTGGGCAATAAAAGAGGTCCGAAAGGACGGCGTTCAGAATTTTGAGGTCGTAAAGCAGAACCTTATTGTTGAGACCGACCTTCTGAAAAGATTTAACCACCCCAACCTTCCCAGTATTATTGATGTAATAGACGGCGACGGAAGCTTCCTCATCGTTATGGATTATATCGAGGGTAACTCTCTGAGCAAGGCTCTCGAAAAGGGCGCTCAGAGTCAGGACGACGTAATCGAGTGGTCAAAGCAGCTGTGCGACGTACTCGGATACCTCCACTCCCGCAAGCCTCCGATTATCTACCGAGATATGAAGCCCGCCAACGTTATGCTTAAGCCGGACGGTAACGTCTCGCTTATTGACTTCGGTACGGCTCGTGAGTTCAAGTCGTCCAGCGTCGAGGATACCACCTGCCTCGGTACGCAGGGCTACGCGGCTCCCGAGCAATACGGAGGTCACGGTCAGACCGACGCGAGAACGGATATTTACTGTCTCGGCGCGACCATGTATCATCTCGTTACAGGTCACAATCCATGTACTCCTCCGTATGAGATGTATCCCATACGCCAGTGGAACCCGAATCTTTCATCGGGTCTCGAGGAGATTATCACAAAATGTACACAGCGTAACCCCGACGACCGCTACCAGTCCTGCGCCGAGCTTCTATATGCGCTCGACCACTACAAGGACCTCGACATTGAAAACAAAAGGGTTCAGTCGATTAAGTGGAAGGTGTTTTTGACCTCCCTTATTCTGACGGTTGTTCTGGGAATCGCTTCGGTTTGCTTTACAGTCGCGGGCAACTCAATGCAGGCGTCCACCTACGACTCTCTCGTTACTCAGGGCGTAAACAAACAGGACGAGAAAATGCTCAAGCAGGCTGTCGAGATGGAACCCGACAACATTAAAGCTTACAACGAGCTTTTGAATATTTACAAGAGCGACGACCTTATCACACCTGACGAGAAAAATGATCTCCTTAACATTGAGTCGATTCACGAGTCTGAGCTTATCGCCAAGGACAAGGCTGCCTTCGGAAATGAGTTTGCCTACGATCTCGCGAATCTGCTGATGTTCGGGTACAGCACCGACGGCCTCAAGGAGGACAGCACACACGCGGGAATCCTTATGGCGAGCAAGTGGCTTAATAAGGTTATCGAAAATTCAAACGACCCCAAAAGGGTTGACAGAGCAAAGAGACTTAAGGTTATCTCCGACAGCTACGAAAAGGAAAATGATATTTCGGGTGACACGTCATTTGACGTCAGCGAGTATTTCAAGGCGCTGCAGGAGCTTTCCTCCGCCGATATTATTCGAACCGATAACATAAAGGTCGCGTTGCTCGGCTACAAGTTTGTCGCCAACGAGCTTGCTACCCGTAACGATGTTCTTTACAAAAACGGTATTTCCGAGAACAATTTCTATTCGCTTATCGATACCTTGAAGGCAAGTGTCGACGCTGTTCAGGCGGATCCTAAGTTCTCCGACCAGAATACAATCCTCCGTAACTCGGAAATTGTAAACAATATCACCGAAAACCTAAAACAAGCCAAGGAAAACGGTTACGGTAACGTTAAGCCGGATATGGAAGGAGGGGATGAATAATGGGCGCGGATACCTCTGTAATCGGTATTTTAAATACCTGCTTCATTGTTTCGCTTTCATTCTGTATTCTGTTTTTCATAATTACTGTCATTCTCTTTATAGTTTTCGATATCAAATCGATTTTTGATATGAAAACAGGCCGCGCCAAGGCAAAGACCGTGAGCCAGATGCAGAAGGCTAACGCCAGCACAGGCAGACTCAGGGTCGACGGCAAGACAATGACAACAGAGCTTTCCGAGAAGAGAAAGAAAAAGGGCAGAGCTCCCGCGGTTGTTCCGCCTCCGAAAACGGAGACCGGCGCCCCCGCGTCTTCTCAGCCCGCGGGCTACGGCTCGGAGCAGACGAGTGTTTTGTCTCAGGATGATAACTACGGCGATAATCAGACGAGCGTTCTCGCTCAGAACGAAGACGTTTCTCAGCAGAACACGGCTTCGCCGCAGCCTGTATTCAACGAGACAACCGTTCTCAGCGAGGTTAATCTCAATCCTTCCACGGACGAGAACCTCAAGGCAAATAATCCGAATGTGTCGGAGAGCATTCACTTTACCGTTAAGAAGGAAGTTATGCTCATAAATTCCGACGAGATACTATAAGTTTTTTCCTCAACAGCGGCTTTTTGCCGTTGTTGGGGTGACTTGACTTTTATCATTAGGTGATTTTTGGAGGAAATCTTGAAAAAAGACGTATTTCTTTTTAAGCAATCGGTAATTTCTTTAATTATTTCGGCATTTTCAATTTTACTTACTTTTATAGGCAATTATGAGGGCAATGCGTTTAATGTTATTATCGCCGTCGCGGCGGGAGTCCTTTTTTGGGGCGGAATGGTTTACGGCTACATTCTGTTGTTTATCATCAACTCTCACAGAAGAGCGGCGCAAAAAAACCGCTCGTCCTACCGAAGACCCGGTTTTCTGTGTTTCTTCAGCAATAAGCCCGCTTTTGTTATTGATATACTGCTGATATTCTTAATTATTCTGAATTTGGTTTTTATATTTGTTCCTGTTATCAGCCAGACAGTCTGGATTATTCTGATTGCCTTGCTGTTGGCTTCGGTGCATATGCACGGTCTGTTTAACGGAATAAATTTTATATATATTAATTTTTTAAATAACCAGAAGGAGAGTAGAAAATGAGAAGAAAAAGCTTAAACGCGCTGCGAAAAACAATTGCCGCGCTTCTCTCGGTTTTAATTGTTACGGGTACGCTTTTTGTCGCTCCCGTTATTTCGGGCTCCGCTAAAATCGCGACTCCCGATGAGAAAAAACCTCGTATCAAAACAGGCTCGGGCGTAACAAAGAGCTATGAGCTGTTTGCTGACGATGAGGCTTACGCCGTTAAAAATTCAAACGGTAAGAATTATTATTTCGACGGAGGAAAGGTCAAGAAGCTTTATTACAGGTTTTTCCCGAAAACCGCCGCGGAATTTGATCCCTCAAAGCCTGAAACACTTTCTCTTAAAATAGATTTGAAGAGCAAATTAGCTAATCAGATGGAGGTTTGTAAGCCTGAGGGCTACAAGGCGGAAAAGGACAGCGAAGGTAACATCACCCTTACCGTTGACGTTGAAAAGGCGTTGCAAAGCGGTCTTAAGGAGGGTGTAAACCGTCTTGTGTTTGTCAATAAAAATTCCGAAGGCACTCCTTTTAACGATATTGATACAACCTTTGAAGTTGTAAAGAAGGGTCCCGCTATCGGCGACTTCAAATACGACGGCGGAGATAACAATTCATGGACAAACAAAAACGTAAAGGTTACGTTTGAGGCTGATAAAGATATTGTTGACAAGGCGTCCTGTAAGTGCGGTTCGGATGACGTCACTGTCTCGAGCTCTGACGGAAAGTACAGCTTTATCGCCGAAAAGAATGATAACTACACCGTTACCCTGACCGATAAGTTCGGCTACAAGACGGAAAAGGCTACCGACAAGGTTAAGATTGACAAGTCCGCTCCTGTTTTTGAGCTGCTTTCGATTACCGACGCCGCGACATCCTCCGCGGATGATATGACAGGCAAGTGGACAAAGGGCAACCTCAAGGTTACGTTCAAGCTCAGCGACAACGAGTCGGGCGTCAGCAAAAATTCCGTGTCTGTAAAGGGCGTTAAAAATAACAACGCTTATACCGTAAGCGAAAGCGGCGGAGAGTATTTCTTCGTAGCGGACACTATGCAGGATTACAAGGTCTCCTACGATAACAACGCGGGCGAGGCCGCTGATTATACAATCGAAAAGAGCAAGCTTAAGATTTGCAAGAGCGCTCCCGCGGCAGAGGACGTTACGGTTACCTTCTCAGCCGATGAAAGCGACGCAGACGCCGCGCTCAGAAAGCTTTCCTTCGGTCTGTATGACAACAGAAAGGTTTTCGCGACTGTTGACGTTGACACTAAGGACGGAGCTCCCGTAAAGACTCTCAGTTTGCTCAACGGTACATCCGCTTTAAGCGGCGCGGGCAACAAGTTTGCGCTTCCTGTTCTTGACACAGAGGACGGCAAGTATGATTTGAATATCAAGCTCACCGACGAGGCGGGTAACAGCGCTTCCTACAATATGCTTACTGACAGCGTATATGTAAAGATTAAGAACAAGGACAAGGTTGAGGAGCTTCTCAACGATGAGTCCAGAGTTTCGTTTGAGGTTATCATATCTCAGAAAATCAAACCCGACATTCTTGACTTCGAGGCCGACGGAGACGCCTCGGTTACTCAGATTCCCGCGGGCAAGGAGATTTCCGTAAAGGTAAAGGACGAGGTAGTAGGTCTCAAAGAGGCTGTCCTTATGTATAAAAAGACAGGCGATACGGAATACGCTCAGGTAGACAAGCTTGATAATTCCGAGACCTCAAAGATAAAGAACAAGACTCTCAAATTCACCGTTCCCGCCGCGATTGAGTCGGGAAAATATGACTTCAAGGTTCTCGCGGTCAACAACTGCGGAAACGCGTCCGAGTCCGTAAAGACATACACAATCGACAATTCCGCTCCTCAGGTCGGCGACGCGGACATCACCTACGAAAACGACGCGGATAAAATCTGGACAAATAAGAACTCCAAGGTATCCGTAAAGATTACCGACGATATCTCGGGCGTAGGCACCGTTACATACCGCAAGTCAACCGATTCGGGCGACGGCAAGCCCCTCGCTCCCGTAAACAAGGTTTACAGCTTTACGGCGGACGAGTACGCAACCTACATCATCAGCATTTCCGACAGTGTCGGCAACCACACCGAAATCACGACTAAGCCCGTAAAGATTGATAAGGAAAAGCCTCGTCTTACTCAGGGCTTTACATATTCCGAGTCCGACTGGACAAACAAGCCCGTAAAGGTCAGCTTTAAGGTCAAGGATTATCCCTCCGATACGGAGTGCTCTGGAATAAGCACAGTTAAGCTCGGTGAGGACGAGCTCACTGCCGAGGGCGGTGTTTACAGCTTTGAAGCTACCGATTTCGGCAAAAAGACAATCGTAGTAACAGACAAGGCGGGCAACAGCGACAGCTTTGAAACCGCTGAAATCAAATACGACAACAAGGCTCCCGCGGTAAGCGAGGTTGCGGTTGAAAACGGCAAGAACTACAGAGATTACGGCGTTTACTCCAACGAGGATCTCACCGTTATCTTTACCGCCGTAAACGAGGGCGCAAACCCCTCGCCGCTCAGCGACAACGCGATTATTCTTGACGGAGCTAACAGCGACGTGCTCAAATTTGTCAAGACCGAGGGCAGTAAGTACTTCTATAAGGCTCCCGCGTCCAAGGCGGCTAAGCTTGTTAACCTTCGCTTCAAGATTAAGGACACGGCGGGCAACTCTTCCTCCGTATACAAGCTCAAGGCGTCGGGCAAGAACCTCAGCGTTCAGGTTGCCGCGGACAACGACCCCGAGGTTTACGATATTCTCGCTTCGCTTGATGATGTTAATATCAGCAATATAGAGGTTTCGGGTCTTGAAAGCAAGAACGGCTTCTACAAGGGTGAGAAGGCGGTAATCACCTCCAAATTCACAGACAACAACTCAGGTCTCAGCGCAATCAAGGTAGAGTTCGGAAAGGTTGCGTCAGACGTTGATATCGCGGAAGCGGCTCTGACAAATATTACCGACAAGGTAGCCGCGTCGTTCGCTCCCGATACAAAGAAGGAGACGGAGGTTCCCGTATCCTACGAAACAGACAAGCTTGAGAGCGGAAGATACATTTTCCGTATGACAGCCGTTAACAACGCCGGCAACAAGTCGGTCAAGACAAAGGAAATCTTCGTTGATAACGACGCTCCCGTAATCAAGAGCGTAAAAATAAACGGAAGTATTTCAAACGCCGACAACAACGGAGTATATTCCAATTCTTCCGTTGACGTTGAACTCGAAATTGACGATACACTCTCTTCAGTCGTCAAGTCGTCGGGTATCACTAACGTTAAGTTCATTCACTCGGGCGACACTCTTACAAGAAACGCTTCTCAGAAGGAGTCGGCAAATATCACCTTCTCGCTCGACGTAAACAACAGCTCCTCCTACAAGAATATCAAATTCACCGTTGAGGACGCTATCGGCAACGGCAAGGACGTTGTTCTTCCGATTACCGACTTCAAGCCGACAGTTGACGGAAAGACTCTTACTCCCGGCGAGAACTTCGAGATTGTTTCCTCAAACAATACTTCCAACATTGAAAATATTACCGCCGACAGCGGCGACAAGAAGGACGTATTTGAAGGCGTAAGCTATGACCTCGGAACTCCTTTTATCTCCGACGGCAACAAGCTCTTCGTAAACAAGGACGGCAAGCTCTTTGTTACAATCAGAGATTCACTCTCGGGCATAGATACCGATAAGACCGAGGTAACTCTCAACGGCGCCAAGGTTACATCCGCTAAGCTCACACCTACAATGAGCGGCTCAAAGGCAAGTGACCTCAAGATTGAGTTTGCGACAACGGACGTATATAAGGACGGTATTCCCGACGGCGAGTACGAGGCTGTGTTCACCGTATACAACAACAGCGGCGTGAAGAAAACGGTAACAAGCCACTTTACGGTCGACAAGACAGCCCCTGTTGTTGAGAGCGTAGCGTTCGCTCCCGCTGAGACAACGGCTGTTCAGAACCTCTTAAATGTTCTCACCTTCGGTCTCTTCTCCGACAGCGACGTTAAGGTTACTCTTACAATCAAGGACGCTGATCCCTCATGCGGTATTTCCGATAACGACGTTATCCTCGATTCCGCTGCGGGCTACAAGGTTTCTCCCGTTGCGGCGAGCTTTAAGCAGAAGGACGGAAAGTACACAAAGGACTTCATCATTTCCGTATCCGACGATATCTCGAAGAGCAACTACAAGGATATCGTATTTACAATCAATGATAATCTCCAGAACGAGATTAAGGCAAAGTACTACAGCACAAACGTTAAAATCAACGGTGAGGATAAGGCGGTTGACAAGAACTTCGATATTATCCTCAACAACAGCGACAGCACAATCAAAATCAACACAGAGTTCGACAAGGGAGCGGACGTAGTTGAGGACGGCTTTAAGTTCGAGAACTTCGACTACAGCGACTCCGTAGACGGCACCGCGATATTCAGCGACGCTCAGACCTCCAACGGTACCGTAACGGCTCAGTTCAGCGACGAGCTCAAGGGTCTTAACGAGATTACCGCTGAAATCATTAAGGGCGACGCGGCTCCCGCAAAGGTTGACGTTATAGCTCCCGACCTTTTAAGCTCAAAGGTTCTCAAGGCGGACGCCAAGGTCAACATCTCGGCTCTCAAGCTCGAGACGGGAAGCTATACTCTGTCCTTCACAGTCAAAAACAACGTAGGTCAGAAGAAGAAGTTCTCCGTTGACTTTGATATCGACAAGACAACACCCGAGTTTGAAAAGCTCGAGCTTGTTTACGAGCAGTCAGACGTCGATAAGCTCCTTAACATTCTGAGCTTCGGTCTCTATTCCAACGGCACCATGAAGGCGGTCGTCACAATAAGCGACGCAAAGCCGTCCGCGCGCATACTCTGCGAGGACGTAAAGCTTACCTCCGCCAAGGGCGAGTCGGTCAATGGCGAGAGCACCTTCTCGTCGGAGAACGAAACAAGAAAAAAGGTAACTTATAAGAAGGAGTTTACTCTCGCCGCGGGTACAACGGCAGACAAGAGCAACTACAAGGATCTCACCCTCAATGTCAAGGATAAGTTCAACAATAAGTTTGAGGCTAAATACTACGACGGCGAGGTAGTCTGCGAGGACAAGACAGTCAAAGCGGACGAAAAGTACGATCTCGTAATCAACAACGACAAGACAAATATCGTCCTCGACGGCGCGGTGGAGTTCGAGAACTTTGCTTCCGTCAAGGAAGGCGACAAGGTTTACTACAGCAACCGTTTCAATCAGGGCAGCAAGATTGTCGCAAAATTTGTTGACAGCGTATCGGGAATCGCCGATGTAAAGGCTGTGCTCACTAAGGACGGCAAAAAGGATTCCAAGGAAGAGCTTCCTCTCACCGTAACACCCGCAAATACAGGCGCGGAGAAAATAACATCAGTTAATACCGTATTCAACGCGGACGGCAAGCTCGAAAGCGGCGAGTACACAATCACATACACAGTAAAGAACAACATCGGCTTAAAGGCTGATTTCGGCGTATCGTTCCTTGTGGACGAGACGAACCCGAGCGTTGAGCAGGTCAAGTTCATTCCGCAGAAGGAAGGCACCGCCGCCGACGCGTTCTTCAACGCTCTCACCTTCGGTCTTTACTCAAAAACAAAGGTTAAGGCTGAGGTCACAATCACTGACGCAGCTCCCTCGTCGGGTATTGAGTACGACAAAATCCTCCTCACCTCGGAAAAGGGCGAGAAGGTAGAGGCTGATACATCCAATTCATCCTCTTACTTCAAGGACGGCAAGTACGTTAAGGTATTTGACCTGTCAGTGGGCTCAGACGCCGCGCGCAGTAACTACAAGGATTTAAAGGTTACGGTAACGGATAAGCTCAACAACTCATATTCGGGCTTCTATTACGCTGATTCACAGACAAAGGTCAACGATGAAAAGCACGACGCCGACAGCAAGTTCGACATCGTAGTCAACAAGGATCCCGAAAACATCAAGATTGACAAGACCTTCGACGAAAAGGTAAAGGACGCCAAGAAGGACGGCTTCGCGTTTGAAAACTTTGAGGACGCGAGAGCGGGCGAGGGCGACTATGACGGCGGAACCTACTCCGAGGAATCAAAGAAGCACGCTACAATCAGCGCGAGATTCATTGACGAGCTCTCGGGTATCAAGGCTGTGGAAGCGACCTTAAAGACAGGTAAAACCGACAAGCCCGTAAGAGTCAAATGTATGAAGAGCGCTTCCGACGCCACGGCTCCCGATTTCGACGGAACAAAGACGACCTCGGTTGTAGCTCAGTTCGACGCGACCGATTACGGCGTTTCAAGCGGCGCGTTCATCCTCACCTTTAAGGTTACGAACAACTCCGAGGTTTCCAAGGAGTTCAAGGTAGGCTTCAACATTGATGAATCCGCTCCGACTCTCGAGAAGGTTATATTCAAGAAGGGCGCCAACAACGCCGCCGATCAGATTCTCAACCTTCTGACCTTCGGTCTCTATTCAAACAACAAGATTCTCGTTGAGGTTATCGTTTCCGACGAGTCTCCCTCCGCGGGAATTTCCGAAAGCGGTATCTCGCTTACAAACGACTCCAACGGAGAGGTTTCTCCGATCGCAGGTTCCTTTAAGAGACTTGACGACAAGGACGACGGCAGAGAGTATTACTCACGCTCCTTCGAGCTCAAGGTCGGCAACTCGGATAAAAACAGCTTCTTTAATAAGCTCAAGATTTCTCTTAAGGATAATTTTGACAACAAGTCAAAGGAATATAAGTACAACGACAAGGACGTATCCGTTGTTCTTGATTCAGCCGAGAAGGAGATTGACGTTACTAAGGGCTTTGACGCGTTTGACGATATTGTCGCGACAAAGACCTCAAATAAGCCTGATATTAACGTTCTCGGAAGCGTCACCAAGAAGGGATACAGGGACAGCAAAAACTACCTCTGGTTCAACGACGATTTCACATACGCGGCGGTTGTAAAGGATACAACCTCAAAGATTCAGAAAATCGCGGTTTACATCGAAAACAGTGGTTCAACAATTGATGTTACACAGTACGCCAAGTTCTATGAGCTTGATGAAAATATGAAGCCAGAAGCTCCCGGCTCGCTTATCACCGACCACGATAACGGTGTGTTCACAAAGCCCTCGGCGTATACGGGCAAGAAGTATTCGGTAATCAAGGTTGTGCTCGACCTCAACAGCGTTGACGACGATTACAAGCAAGAGGGTAAGTCTGTTATCAAGATTCGCGCTTGGGGCAACAACGTCAGCACTACAAAGGACGGTAAGCTCAACAAGGATGACTGCGCGTACAATGACAAGTTTGAATTCCATTTTGATAAAACTGGACCCGTAATCACAAGCTTCTATTTTGATACAAGCAAGAAATCTAAATTAACCGAAAAGCTTTCAAAAACAGAGGACAACAAGACGGTCAGTGAAACCGACTACAGCTTCTTCTTCAAGGATAACGTAAAGGTTACCGTAACAGCCGCAGATATCGCCGAGGACGGTGACAGCGACGGCTCGGGCGTAAAATCAATCACCTGCTTCCTTATGGATAAGACGGGCAACACAAAGAAGAAGGTCGGCACCTTTAATGTCGACAAGAACAACGAGGTTTCGTTTACCGTAAAGGCTAATTTCAAGGGACGTATCTTTGCTTACGCAACAGACTTCGTTGAAAACGAGGGCGACGAGTATTATCCCAACGATACGATTGTTGAGAATCAGAAGATGCATGCCGCCAAGACCGACGTCACCTTTGAACTCGAGGAAACTCCCTACAAGGATTTCAACGGTCAGAATCTTTACAACAAGTCAACCACTGTTTCCGCTTCGGTAAAGAGCTCATATGCGGGTATTTCCAAGGTTTACTACTCCGTAATAGCTCCCTACGGCTCACAGTCGGCTAACCATGACCAGACAATTGATGTTCCCGCGAAGTGCAGAAGCCTTGAGAGCATTGATAACTGGACCATTGACACAAAGCAGAGAAATCTCGCGTCTGTTATGTCGGGCGAAATCTCTGTTACAAACGACAGCAACGACATCGTAGTATCCGTAACAGTTACGGACCATTCGGGCTACTCCACAACAAAGACTCAGAAGCTTAGCATTGATAAGACAAAGCCGAGAATCGAGGTATCCTACAACAACAAAAACAAGAATACCGTCGAGGGCAAGGATTATTATAATAAGGACAGAGTCGCTACCGTAACCGTTTACGAGCGTAACTTTGACCCTGAAGGCTTCAAGGCTGCGCTGAGCAATACTCACGGCGGAAAGGTTCCGAGCGGAGTCAAGGTTCTGGCGTGGGCAAAATCACCCTACAGCAAGTCAAATCCCGATAATACTCCTCACAAGCTTCAGTACACCTTCCACGACGACGGTGACTACGAGGTGGGCTTCGACTGTAAGGATATTGTTAAAAACCAGGCGAAAACCTACGGCAAGGATAAATTTACGGTCGATCAGACAAAGCCTGTGATCAACGTAACATTTGATAACAACAACGCGGCAAACCACAACTACTACAACGCGGACCGTACGGCTACAATCACAATCAAGGAGCACAACTTCTTGAAGGATTACGTGAAGATTACAAAGGGCAACGCTGATAACGACTTTACGGTGTCTGGCTTCTCGTCCGCGGGAACCGATACATGGAAGGCTACAATCCACTTCCACAATGACGGAAATTACGCCTTCAACGTTAACTTCGAGGACAGAGCCAAAAACGCCGCCAAGGAGTTCAAGGTCGACAAGTTCTACATCGACCAGACTCCGGGCGAAATCAAGTTTGAAGGCGCTGATAACAACAAGGCTTATAACAAGAATATAAGCCCGAAGGTCAGTTATGATGATCCTAACTTCCAGTCAAAGGAATGCCTGGTTACAAGAGTTTCTCTTGACCCCGAGAAGCTCACATGGAAGGAAGTTGACATCGAGCCTATCCGTCAGGATTTAGGCAATTACTTCCAGTACAATGACTTCCCGAGAGAGCCCAAGTACGACGGTGTTTACGTTATGAAGGCGACTCTGATTGATATGGCGGGCAATAAGACAGTGGAGAAAAGAATGTTCTCCGTAAACCGTTTCGGTTCAACCTTCGCTCTGCTTGACCAGTCGTCCGCGAAGCTCGTCCGCAAGCAGCGCTATACAAACGACGCTCCCGATATTGTAATCACGGAAATCAATGTTAACCCGATTACAATGTCAACAATAAAGATCAACTGCAATGACGAGATCAAGACTCTTACTCAGGGTAAGGATTACTCAATCACGGCGAGCGGCAACAGCAGCGAGTGGCACAGATATGACTATCATATCAAGAAGTCCAACTTCGACGAAGAGGGTAACTACACGGTAACTCTTACCACCACGGACTATGTTAAGACTACATTGAGCAACCGTACCGCATACAGAAGCGGCAAGGGCGCGTCGACTACTCTCGACAGAACATGTCCCGTTTCCTTCGTAGTTGATAAATCCGCTCCGAACATCATCGTTTCGGGTATTGAGAGCGGACAGATGTACGAGGAAGCCTCAAAGAATATACATATTATCTGTGAGGACCTCAACATCTCCGACAAGGAACTCGTAATCAAGTTCGACGGAAAAGAGCTTTCACCGAACGATTACGTTGTAACAAAGAGCCCGGGCAGCATAGAAATCAGCACCAAGCTTAACGCTGACGGCAATACCTCAGCCAGAGACTTCTATGTAAGTATCTCCGATAAGGCGGGTAACGTCGGCGAGTCGGATACAAACAACTTCTATCTCAGCGCGACATGGTTTGCACGACTCATTCACTACTATCTCGGACTCATAATCGCGGTCGGCGCGGTTCTGATCGCGGGAATAGGCGTCGGATTGTTTATGTTAACCAAAAAACGTAAAAGGGAAAACAACGTTTAAATTTACTTCGGGCACACTTTCCCTGTGAAAGTGTGCCCACGGCTTAATGGTGTAATGTTATACAAGGATTTAGTAATTGATAATACATATCAGGTCATAAATGAAATCGGCAGAGGCGGTATGGGCGTGGTTTACCTCGCCTACCACCTCAGACTGAAAAAATATATTGTCCTCAAAAGGCTGAAAAACGTCTGCGCGGACGTTTCGATGCTGCGCAACGAGGTAGATGTGCTCAAGGGTCTCAGACACAGATACCTTCCGCAGGTCTATGATTTTATTTCCTTTGAGGGTGATTTGTACACTGTTATTGATTATATCAACGGCTACGACCTCGCTTATTATTTTGACAACGGCTACAGGTTTTCTGAGCAACAGATTGTTTACTGGATGAAGCAGCTTTGTGATGTGCTGGATTATCTTCACTCGAACAATATCCTCCACACCGACATAAAGCCCGCGAACATCATCATAACCGAATCGGGCGACGTTTGTCTGATTGACTTCGGTATCTCGCTTATGAGCGGCGATACAATTAAGGGACTGAGCAAGAATTTCAGCTCTCCCGAGCAGTACAGCAATTATATGTACCTCGAGTTCGGTACGGGCTCTTACCGCCAGCTTTCCTGCGCGACGGATATTTACAGTCTCGCGGCGACCTTCTATTACATCCTGACAGGGGACAAGCCCGATGTGCGAAGCTTCCGTCAGCTTGTCATCCCCGAAAACAACAGCTGTTGCTCGGACGCTCTTGCCAAAATAATAAACAAGGCTGTGGAATACAGACCAGAGAATCGTTTTAAAAGCGCCTCTCAAATGCTTAAAGCGCTGGAAAATATCAAAAAACAGT
>JAFNSO010000026.1 GCA_017384945.1 Ruminococcus sp. | reverse complement strand
AAGCCTGTGCCGAGCTGTCGGCAAAATCGGTATCCTCGAGGAAATTGTTGAGCGATTTTTCTATTACGCTTTTGAGATAATCATAATAGCTTCCCGCCTGATAAATGCCGTCCTTGGATTCTTCGAGGGTCAGGGTATTTCCGTCCTTATCCTTAAAGCCCGCTTTGTTTACATATTCGGCGTAAGCAACCGCGAGTTTTTCGGAAACCTTCTTCTCAATTTTCGACTGACCTGTACGCGAGGAACCCATCATCCATTCATATTCAGCGTTGGCTGTATTAAGACTCGTTACGGGACACCAATCCATTGAGCCCGCTACGGAATCGGAAGCTCCCTGAACAGCGCCAATTTTCTTAAGATACGGCTCGTATAGCTCACTGTCTCCTGCCGCTCCGAGAATAGCCGCCTGAGCTCCTCCGCCGCTCATTCCGAAAACAAAAATGCTCTCAGCGTCGCCCGCGATAACATCATCGCAATAGCGAATATATCTTATGGCAGCCTTGAGATCGGTGACGCCTGTGGGCGCGCCCTCATTTCCACCGCGGCAACCCGAGCTGATAAGCACAAAACCCTGAGAGGTGTACAAGCTAAGCATTTTCGTGATGATTTGGTTGTTATTGGTTTCCGTCTCGTTTATTGCTGTGCTTGCCGAGTATCCGGGGGTGTTTATAGGCATAACAATGGGAGCGTCGGCAGCGGTATACTCATTCAGCTTAGCTTTAGTGTTCAGCTTACAGGTGAAAGTTCCGTCGCTGTTCTTCTTTGCGTTCATATACGCCCCGGGCACAAAAACCGAGAGCTTTTCGTAGAATTCATTTGCGGGCTTCTCACAATACGCGACGTCGGTCTGATAGTAAATATTTTGCTTAGCGATATAATGCCACTTTTTCATATTCAATTTTGGCAGCTTTGTTTTTATCTCATGAGTTGTCGGTTCAACGGCGGTTTTGTTGTTTGTATTTCCGCATCCCGCGACAAGAAGTATTATAAAAATCATTGACAAAGCTACTGCCGAGAGTTTTTTTAACATTTCTTCTGACTCCTTTATGTGTAACATTATGCACATTATATCCTTTTATCCAAAAATATTCAATACAAATTAACACGATATAAAAATTTCAGCCTCCCGTTCTGAGAGGCTGAAACTAATCTTAATCTACAACAAAGCTTTCCTCTACCGCGCGCTTGAGCTCCCACAGGTGAATGGAAGCGTCTCCCTCGACAAAAAGTCTGTCCTCGCCATCTGTAGGGAAAATGCGCGATGAAAATACCGCGTCTCCGTCGTTTACAAATATTTCAACAGAGCTTCGGTCAATGAAGAACCTCATATGAAATAACCCCTTTGGAAGAGAACGCGTCCGCTGTTCTCCGAGCTCCGTGTTAAACCGCTTGTTAAGTCCCGAACGGTCTACGGTTATCTCCTTGCTCTTGTCGTCATACTTAACCGCCAGACCGCCCGTACCGTCTGCCTTCGCGAACATTTTCAGGGTTAAATCACCGCCGCGGCTTATCAATTCGACCTCGCAAACACGGGGAAGAATATCCGTTGTTTCCAAATCAATCTTTTTCCCGCGTAAAGCCTGAAGTTCATCAATAGGCTGCTGAATCAACCGTCGGTCTCTGACACGTAATTCCCGAGGCAGAGTAAGGCAGCCTGACCAATCCTCATCGTCGGTGGGATATGAAGCGTCGGGAAGTCCCATCCAGGCTATTAATGTCGCCTTGTTTTTATCATTCGGATTTGCGGCGCATTCCGCTGCATATGAATCAAATCCGAAGTCCAAAACGTGGAAGCTTGTGTTATCGGGTGTAAAAGTTAGGCTGTCCCAGTCCATATGACCTAAAAGATAACCGTTGTGATGTACACTTCCGCCTCGTCCATTAAGCTTTAAATGCTGAGGACAAAAGATAAGTACGTCATAGCCGCTTATGGTTTCTATCGACGGACATTCCCACATATCTCCGAAATCCTCAAATCCCGGAACCTTTAGCTGTCCCGCAAAGCTCCAGCCCTCAGTCGGCGAAAGCGATTTATATATTATACAACAGCCTTTTTTGTCCTTTGTCTGCGCGCCCAGAATGATATAATACATATTATTCTGCTTATTATGTATAATCTTAGGGTCGCGCTGATGCTCGGTATAATTATCGTTCGGACCGAAAAGGGGAGGGAGCTTGTGCGCGAGTTTTCTCTCCTTGAGGTCGACTATACACGTATATGGCTTTCGTGTCCAGTTTTCGTCACGGTGATTACCCAATAGTACAGATAGACGTGTTCATCCGTCGGCAAAGCCGAGCCCGAATACGCTCCCTTGTTGTCATACAAGGTGTCGGGACGTATACAAACTCCCTTGTTTTCCCATGTTACAAGGTCTTTTGATACGGTGTGATACCAGTATTTCAAACCGTGGACAGCGCCCCACGGACACCATTGATAAAAAAGATGCCACAAGCCGTCATAATATACAAAGCCGTTCGGGTCGTTGAGCAGACCTGTTACGCTTTGGATATGGTAGCGCTGACGGTAATCCGACTTTATAATCCGCTCATGAAGAGGACGGATTTCCTCCTCGTTCTTCAACACGCGGTATCGCTCTTCTTTTGTCCATTGTTTCATATCTGAATTCCTCCTGTTTTCGGAAATTCAATACTTAACCCGAAAGCCTTTTTCATCGGGTATGGGTTTCAGCCATTCTGTTTTCATTCTTTCAATACGGATGTAAGGGTCGCTGTCTATCTCGGCAACTACGTCGTTTATTTGGTTTTCATAGCCTTGAAGCTCCATTGTTACCGAACCGTCGTATTTGTCGACGAATAAACACTGACGGTCACCTCCGATTGTTCTATAAAGCAAAACCGACAGACGAAACTGTCGGTTTTGCAGCTTTAAAGGGAGAACGATAAAACTTATCCTTATGGTATATATGATTACTTGCTTAAATCCAGACTGCGGATTGTCTTTCTGACACCGAGAACGCTTCCGGGATTTACGCTGAGCTCGTCAATTCCCATACGCAGGAAGGTTTCGGTGAGGGAAGTGTCCGCTCCGAGTTCTCCGCAGATACCGACCCAGCAATCGTGCTTGTGAGCGGCTTTGATTGTCTGTTCAATCATTCTGAGTACCGCAGGGTGGTGGGAATCATAGAACGGATCGAGCTTCGGATTCTGACGGTCTATCGCAAGCGTATACTGCGTGAGGTCATTTGTTCGGATAGAGAAGAACTCAACCTCCTGCGCCAGCTCCTCTGCAAGCATAACCGCCGCGGGAGTTTCTATCATAATTCCGATTTCAACATCTCCTAGCTTTTTGCCCTCCGCGATAAGCTCCTGACGGCATTCCTCAAGAACCTCCTTCGCGTCAACCAACTCTCGGACGGAAATAATCATCGGGAACATAATACTTACCGTACCGAAAGCGGATGCTCTGAGAATAGCTCTAAGCTGTGTTTTGAAAATATCATGGTTTGTAAGGCAAATACGAATCGCGCGGAAACCCAAAGCGGGATTTTCTTCCTTTGGAAGATTGAAATAATCAGCCTGCTTGTCGGCTCCGATATCGAGAGTTCTGATAATTACCTTTTTACCGCCCATCATCTCGGCTACACGCTTATAAATCGCGAACTGTTCTTCCTCGGTGGGGAAGGTCTCGGAATGGAGGTAGATGAACTCAGAACGGAAAAGTCCTATTCCGCCCGCGTCATTTTGCAGAACCATTCCGACGTCCGACACATTACCGATATTGGCGTAGACATTAATCTCCGTGCCGTCAAGCGTAATGTTGGGCTTTTTCTTGAGCTCTTGCAGAAGCGCTCTCTGCTGCATATCGTAGACGCGCTTTTTGTCGAGCGTTTCAAGAAGCTCGTTTGTGGGCTCAATGAGAGATACTACAGCAAGGGTTGTGCGGGCTTCGCCGTCAACAAGCATTCCCGAAACGTCAACCTTGTTATCCTCAAGTGTTTTACGCAAAAAATCACCGTAGTAATCTTTTCCCACCTTACCGATGAAAGCGGCGTCAGCGCCGAGACGCGCGGCGGCAACCGCGACGTTAGCGGGCGCTCCGCATCACGCTTTTCAATCCGTTTTCGATGTCCTAAACATAGAATTTATTTGTGAAATTTTGTGAAATATAAACGAATATATATGTTTCTGAGCATTTTTTAAAGCAAAACAGGAAAGAAAGATTAAACAAATGAATTGTTTTTATACAAATAATATGATATAATTATTGTGTTTTTAAAATTTTTGATTCGGAGTACATATATGAATTATCCTAACGCCCAAAAGGGAATGAAAAAGATTATTCTCGGACAATTTTTTGCGATAATCGCGACTGTTCTGACAAGCGGAACAGCGCTTTTGCTGAGTGTTTATTTATTTACGGACAGCGAAAACAAAGCGTCCGCCATTCGGTGGGCTTTTTCGGGAATGGCATTCGGATTAGCGTCGGTAATAATGCTTTCTTTAACCGCTGTAATAAGCTTTCTCGGGTATTTTCAGACCTCAAAGGACGAGCCCGAGTTTAAAAAGGCTATGTTCTGCACCTTGGCGGTTGGCGCAATGTCGGTAATAGGAACCTTTTTTAAATTCCCGAACGGCTTTATTTCGACCGTTTTAAACTCCTCGGGCTCAATCGTGGAAATGTTCGTGATAATATTCTCCGTTTCGGGAGCGATAAAAATTCTCGAAAAAAGCGAACACCCCGATATTGCGCAAAAAGGAGACGCGGTTCTGAAAATAATCGTTGTTACATATATCATCACCTCTGTTGATTCTTTGGTAATAAGAATTTTTGAGTTATCCACACACGCAAAGATTGTTTCAATAGTCGTCGGAGCGATTGATTTGATTGTAAATATCTTTCAATACGTTGTTTATATAAGATTTTTAAGACAATCGCTTAAAACAATCAACAACGATTAATGAGGTTTGAAAATGAACGGAATTGTAGACAGAATTAATTATCAAAAGGATTGGCTCAGTAAACAGGCATGGATAGTTCCCGCCTGCTTCGGCTTTTCCTGCTTTCTTACGGTAACATCCGTTGTACTGCTTGCTTTCAGAGGCCTTGACGGGTTAAAAACCGAGTGGATGTTTTCAATGGGCGCTGATTTGTTCTGCATGGCAATATGCACCATGCTTTGCTTCAGCGCGGTTCTTAACAGCAAGGCCCGAAACTCCGACACTTATGTTTTCATCACCTTGTTGACCACAAACGCCTTTGCGCTGTTTTTGGACAACGTCTGCTGGCTTGTACAGGGAATACCTCAATTCAGATTAATAAATCTTACCGCTAACGTTTTGTTCTATATGTTCGGCTACATTTTGATTTACCTATTCTGGGAATACATCCGCAGAGCGTTAAAGCTCAGCGATAAGCCTATGAAAATGGCGGACGCTTTTGTAACCGTTATGCTTTATCCGTCGCTTGTTTTATGCCTGCTTAATTTTGTGTATCCGCTTTATTTTTCGGTTGACGAAAACGGACTTTACAAGCACGCCGCGCAGTTTGACGTCAGTCAGGTATATCTGAGCATTACGCTGACGGTTGTTTTTATTTCAATCATCTGCTCAAGAGCGTCAAAAAAGGACAAATTTGTAGCGATTTCATTCGTAGCTATCCCGATGGTTAATCAGATTCTGACATCAGGAAAATTCGGCTTTTCCACGCAGTACGCCGCGATGACAGTATCAATCGTTCTGATTTACGGCGTTCTGTTTGCCGACAGAGAAAAAACCTTGGCTTCAACCGAAATGGAGCTCGGCGTCGCTACGAAAATTCAGGCTAATATGCTGCCGAACACCTTTCCGTTTATGCCCGAGAGGGGAGAGTTTGACCTTTACGCGTCAATGTCTCCCGCTAAAGAGGTCGGCGGAGATTTCTATGACTTTTTTATGGTTGACGAAGATCATCTCGCTCTCGTTATCGCCGATGTATCGGGAAAGGGGATTCCCGCCGCTTTATTTATGATGGCAACCAAAATTCTGATAAAAAATACCGTTATGACAGGAAAAAGCCCCCGGGAAACGCTGATTACCGTAAACAATCAGATTTGCGAGAATAACGAGCAGGAAATGTTTGTAACGGTATGGCTGGGTATCCTTGACCTGAGCGACGGTACTCTCGTTACAGCGAACGCCGGTCATGAGTATCCCGTAATCAAGAATCCCGACGGAGACTTTGAGCTGTTCAAAACAAAGCACAGCTTTGTCGTCGGTGGAATGCAGGGAATCAATTACAAGGAAACCGAAATCAAACTCAAGCCGAACTCGAAGCTGTTTGTGTACACCGACGGTGTACCCGAGGCTGAGAACGAGAACGAGAATCAGTACGGCTGCGACAGATTAATCTCGGTTCTGAACAGACACAAGGAAGAACCGCCCGAAAAGCTTCTTTCGGTTGTGAGTGATGATATAAAGGCATTTACGCAGGAACAACCTCAGTTTGACGATTTGACGATGCTTTGTATTCATTATAAGGGCAAATAATCTTAAAGCGTATTAAGGGAGGTTATGTATGAAAAACAACGGACAAATTATCAGCAGATTATTCAGGAACTCGGTAATAAGCATAATTGCCGCCGCGATTGCTACAATGATAGGCGTAGTGGTTGACGGTATAATTATCGGAAGATTTCTCGGAGAGGATTGTATGGCGGCTTACGGGCTTATTACGCCTGTTATCAACCTTGCTACAGCCTTCAGCGGTATTCTTGCCACAGGCTCTCAGGTTGTCTGCGCCCAGCGTCTCGGAGCGGGTAACGCGGAAAAGGCTCGCCGCGCTTTTTCAATGTGTATCGTCGTAACCGTTATAGTGTCAATTCTTATGATGCTTATATTCGGAGTTTTCAGAAACAACGTTTGCGTTCTTTTGGGAGCAAGAGGCAAATCAGCTCACCTTCTTCCGCTCGTGTCCGATTATCTTCTCGGAATGATTTTCGCGTTTCCGTCTCTGCTTTTGCTCTTTGAATTCAACTCGCTGATGAGACTTGACGGCGATCCAAACCGCGTAATCGTCGCGGTCGTTGTTATGACCGCGCTTGATATTGCGGGCGACTTTTTGAACGCTCTTGTCATTCACGGCGGAATGCTCGGTATGGGTCTCGCGACCTCGTTGAGCTATTTTGTCGCGCTGATTATAATGCTGCTTCATTTCACAAAAAAGGATATTATTTTCAAGTTTTCATTCAAGGGGCTCAATCTAAAGGATTTGGCTGCTATACTTTCAACAGGCTCTTCTTCGGCTATGGGCTCGGTTTCCGCAATGCTTCGTAACGCGGTTTTAAACGGAATACTTGTCGCTACCGTTTTGTCGAGCACTGCTGTCGCGGCGTTCGGAATACTGAACACCGTGTTTAACTTCACTTCCTCGGTTATGATAGGCGTAGGACTTACTACCGCTATGATTGCGGGAATGATTCTGGGTGAAGAGGACAGAACCGCCGCTGAGCACCTTGTCAAAACCTCTGTAAAAACAGCAATCGTTGTAGGAGCCGTTCTTTCAATACTGCTTTTCGTCTGCGCCGATTGGATCGCGGGAGTATTCGGCTCCTCCGACGGAGCGAAAATGGTTGAGCTCGCCGCCAGAGGCTTGCGTTTTTACTCGCTTAGTATAATTCTTTACGGTATCAACATCGTCTTTGTAAACTACACTCAGGGTATGAGACGGATGGTTTTGACTAACGTATTCTGCTTTTTGCAGGGCTTTGTTTATATGATTCTTCCCGCGCTTTTACTCGCCGGTATATTGCAGGCTGACGCCGTTTGGCTTTGCTTCCTTATCGGTGAAGTGCTGACTCTTACAAGCATTATTGTTTACGCCTGTGTAAGAAAGCATGGCGTTCCGTTAAAAATGTCCGACTACCTGTTCCTCAAAGAACCCTTTGGAATTTCAGCGGAAAACACTTTGGATTTCTCTATTTCAAAATCAGAGGACGTAATCCCCGCTTCATCCTCGGTTGAAAGCTTCTGCGCCGAAAAGGGAGCAAGCCCGAAGGAGAGTATGATGCTCGCTCTGTTTGTTGAAGAGCTCGGTAACAATATTATAAAGTTCGGCTTTTCCGACGGAAAGAAGCACAGCATTGATGTTCGCGCAATGAAGCTCGACGACGGCTGGAGGCTCAGAATCCGCGACGACTGCAAGCGTTTTGACCCGACAGAATGGATCAAGCTTCACAACACGGATGACCCGACAAAGAATATCGGAATCAGAATGGTCTGCGGAATGGCAAAGGACATCAGCTATCTGAGCACAATGGAATTAAATAATATTTGCATTACAATATAAAGGAGAGAACAAATTGAATATCAAAAAACAAAAATCAGGAAATCGTCTTACAATTACAATCAACGGCCGTATTGATACTGTATCCGCTCCCGAAGCAGAGAGCTTTATCAACGAAAACCTCGGAGAAACGCAGGAATTGATCCTTGATTTCAAGGATGTAAACTATGTTTCCTCAGCGGGCTTACGAGTACTTTTATCTTTGCAAAAGAAGATGAACGCGCGCGGAGAAATGAAGCTTATTAATGTCAGTGAAGCTGTTAGCGACGTTTTTGAAGTAACAGGCTTTAGCGAGATAATTGACTACGAGACTGGAGAATGACTATGAGTGTTCTGAAAATGCTTGAGGACTATACGAAAGAAAGTCCGAACACGGCGATTCTTTTTGACGAAGCCCACTCCAAGGGTATAACCTATGCTCAGCTCGATGAAATCAGCGGCAGAATCTACGCTTATCTTTCTTCACAGGGAGTTGGCAGGGAGGATTTTGTACTGATTAATCTTCCCAGAGGAATTATGCCGATTATCGCTATGATCGGAGTGTGGAAGTGCGGAGCCGCGTGGGCGCTTGTAGAGGATACCTACGCGCCCGATAGAATTGACTTCATCAGAAACGACTGCGGCTGTAAAACCGAGCTTTCAGAGTCGAACTGGGAAGAGATAATGAGCGTTCCTCCCAAAAAAGGTTATGAAACAGCCGACGACCACGACGCGGCTTACGCTATTTACACCTCGGGAACCACGGGTAATCCGAAGGGTGTGCTTCACGAGTACGGAAATCTTATGCACGCGATCGACTCGATAAAAATTGACGGTAAGTTTCCGCTGACCGCCAAGGACAGAGGAGCTTTGCTGGCGCCGCTCAATTTTGTAGCGTCGGTTATGGTAACTCTCGGTCTTTTAAGCGAAAAAGGCGCTAAGATGTTTGTCGTCGGTTACGCCACGATTAAAAATCCCCTGTCCCTCAAAAAATTCTTCTTGGAAAAGAGAATAACCGCGACCTTCCTTACACCGTCGTATGTGCGTATGCTCGGCAATCAGACGGGACCGTTCTTGCGTCTGCTGATCGTCGGCAGTGAGCCAGCGAATAATGTTTTTAACAAGAATCTCGACCTCATTAATGTGTACGCGGCGTCCGAGAGCGGCTTCGCGGTCGGTATTTTCAAAATTGACCGAGCTTATGACACCTGTCCGATCGGGCGACCCGCCAACGATACAAGGATTTACCTGATTGACGAGGACGGAAATGAGGTAGAAGACGGCGAAACAGGAGAGCTTTGTTTTGACAACCCGTTTGTAAGAGGTTACATCAATCTTCCCGAGGAAACCGAAAAAGCCTTCATTAACGGTGTATATCACACTGGAGACCTTGCAAGATTGAACGAAAACGGCGATTACGTCCTGCTTGGACGCTCGAATGATATGATTAAAATTAACGGTAACCGTATCGAGCCCGCCGAAATTGAAGCCTCCGTAAAACAGGTTCTCGGTATTGATTGGGCTGCGGCGAGAGGCTTTGAGGATAACGGAAAAAGCTATCTTTGCGCTTATTACACGGCGGACATCGAAGTAGACGCGGAAGCTATGCGCGTACAGCTCAGCAAACGACTTCCTTATTATATGATCCCGTCCTACTACATAAAAATAGACGAGGTTCCTTTAAAGCCGAACGGCAAAATGGACCGAAAGGCTCTTCCGAAGCCCGACGCGTCCGATTTCCAGACAGACTACGCTCCTCCCGAGAATGAGACTCAGGAAAAGCTTTGTAACGCTATGGCAAAGGTGCTTAAGCTTGAAAAATTCGGAATAAACGACGATTTCTATGAGCTCGGAGGCGACTCCCTCGGCTCTATCCGCGTTATAACCGAAAGCGATTTACCCAAATTGAACGCGAGCGAGATTTTCAGAGGAAGAACGCCGAAAAAAATCGCCGCTCTGTATGAGGAAAATCATAAAAACGACGACGGTGAAGCGCCCGAAATCAAAAACGCGCGTGCTATGAAAACCGATCATCCGCTCACGGTTGAGCAGCTTTATATGGTTGATTATCAGCTTTATACTCCTAAATCCACTATGTACAATCTGTTTTCGATGATGAAGCTCGACAAGGATGCCTTTGATATGCAAAAGATGGCGGACGCTATGCACACCGCTCTACGCAACCATTCGGCTCTGCTCACGACCTTCCGATTCAATGAAGACGGAGATATAATTCAGCGCTACACACCCGATGTGCTTCAGGATATTCATGTTGAAAAAATCAGTGAATTTGAGTTCAATAATATTAAGGACACTCTTGTTCAGCCGTTTAAAATAATCGGCGGCTGTCTGCATCGCTGCCGTGTCTTTGAAACGGAAAAATACGGATATGTTTTCTTTGACGTTCACCATACTGTTTTTGACGGCACTTCATTAAAGGTGTTTATGCAAAACGTGGGCAAGGCGTATATGGGTATTCAGCCCGACCCTGATTTGTATTATCTGATACTGCAAAACCGAGAAGACGAAAAGAATACAGCTTTTTACGAGGAAAGCAAGGCTTACTTTGAAGAGAACTTCGAGGGTATAGATTGGTCAAGTTACCCAAAAACCGACCACGAATCACGTGAGAATGAAATGGGAGAGCTGTTTGCTCCTATCGGAATTGAGCAGTCTCAGATGAAATCGATGGAACGACAGTACCGTATAAGCAGAAACGAGTTCTTTATCACCGTCGCCGCTCTCGCTATTTCGATTTATAACAAGCAAAACGATATTAAGCTATGCTGGATTTACAACGGACGCGAGGATATGACTGCGATGAATTCCGTGGGTCTTTTGTTCAGAGAGCTTCCCGTTGGCGTTCGGCTCAGGGATGATATGACGCTGAGAGACCTGTTCTCCGACGTTCAAAAGCAGGTGCAGAAGGGAATCGAGCATTGTTGTTATCCTTACGTCGATATTCACAACCAGGCGGGCAGCAACGAGGCGGCGTATCTGCTCTATCAGCAGGACATCCGCGATATGAGCGGCTTTGACGGAATGGATATTGAGACTATTGATATCCGACAGAATCAGGCTGCCTCGCAAACCATTCTTGATATGGAAATCCTTGACGGAGCGGACGGTCTTGTTCTGATGATTGACTACACTGCCAGCCTTTACGACGACAAAAGCATGGATAAATTCAAGGATCTGTTTATCGGAGTGGCTCACGAAATGGTTGCGAATAATTCTCAATCCGACATCACCGTAGGGGAGCTGCGAAAGAAATTCAGCAATCTTAAGAATTTCCTTGAAACAGTAAAGGGAGTATTCAGGAGAAAGAAATGACGAACGAATCCATAAGCAGAATACGCGACAGCTACGGAGAAAACCAAATAATTGACGGAGAATACGAAGCCGAGTTATCCGCAAAATGCGTTAACGGAGTATTTGTCGGAGCAAAAGCGGGCAACATCTGCGCCTTTCGCGGAATTCCTTACGCAAAGCCGCCTGTCGGAGAATTGAGATGGAAGGCTCCCGTACCCGTCGAAAGCAGCGATACGGTTGTTGAAGCCTACTATAACGGAAAAACGCCCATTCAGGAGGAATGGACGACCGAGCAGGCGTCTTACTACCCTCAGAGCGAGGACTGCCTGTATCTGAATATCTGGAAGAACCTCTCCGACAATACGCCCGACAAACCCGTTATGGTGTTCTTTCACGGCGGCTCTTACGGTTGGGGAGGAACCGCCGACCCGATGTATGACGGAAAAAGCTTTGTAAGCAAGCAGTCTGATATTATTCTCGTTACGGTAGGCTACCGAGTCGGCATAATGGGATTTGTTGATTTGTCCTATTTTGAGGGCGGAGAACAATTTCCCGACTCACCCAATCTCGGAATACTCGACCAGATAGAAGCGCTTCGATGGATAAAAAACAATATCAGAGGCTTCGGCGGAAATCCCGATAATGTCACTATTTTCGGTGAATCAGCGGGTGGGGGAAGCGTCTCTTTGCTTCCGATAATCCCAAAAGCGAAAGGGCTGTTTAACCGCGTTATAGCCGAAAGCGGCTCTGTCGCTCTTACCTTCTCGAAGGAGGAATGCAGAGAGTTTTCAATGCGCCTTATGCTTGAGAGCAAAGCAAAATCAATGAATGAGCTTATGCTTCTAAGTGAGGAAGATCTGAAAAGAATCAACGAAAATCTCAATGAATACAATAATTTCCCGCAGCGCGACGGCAGAATTATTCCGCTTGACCCTTATCTTGCTTATGAAAAAGGGAAGACGGCGGATATTGATATCCTTATCGGAACAAATTCCGAGGAAATGAATTACTGGATTGGAGAAATCGGCGGTATAATTCCGTTCAGGTTTAGCATTCCGATCAAGTTTGAAAACGATATAAAAAAGCTTCCGAGCGCCGACAAAAAACGTATAATAAGATTTCTTGACAGTATGAAGGGTCATAAAATGTGGAGAATTGCACGTTTTTACGACGAGATTATGTTCCGTTTGCCCGCCGTTGAACAGGCAACACTGCACCACAGAAACGGAGGAAGGGCGTATATGTATTACTGGACCGTTCCGTCGTCTCTGCCGAAAAGAATGGCTTGTCACGCTGTTGAGCTCTCTTATGTGTTCGGCAACCTCGAAGAAACCATATACACGGGGGAAATCGCCGACGAAGCTCTTTCGGATACCGTTATTCAGATGTGGACAAATTTCGCTAGAACAGGCAATCCCTCAACGGACGATTTGATCTGGGAGCCGTATACCGAGCAAAAACGCGCCACAATGGTAATCTCACGCGAGCCCAATATCAAGTATGATGTGCTCAGCGGAAGAAGGAGACTTCTCTCGCCGCTGCTTCGTCATATGATAAATCCTTCCTACGCAACGCTTGATTATAATGTGCCTTTTGTCAGAAAAGCGATTGCGAAAAGCGCTTTTCTTGTCGCGGGAATCGCGGGAGCGGCTTGGCTGACGGCTAAATACATAAAGAATAAGGGGTAGAAATAATTCTTATTTTGTGATATTATATATCAGATTAAGTGAAAGAAAACACACTTTCAATACAAAAGGATGGTTAAATGAGTAAAAAATACGTAATGGGCAACGGAGCTATCGCTTTAGGCGCGTTGTCCGCGGGTGTTAACCTTGTTTCGGGTTATCCGGGAACACCTTCCTCGGAGATAATCGAAACCGTAAACAAATATCCGCATGAAGGAACATATCTTGAATGGTCAGTAAACGAAAAAGCGGCTATGGAGGTAGCTTCCGCAGCCGCTTACTGCGGCGCGAGAGCTATGGTAACGATGAAGCAGGTCGGGCTTAATGTCGCTTCTGACCCTCTGATGAGCCTCGCTTATGTCGGGGTAAAGGGCGGAATGGTAGTCGTATCGGCTGACGACCCGGGACCGATATCCTCTCAGACTGAGCAGGACACAAGACGCTTTGCCGAATTCGCGAGAATCCCCGTTTTTGACCCCGCTTCTCCCGAAGAGGCGTTCGAGATGGTTCAGGACGCTTTTTCATGCTCCGAAAAATATAAGACTCCCGTAATACTTCGCCCGACAACAAGGGTCGATCACGCCTACGCTTCAATTGAGTCGGCAGATACCTTTAAGGCAAAGGATTACGAGGGCTTTGTTAAAGACTCAAAAAAGTGGGTTATTTTCCCGAGGCTTTCCTTTGCCAATCACGCTATGATTGAAAAGAGAAACGTCGAGATAGGGAAGGAGTTTTCCTCATATCGCTTTAACACCGTCTCGGGAACCTCCTCAAAGGCTGTTGTCGCGACAGGCGTCAGCTACGCCTACGCGAGTGAGTTTTTGAAGGATTACCCCGAAATCAGGCTCATCAAGGTTGGAACACCGTATCCGCTTCCCGAAAGCTTTCTCCTGAAAGCGCTTGAGGGCGTAGAAGAAGTCCTTTGCTTTGAGGAATTAAGCCCCTATATTGAGGAAAGCCTTTTGAAGCTTGCGGGAATGCACCACCTGAATATAAATGTTCGCGGAAAGCTCACCGGCGACGTACCCTCAAGCGGAGAAAATGATACCGACAGCGCAAGACGAATAATCGGCGGATTTTTAGGGTTTGAAGCTCAAGAGAGTAAAATCGACCTCGCCGAAGCTCCTCAGCCGCCCGCGAGACCTCCGATGCTTTGCGCGGGCTGTCCCCACCGAGCTTCCTTTTACGCCGTAAAAAGGGCAATGAAGGGGAAGAAGGCGTATTTCTGCGGTGATATCGGTTGTTATACTCTCGGAAACGCTATGCCGCTTGATATGGTAGACACTTGTCTTTGCATGGGCGCGGGAATAACGATGGCGCAGGGCTTCAATCATATGGACAGTGATGCGACAGCAGTTTCCTTTACGGGTGATTCGACCTTTTTCGCGTCAGGAATCACAGGCGTCGTTAACGCTGTATATAACGCCGCCAATATGCTTGTTTGTATTCTCGACAATTCAACCACCGCAATGACAGGTCACCAGCCTCACCCCGGAACAGGCAGAAATCTTATGTCAACTCCTGTTGAAAAAATCAGTATTGAAAAGACGCTTCTCGCGGTCGGAGTGAAAAAGGTCGTCACAGTCGACCCGCTCGACCTTGAAGCCGCGATAGAGGCGGTTAAAGAATGCGCCGATATAGAAGGCGTTAAGGCAATTATCTTTAAATCTCCATGCGTCGCTCTTGAAAAACCGACGGGTAAAATGAAAGTTTGCAGCGACAAATGCGTCGGTTGTATGCGTTGTATCAAGGAAATCGGTTGTCCCGCGCTCTCGGTCAGCGACGGAAAAGCCGTTATCGACGAAAATCTGTGCACAGGCTGCGGACTGTGCGCGAAGCTGTGTAAAGTCGGAGCGATAGGGGGCGTGTGAAAATGAAAAAAGACATTATGATATGCGGAGTAGGCGGTCAGGGAACCGTTCTCGCCTCAAAAATAATCGCTTCTTCCGCTATGGTTGAGGGCAACTCGGTTCATTCCGCCGAAACAATCGGAATGGCTCAAAGGGGCGGTCCCGTTACAAGTCACGTAAGAGTGGGCGAGGACGCTTTTTCACCGCTTATACCCGTAGTGGGAGCGGATCTTCTTATAGCGTTTGAGCCGTCGGAAGCGGTAAGAAATCTCAGGTATCTGAAAAAGGACGGATTTGTAATTGTTAATTCCGTTCCCGTCAAGCCGACTTCGCTCGGCAGCGGGGAAGGCTACGACGGAAAAGCCGAAATGGAATTTTTGAAATCAAAATGCGATTGCCTTATTGTTAACTCAGAAAAGCTGTGCGAGCCCTTCGGTTCATCAAAATTCTTCAACGTCGCTGTGCTCGGCGCGGCGGCGGGAACGGGCAGGCTCGGTTTAAGCAAGGATATTGTTCAGAGCGAGATAATAAGAATCGTCCCCGAAAGATTCAGAGAAAAAAACATCGCTGCCTTTGAGGCAGGGTACAAGATAGGAGAAGGTTATTATGCAGATTAATGAGAAACAGCTGGCTCTCGTAAACGAGCGCTTAAAGGCGATTATCGAATCCGACAATTATTTCGGAAGAATGTATAAAGAAATGGGAATCACCGAAATCAAAACCCCCGAGGATTTCAAAAAGCTTCCCTTTGTTGATAAAGCGGAGCTGCGCAACGCATATCCCTTGGGCATTCAGGCGGTGCCTGACAGCGAAATCGTTCGTATACACTCTTCGTCGGGAACAACGGGAAAGCCTGTTATAATCCCTTATACAGCCAAGGATGTTGACGATTGGGCTGCAATGTTCGCGAGATGCTACGAAACAGCGGGTATTACAAAGAACGACAGAATCCAGATCACACCCGGTTACGGTCTTTGGACCGCTGGAATAGGTTTCCAGGCGGGCTGCGAAAAGCTCGGCGCTATGGCTATTCCCATGGGTCCCGGAAACACCGAAAAGCAGCTTCAAATGATGCAGGATTTAAAATCCACCGTAATCTGCGCGACCTCCAGCTACGCGCTTTTACTCGCCGAGGAGATCAACAGCCGCGGACTTAAAGATAACATCTGCCTCAAAAAGGGCGTAATCGGCTCTGAAAGATGGAGCGATAAAAAGCGTGAGTACATCTCAAATGAGCTCGGAATAGAGCTTTACGATATTTACGGACTGACCGAAATCTACGGACCGGGAATCGGCGTAAACTGTAATCTCCAGACAGGTATGCACTACTGGGACGACTATCTCTACATTGAAATAATCGACCCCGTAACGGGAGAAAACGTCGAGGACGGAGAGGAAGGCGAAATTGTAATTACAACGCTCGTCAAGGAGGGCGCGCCGCTTCTCAGATTCAGAACACATGATTTATCAAGAATTATCCCGGGTGAATGCCCCTGCGGAAGCAAATATCCCAGACTCGACGTAATAAAGGGAAGAAGCGACGATATGTTCAAGGTACACGGCGTTAATATGTTCCCGAGTCAGGTTGAGGAGCTTCTCGGAACCGTGGACGGCGTGTCAAGCGAGTATAAGATCGATATAGCTCACGACGAGGAGAAAAACCGCGATATTATTCTCCTTACTGTCGAAGCGGAAGGCCGCGTTAATTTTGACAAGACAGCCGAAACTATAAAATCTCTGTTCAAATCAAAAATGAGCGTAACGCCGAAGGTAGCCGTCGTATCGGTCGGAACCTTACCGCGTTCGGAAAAGAAAACAAAGAGAGTTTTCGACCACAGAGAAGACTAAACATATTAAAAATCATCAAAAAACTGCCGGGCAATGAGCTCGGCAGTTTTTTTTAAAATCATTTAGGCTTGACCTTGCCGAGAGGATTGCTCTCGGCGGCTTTTTTTAGTTGCTGATTGGAAAGATGGGTGTATATTTCTGTTGTACCGAGGTTTTCGTGTCCCAGAATATCCTTTAAAACTCTTATATCAACATCACCTGTCTGATACATTAACGTCGCGGCGGTGTGGCGAAGCTTGTGGCAGGAATATCCCTGAGCGTTCAGCCCGATTTTTTCAAGATATTTATACACCATAGCCTGCACGGTTTTAGGGGACATCCGATTGTGATTACGGCTTATAAACAGAGCGTGTCTGTCCTTTAAGTCGTCAACAGGTCTAACCTCCATATACGCCTTGATCGAGTCAACACAGGCTTTATTCAGGTAAATTATACGTTCCTTGTTGCCTTTTCCGAGAACACGCATTGTATTATCGGAGCGGATATCGCTGTAATTAAGCCCGCAAAGCTCAGAAAGCCGCAGACCGCAGTTTAAGAACAAGGTGAGTATACAGTAGTCTCTGTAGTAATTATCGCCCTCAACGGCGTTTAAAAGCTCAATAGACTGCTCCAAAGTCAGATATTTGGGAAGAGCTTTTTTTCTCTTTGGCGTTTCAAGATCCTTAATAGGGTTTACATCTATGATGTTCTGCCTTTCAAGATGCTTGTAAAACTGCCGAAGGGAAGAGGATTTGCGTGCTCTGGCGGCCTGACCGTTATTCCGATTTCGCTGAAGAAAATACATAAACTCATAGGTTTCTTTCAGCGTAACGGATTTGACAAGGTTTACATCGACATTATCAATTTTTATTT
>JAFNSO010000025.1 GCA_017384945.1 Ruminococcus sp. | reverse complement strand
GGATTACATGAAGAATTATGAATTATGGCTCAAAAACGTGAACGAGGACGCTCAGATTGCGGATGAGCTTAGGGAAATAGAGGGTAATGACAAGGAAATTTACGAGCGCTTCTACAGAAGCCTCGAGTTCGGCACCGCGGGACTCAGGGGTATTCTCGGAGCGGGCACAAACAGAATGAACATCTACGTTGTCCGTCAGGCTACTCAGGGTCTCGCGAACTACGTTCTCAAAAAGTACGGCAAGGGCTCTGTGGCGATTTCCCACGACAGCCGTATCAACGCCGACGTATTTATGCTCGAGGCGGCAAAGGTTCTCGCCGCCAACGGTATCAAGACATATATCACAACGGAGCTCCAGCCGACCCCCGTTCTTTCGTATCTTGTGCGTTATTTCGGCTGTCAGGCCGGTATTATGGTGACTGCGTCTCACAATCCCGCCGCGTATAACGGCTATAAGGCTTACGGTGAGGACGGCTGTCAGATGACCGACGTTGCCGCGGGCGCTGTTTACGACGAAATCTGCGGTCTCGATATGTTCGCCGACGTAAAGCTTATGGAGCTCAACGAGGCTGTTGAAAAGGGTCTTGTCGAGTATGTTAAGGACGAGGTCTACACAAGCTACATCGAAGAGGTCAAAAAGCAGCAGATCAACCCCGGAGTATGCGAGGGAGCCGATTTGAGCGTTGTTTACACTCCGCTCAACGGCGCGGGCAACAAGCTCGTCAGAAGGATCCTCGCCGAAATCGGCGTAAAGGACGTTACCGTCGTTCCCGAGCAGGAAAAGCCCGACGGAAACTTTACGACCTGTCCTTATCCGAACCCCGAAATCAGGGAGGCTCTCGCGAAGGGTCTCGAGCTGTGCGAGAAGGTTCAGCCCGATTTGCTCCTCGCGACCGACCCCGACTCCGACAGAGTGGGAATCGCGGTTAAGGACTACGACGGAAGCTACCGACTTATCTCTGGTAACGAGGACGGCGTTATGCTCACCGACTTCATCCTCTCCAACCGCAAGGCTAACGGAACTCTTCCCGAGCGTCCCGTTGTTGTAAAGACTATAGTAACGAGCAAGCTTATCGAAAAGCTCTGTGAAAAATACGGAGCGGAGCTCAGAAACGTTCTCACAGGCTTCAAATATATCGGTGAAATCATCCTCAACCTCGAAAAAGAGGGCAAGGAGAGCGACTATGTGTTCGGCTTTGAGGAGAGCTACGGTTACCTCGCGGGCACATATGTAAGAGATAAGGACGCTGTTGTAGCCTCAATGCTTATCTGCGAGATGGCGGCGACCTTCAAGAAGCAGGGCAAGTCTCTTGCCGAGGTTATCGACGGTCTCTACGAGGAGTTCGGTTATTATCAGAACACAACTCTGCCGTTTGAGTTCTCGGGCAGTGAGGGAATGCAGAAAATGGCTGACATTATGTCGGCTCTCAGAGAAAACGCTCCCGAGTCCGTCGCGGGCTATAAGGTAGTCGGTATCTCCGATTACAAGCTCAGCGTTGAGAAGAATCTTCTCACAGGCGAGGAGAAGGTAATCAACCTTCCGAAGTCCAACGTGCTCCAGTACAACCTCGAGGGCGATAATATGGCGATCGTCCGTCCCAGCGGCACAGAGCCTAAAATCAAGATCTACCTCACCGCCGTCGGCAAGGACAAGGCGGACGCTCAGGCTGTCACAGACAAGCTCGAGCAGGCTATGAAGGAGATCATGGGAATTTAACAGACAAATAGTTAAGGTCGGGAAAGCTTCCCGACCTTTGTTTTTTGAATATACAGTTTAATCTTCCCAGTTATGCCATACGTTCTGGATATCGTCGTTATCCTCGAACATATCGAGCATCTTCTGCATCTGCTCCTTCGACTCGTCTGATTCGAGCTTTGTGTAGGTGTTCGGCACCATCTCGATCTCAGCCGACGCGAATTCGTAGCCCTTTTCGGTCAGATCGTCGCGTACTCCCGAGAAATCCGAGGGATCGGTGTAGATCGTGAAGATATCCTCGTCTGCCTCAAAGTCAGCCGCGCCCGCTTCGAGAGCCTCCTCCATTACGGTGTCCTCGTCCTTTTCGAGTTCCTCGCGCTCGATTACGAGCACGCCCTTCTTCTCAAACATAAAGGTTACGCAGCCCTGTGTGCCCATATTTCCGCCGAATTTGTCAAAGTAGTGTCTGACCTCGCCCGCGGTTCTGTTTCTGTTGTCCGTAAGCGCCTCGACGATTACCGCGATTCCGTTGGGACCGTAGCCCTCGTATGTAATGGACTCGTAGTTGTTTGAATCTCCGTCGCCCGCAGCCTTTTTGATGATACGCTCAATGTTGTCGTTGGGGACGTTCGCCGCCTTTGCCTTTGCGATAACGTCACGAAGCTTTGAGTTAACGTTCGGGTCGGCGCTGCCGCCTTCCTTTACCGCTACAAGAAGCTCTCTGCCGATTTTTGTAAAGACCTTCGCTCTCGCGGCGTCGTTTTTACCCTTTTTCTGCTTGATAGTACTCCATTTATTATGTCCTGACATTTTTGGCACCCTTTCTTTAATCATATTATTACATCTTAAAAGTATATCATATACCGCTCAAAAATGCAAGCTATGAAATTATTTGCCCAAAAGGTTACAAAATGGTTACAAAACTATTTACTTATATATTGTATAGTGTTAAAATAAACTGAAAATTACAGCGAAAGGAATGTTATCAATGATAAATTCGATGACAGGCTTCGGACGCTTTGAGGGAGAGGTCAACGGACGGTCAATCACGCTTGAAATCAAAAGCGTGAATCACCGCTACACCGAGTTCAACTGCCGTCTAACAAGGGGCTACAGCTACCTTGAGGACAAGCTGAAATCCTACATCACCTCAAAGGTCAAGAGAGGTAAGATCGATATGTTCGTATCTATCTCCGAGCCTGAGGACACCCCGACCGACGTTGTTGTCAATCACAACCTAGCTCAGGGTTATCTTAACGCGTTAAAGGAGCTTGAGGAGCGCTACGGGATCGCGAATACCGTAAGCACCGTCGACGTCGGCAAATATCCCGACGTTCTCACCGTTCAGAAGGCGAGCGAGGACGAGGAAAAGGTCTGGGCTGACGTGAGAGAGGCTGTTGACTCGGCGCTTGAGGGCTTTTTGAGTATGAGAAGAGCCGAGGGCGAAAGACTCAGGGCGGACGTTCTCTCAAGAGCGGAGACTATTATGTCGCTTGTGTCCGAAATCGAGAAGCGCTCACCCGAGACAGTCGCCGAGTACAGCGCGAGACTAAAGGAGAAAATCGAGGAATTTCTCGGCTCGGGCGAGTACGACGAGCAGAGGATCATCACCGAGGTGGCGATTTTCGCGGACAAGGTCGCTGTCGACGAGGAGACTGTGCGCCTTCGCAGTCATTTTGAACAGCTCAAAACTTACCTCAATTCCGACGAGCCTGTCGGCAGAAGCATTGACTTTTTGATTCAGGAGATGAACCGGGAGGCTAATACCATCGGCTCAAAGGTCAAGGACGCCGAAATCGCGCTTAAGGTCGTTTCTATCAAAAACGAGATCGAGAAAATCCGCGAGCAGATCCAGAATATTGAGTAAGGTGAAATTATGAAGCTCATAAACATTGGTTACGGTAATATGGTCTCGTCCGACAAGATAGTCGCGGTCGTGTCGCCCGAGGCGGCTCCCGTCAAGCGAATCGTCCAGGAGGCGAAGGCGAAGAACCTTGCCGTGGACGCGACCTGCGGAAGAAAGTGCAAGGCGGTGATCGTCACGGACAGCGACCATGTTGTGCTCTCGGCGCTTTCGCCCGAGGCGATCGGTAACCGAACAGAGGAGGACTGAGTATGAAAAAAGGCAAGCTTGTTGTATACACAGGCTACTCGGGAGTCGGCAAGGGAGAGATTATGAAGGCTCTGAGAAAGCTCGACGACAGCGTTTGGCTTTCCGTGTCGTGCACAACGAGAAAGCCCCGCGAGGGAGAGCAAGACGGGGTGAACTACTTCTTTATTTCCACGGAAAAGTTTGAGTCTCTCATAAAAGAAAACGGCTTTCTCGAGTACGCAAGGTACTGCGACAACTACTACGGAACCCCCGAAAAGGCGGTCAATGAAATGCTCGAAAAGGGCTACAATGTTTTTCTTGAAATCGAGGTTCAGGGCGGCTTGCAGATAATGGACAAACGCCCCGACTGTGTAAGCATATTCGTCACACCGCCCTCGTTTGAGGAGCTTGAGCGCAGACTCAGGGGACGAGGAACCGAGGACGAGGAGACCATCCAAAAGCGTATGGCGAGAGCCCGCGAGGAAAAGGAGTACGAAAAGTACTACGAGCATAAGGTGCTCAACGACACCGTGGAGCGCGCCGCTCGTGAGATTTTAGATATAATCCATCAGTAAGAATAAGATTAATTTAAGGAGTAATGATTATGAAAAAGGTAAACGTAGACGATTTATTCGAGGGTAAGGCAAGCCGTTATTCGCTCGTTATCGGAGTAGCGAAGCGCGCCCGTCAGATTACGCAGGATTTTGCCGACAGAGAGGTTATCACCGACGACAAGGCTGTGCTTCTCGCTATCGACGAGATCAAAAACCACAAAATAAACATCCTCGAGCCCGAAGATGCCGACCTGTGATTTTATCGTCGGAGTAGCGATTGAGAACACAAGCTATTCCTTTGATAAAATATTTGATTATTCCGTACCCGACAGTCTGAAAGAGTCCGCAAGCGAGGGCAAGCGTGTCACGGTGCCCTTCGGCAGAGGGAACCGCAGCCGTCAGGGTATGATAATGTATGTCCGAAAGAAGGACTCGGAAGGGCTAAAGGAGATTATTTCCGTTTTGGATCCTGAGCCTGTTATGACGGCTGAAATGCTCAGGCTCGCGGAGTTTATGAAGCGGCGTTTCTTCTGCACCTACTACGACGCTGTCAGGGCTATGCTTCCCGCGGGAATAAACTACAAGCTCACAACCACCTACTCCGCGGTGAGAGGGCTCGACACGGAAAAGCTCAGCCCCGGGGAGGAGCAGGCTTATCTGTATCTGCTTTCCCGAAAAAAGCCCGTAAAGAAGGAAGTGCTCTCCGACGAGCTCGGGCTTGACGACAGGATTTTTCAAACGCTTTGCGAAAAGGGCTATCTCAGAAAAACCGACGAGGCGTTTCGCAAAATCGGCGACGCGGTGCTTAAAATGGTCGCGGTAAACGACGACGCGGATCTTTCCTCAGTCAAGCTCAGCCAAAAGCAGAGCGCGGTGCTCGAAACGCTGCAAACGGCGGGGACTGCCTCCGTTAAGGAGCTGTGCTACTACACGGGCGTGACCGCCTCGGTCGTGGACGCTCTTGTAAAGAAAAATCTTGCCTTTTACTACGAGGACGAGGTTTTCAGAACCGTCGTGAATAATTCTTATGCGGAAAATAAACCCGTCGTTCTGACAGAAGAGCAAAACGCGGCGTTTGAAAATATTTACGCCGATTATAAGTCGGGAAAGGCGCGCGTAAGTCTCCTTTACGGAATCACGGGCTCGGGCAAGACCTCCGTTTTTTTGAAGCTGATCGAAAAGCTTCTGGAGGATGACAGGGACGTTATAGTTATGGTTCCCGAAATCGCCCTGACCCCGCAGTTTCTCGGGATTTTCAAGGCGAGATTTTCCGATAAGGTCGCGGTTTTTCACAGCGGACTGTCGCTCGGAGAAAGACTCGATGAATATAAACGCGTCCTTCGTGGAATGGCTAAGATTGCGATAGGTACGCGCAGCGCTGTTTTTGCTCCGTTTAAAAACCTCGGAATGATCATCATTGACGAGGAACAGGAGCACACCTACAAATCCGAGTCGAATCCGCGCTATCACGCCCGAGAGGTCGCGAAGTTCAGAGTTAACGAGAACAACTCGACCCTGCTTTTGTCGTCGGCGACGCCCGACGTCGAGAGCTTTTACAACGCGAAAAAGGGCGTTTATTCGCTGAATATTCTGAAAAACCGCTACGGAAAGGCGATCCTTCCCGAGGTTCGCATAGTCGATATGAACGAGGAGCTCGCCGAGGGCAACACAACGGGCTTTTCGAGAGAGCTTTCGATCCTTTTGCGGGAGAACCTCGAAAAGGGATTCCAGTCGATCCTCCTTCTCAACAGAAGAGGTCACAACACCTTCGCGGTGTGCTCGTGCTGCCGTGAGACGGTCACGTGTCCGAACTGCTCGATTTCGCTTACCTACCACAGCGCTAACAACAAGCTTATGTGCCACTACTGCGGCTATTCAATGGACTACAAGGGTCAATGCCCGACCTGCCGCAACCAAAGCCTTCGCTTCGGCGGAACAGGCACGCAGAAGCTTGAAAGGGAGCTCGGAGAGCTTTTTCCCGAGGCCGCGGTGTTGAGGCTCGACGCCGACTCTACTATGCGTAAGTCATCCCACGAAAGGCTAATCACCGCGTTTTCCGAGGGTGAGTACGATATCCTCATCGGCACGCAGATGGTCGCGAAGGGCTTGAATTTCCCGAAGGTGACGCTGGTCGGAGTCCTTAACCCCGACTCTATGCTCTACGCCGACGATTACCGAAGCTATGAGCGGACGTTTTCGCTTCTGACTCAGGTAGTCGGAAGAAGCGGAAGGGGAGAGAGCAAGGGCGTGGCGGTCATACAGACATTTACCCCCGAGAACAACGTCATTACAATGGCGGCGTCTCAGGACTATGAGCAGTTTTTCCGAAACGAGATTATGATTCGCAAGGCTATGCTGTATCCGCCGTACGCCGATATATGTATGATAGGCTTTGTGTCCGACAACCGCGCGAGCGTTATAAATTCCTCAAATTATTTTATGAGGAAGCTCGTCGGGCTGGCGAGGGCTGAGTATTCCGATATTCCGCTCAGGCTTCTGGGACCTTCTCCCGCGGCTATCGCGAAAATAAGCAACAAGTACAGATATAAAATCATTGTAAAATGCCGCAACGACAAGCGTTTCAGGAGCCTGTTGTCGCGTGTGGTCATAGATTATAATTCAAATAAAGAAAATAAAGCCGTTACGGCTTACATAGATATGAACGCTTTGTCGTTCTGATTAGAGGTAAATATGGGACTAAGAGAAATTGTCACCGAGGGTGACGACGTACTGACAAAAAAATGCCGCGAGGTCACTAAATTTGACGACAGACTCGCGGAGTTTATCGACGATATGATTGAAACCCTGCATAACTCGGGCGGCGTCGGACTTGCCGCTCCGCAGGTCGGGTTTCTGAGAAGAGTTGTTGTTATTGAGGTTGACCCCGAGCAGGGTGTTATCGAGCTTGTGAACCCCGAAATCATCCGCGAGGAGGGCAAGCAGGTCGTGCTCGAGGGCTGTCTCAGCCTCCCCGGAAAGTGGGGGATAACCTCACGGCCGTACCGCGTTACGGTCAGGGCGCAGGACAGAAACGGTGATTTCTATGAAATCACGGGCGACAAAATGCTCGCTCAGGCGTTCTGCCACGAAATCGACCACCTCAACGGAGTGCTTTACAACACGGTCTGCGAGAGAATGCTCCTTCCGCAGGAAATAGAGCTGTACAATGAGGGCGAGCTCGACCTGTCCGAGGAGTGCTACGTGGAGCTGCCCGAGGGTGAGGAAGAATGAACATAGTTTTTATGGGTACCCCCGATTTCGCGGTGCCGACGCTCAAAAAGCTTTGTGAGAGCGGTCATAATATCCTTGCGGTCTACACTCAGCCCGACAAGCCCGTGGGCAGAAAGCAGGTTCTTACTCCGCCCGACGTTAAGGTCTGCGCGCTTGAGAACGGACTCGAGGTTTTTCAGCCCACTTCCTTAAAGGATGATAATTCTTATGAGGAATTAAAAGCGTTGAATCCCGATTTGATTGTCGTTGTTGCCTACGGTAAAATTCTTCCAAAGAATATTCTTGATATTCCGAGGCTCGGCTGTGTGAACGTTCACGGCTCTCTTCTTCCGAAATACCGCGGAGCCTCACCGATCCAGTCGGCTGTGCTGAGCGGCGACAAGGTCTCGGGAGTTACGACTATGTTTATGGGCGAGGGGCTCGACACGGGCGATATCCTGCTCAGATCTGAGACCGAAATAGGCGAAAACGAGACCTCCGCCGAGCTGTTCGACAGACTCGCGCTCCTTGGCGCGGATTTGCTCCTTGAGACCGTCGAAAAGCTTTCAAGGGGAGAAATCACCCCCGTAAAGCAGGACGAGTCACAGGCGACCTATACGAAGAAAATAACGAAGGATATGTGTCCGATAAATTGGTCTGAGCCGAATGAAAAAATCCACAATCAGGTCAGAGGCTTGCAGACGTGGCCTGTCGCTCTGACGAAGCTCGACGGCAAGGATTTAAAAATCCATTCAACGTTTTTGTGCGGCAAGCAGGGAGAGGCGGGCTCGGTAATAAGCCTTGACCCTCTGACCGTAGCCTGCGGCGAGGGCTCGCTCGTTATCGACGAGCTCCAGCTGAGCGGAAAAAAGCGTATGAAGTCCGACGCGTTCCTGCTCGGTCATCCGCTTTCTATCGGCGCAAGACTCGGATAATGACCCAAAGGAGAAAATTATGGGATATTTCAGCTATTTAATGTATTACAACTGGAGCTATCTTGTGTTTATGCTCCCCTGCATAATCTTTACTCTGGTTGTGCAGATTTCGATGAATTCCACCTTTAAAAAATACGGCTCGATCCGCAATTCGCGCGGATTAACGGGAGCGCAGGCTGCCGAAAGAGTTCTTTTGAAAAACGGCGTTACAGGGGTCAGAATCGAGCGCGTAGCGGGCGAGTATACCGACCATTTTGACCCGAGGACGAATGTGATAAGACTGTCCGACGCGGTTTATGACCGCGCTTCTATCGCGGCTGTCGGAGTTGCCTGCCACGAGGCGGGTCACGCAGTCCAGCACGCTCAGGGCTATGTGCCTAACAAAATCCGTTCGGCTTTCCTTCCCGTCGCTAACATCGGAAGCAAGCTTAGCTGGATTCTGATTGTCCTCGGTCTGGTCACCTCAGCGCTGCAGCCGCTTCTGTATGTCGGGATCGTGCTTTTCTCAGCCGCTGTGCTGTTTACGATCGCGACTCTTCCCGTTGAGTTCAACGCGTCCTCGCGCGCCTTGAAGTGCATAAGAGAGACGGGAATGCTCTCCGACTCCGAGTACCGGGGAGCAAAGAAAACTCTCACCGCTGCGGCTTTGACTTACGTTGCGTCCGCGGCGACGGCTGTTATGCAGCTTCTCAGACTCATTCTCATCGCAAGGAGCAGGGATTGATGAACGTCCGAAATCTCGCGCTGAAAATCCTTTTCTCGATTGAAAGGGACTCGGCGTATTCGGCTTTGGCTCTGAACCACGCAATAAGGGAGAACAGGCTGTCTCATATTGACGCGTCGTTTCTTTCGGCGCTGGTTTACGGCTGTATTGAGCGTCAGCTTACGCTCGACTATATTATCGCTCAATACTCTAAAATTCCTTTAAAGAAAATAGATTTAAAAACCAAGCTGATTTTGCGAATGGGAGTTTTGCAGCTTTTGTTTATGGACAAGATTCCCGACAGCGCCGCCGTGAACGAGAGCGTAAAGCTCGCTCATAAGAACAGGCTGGCGCGTTCCGTCGGCTTTATAAACGGTATTCTGCGCTCGGTTTCGCGCGCCGAGGTGAAATACACCCTGCCCGACGAAAGCGATAAGGAAAGCTGTCTTAGCGTAAAATACTCCTGTCCGAAGGAGCTCGTGAGTCATTTTATAAGCTCCTACGGTGAAAATATTGCCGTGGAAATATTAAAATCCCTCTTGGGCAGACCGAGGCTTTTCGCGAGGGTCAACACCCTCAAAACCACCTCTGACGAGCTTATCGCAGAGCTTGAGTCCGAGGGCGTGAGGGCGAAAAAATCCCATCTCGACGAAAACGCGCTCGAGCTTGAAAACACAGGCTCGATCGAGAGCCTTAAGGCGTATGAACAGGGAAAGCTTTACGTGCAGGATCTGGCTTCTCAGCTCTGCGTCAAGGCGCTGTCTCCGAAGGCGGGCGAGGTTATGCTCGACGTTTGCTCGGCGCCCGGCGGCAAGACCTTCACAGCCGCTCAGTATATGGGCGACAGGGGAAAGATTTTTGCCTTTGACATCTACGGGCACAAGCTCGATCTGATAAGAAGCACAGCCAAAAGACTTGGTATAAGCTCGGTCAGAACCGCTCTCAGAGACGCGTCCGACTTCGGCGGAGAGCTTTGCTTAGCCGAAAGGGTTCTCTGCGACGTGCCCTGCTCGGGACTCGGGATACTTGCCCGAAAGCCCGAGATACGCTACAAAAAGGACATCCTTGACAACGACCTCCCCGAGCTTCAATACAAAATCCTGTGCAACAGCGCGCGTTTTGTTATGACGGGCGGCACGCTCGTGTACTCGACCTGCACGCTGAATCCCCGGGAAAACAACAAAAACGCCGAGAGGTTTTTGCGCGAGCACCCCGAATTTGAGGCTGAAAGGCTCGACCTCGGCGTAAAAAGAATGATTGACGAACCCGAAAATATGCTTACGCTCTTTCCGTTCTGGGAGACCGACGGCTTTTTCATCTCCGCGTTCAGAAGGGTATCGGCAGGTTGATGATATGAAAACAGATATAAAATCGCTCTATTATCCCGAGCTCGAAAACTTAATAACCGAGGCGGGTTTTCCGAAATTCCGCGCGAAGCAGGTTCACCTCTGGCTTTGCAAGGGTGTGACCGAATTTGAGGAAATGCGCAATATCCCTCAGGGTCTTATAGAATTTCTGCGGTCAAGTAGTTACATTTCTGTTGCAAATATTGAAAAAAAGCTTGTATCAAGGTATGATAAAATAGTGAAATACCTTTTCCGTTTCGGCGACGGAGAATTTGTCGAAACGGTCGTTATGAGCTACAAGCACGGCTACTCGATTTGCGTCTCAACTCAGGTCGGCTGCAAAATGGGCTGTACCTTCTGCGCGACTGGTCGCTCGGGCTTTTCGAGAAGCCTTACGGCGTCCGAGATCCTTTCTCAGATCGAGTCCGCTCAGACGGACTTGGGAATAAGAATCAGCAACATCGTGCTTATGGGAATGGGCGAGCCGCTCGATAATTTTGACAATGTGATAAGGTTTTTAAGGCTCGTTTCAAGCGAGGACGGACTGAACATCGGTATGAGACACATAACGCTCTCCACCTGCGGTATCGTCCCGAAAATCTACGAGCTCGCAAAGTATAAATTCGCTCTTACTCTTTCGGTCTCGCTCCACGCTCCCGACAACGAGACCAGAAGCAAAACGATGCCGATTAACAAAAAGTATCCGATCGAGGAGCTTATCAAGGCGTGCCGCGATTATTTCGAGGCGACAGGGAGAAGGATAAGCTTTGAGTACGCGATGATAGACTCGGTAAACGACTCCGACGACTGCGCTCACAGGCTCGGAAACCTGCTCAAAGGGCTCAATTGTCACGTGAATTTAATACCTGTTAACTCGGTTCGCGGCACAGGCTACAAAAAAAGCCGTCTCGACCGACAGCAGGCGTTTGTAAATATACTCGGAAAATACTCAATAACGGCGACCGTCAGACGCACGCTCGGAAGCGACATAAACGCGTCCTGCGGTCAGCTCAAAAGAAACTATACGGAAAACACAGGAGGTAAATAACTTTGGAAATATTCAGTAAGAGTGACATCGGCTTAGTCCGTACTCAGAATCAGGACGACTGCCGTTTCGGGGTTATTTCACCAAGCTGCGCGTGGGCGGTCGTGTGCGACGGAATGGGCGGCGCTAACGGCGGAAACATTGCCAGCGCCTCGGCGGTTGAATACATAAGCGGCGAAATCGAGAAGATGTACTCGGACGAGCTCTCAAAGGCGGAGCTCTCAACGCTTATGACCGAGATCGTCTCGCAGGCTAACAAGGCGATTTTCGATATGGCTCAGAACGACGTTGAGCTTACGGGTATGGGCACGACGTGTGAGTTTGTGCTTGTCAAGGACACTACGGTTCACGTTGTCCACGTCGGAGACAGCCGCACCTACGCTATCCGAGGCGGTAAAATCAAGCAGCTCACCGAGGATCATTCCGTTGTTCAGGAGATGGTCAGACGCGGCGAGATAACCTTTGAGCAGGCGCAGAATCATCCGAACAAGAACTTTATTACCCGAGCGTTGGGTATAAAGCCCAACGTTCACCTCGATTATATCGAAACTAATTTTATATACGGAGACGTACTTCTCATTTGCACCGACGGTCTCTCAAACTGTGTAACAACGGGAGATATGGTTAAAATCTGCCACGAAAACCGCGGTCAGGGACTTACCGACACCCTCGTCGAAAAGGCAAAGGACGGCGGCGGTCAGGACAATATCACCGTTACTGTAATCTACTGAGAGGAGGGCTTCGATGGATAAATACAGCGGAAAAAAGCTCGACGGGCGCTACGAAATCCACGAGCTCATCGGCGTCGGAGGTATGGCGTATGTTTATCGCTGTACCGACACGATTGACGACAGAGAGGTAGCGGTAAAAATCCTCAAGGATGAATTTTTGAATAACGAAGAGTTCATCCGCCGCTTCAAAAACGAGAGCAAGGCGATCGCTATGCTTTCGCACCCGAATATTGTAAAGGTATACGACGTAAGCTTCGGCGATATGATCCAGTATATCGTAATGGAGTATATCGACGGAATTACCTTGAAGGAATACATCGGTCAGCAGGGAGTGCTCGACTGGCGCGAGGCTCTTCACCTTACGACCCAGATTCTAAAGGCGCTCCAGCACGCTCACACAAAGGGCGTTGTTCATCGTGACATAAAGCCGCACAACATTATGCTTTTGCAGGACGGTACTATCAAGGTTACGGACTTCGGTATTGCGCGTCTGATCGATACAAAGACAAAGACAATGACCGAGCAGGCGATAGGCTCTGTTCACTATATCGCTCCCGAGCAGGCTCGCGGAAGCAAAACGGACGGCAAGTCCGACATCTATTCGGTGGGCGTAATGCTTTACGAAATGCTCACGGGCAAGCTTCCGTTCGACGCGGACAGCGCGGTGTCCGTTGCGCTTATGCAGCTGCAATCGACCCCCGAAATGCCAAGAGACATAAACCCGGGGATCCCCCTCGGACTCGAGCAGATCACCATGCACGCTATGCAGAAGAATCCCGAGGACAGGTACCAGACAGCGCTCGATATGCTCGGCGATCTGGAGCGTTTCAGACTGAACCCCAACGTTCGTTTTGACTACAAGTACTTCGTTGACGCGGAACCCACCCGCCACGTCAAGAGTCTCAAAAAGACCCCGAAGCCCGTTGTGAATGAAGAGGAGGAAGAGCCCTCCGATGACGATGAGGCTGAGGAGCTTGAGAGAAAGAAGGAGCACTCCAATTCCTACTACGCTGTAAAGAGCGCGCTTATTACGGGCTTTATCGTGATTGCGATAGTTATGTCGATAGCGCTTTTCAAGGGCTGCACCTCAGCTCAGTCGACCGATGTTGAGGTTCCGAAGTTTGTCGGAATGAACATCGTTGACGCGAAGGCAAAGAATCCCAATAATTTCAAGTTTGAGCTTAAAAGCAGATACGTAAAGAACAAGGAAATCGGCGAAATCCTCGAGCAGGATCCCGAGCCGGGTTCAAAGAGGGTCAAGTCGGGCTCCGTTATCGAGCTTACAGTAAACGGTACCGACACGGAGATGTCTGTTCCTTACTGCAAGAACACCTCGAAAAAGGACGCTGTTAAGGCGATTCAGGACAGAAACCTCTCCGCTCAGGTGATCGAGGTTTACGATACCCTCACCCCGAAGGGCTACGTTTGTGACACCTATCCGCCCGCGGGAGTAAAGGCGACTGTCGGCTCAACGGTTTACGTTATCATCTCAAAGGACGAGTATATCGAGAAGATAACCGTTCCGAAGGTTACTGATATGACTCTCTACGAGGCTCAGAAGAAGCTCAATGAGAAGAATCTTGAGTGCAAATACACCTACGACGACGAGAGCCTTGAGCCCGAGGGAACTGTTATCCAGCAGTCCCCGCTCCAGTACAGCAAGGTCGAGGAGGGCACCGTTGTCAATGTTGTTGTAAGTTCTGGCAAGGGCAGTCAGACGACCGTTAATATCGCTGTTGATATGCCTTCCAATATCGACTATGATATTCAGATGACCGTATCCGTCGACGGCAAGATTGATTCCAACTACTCAAAGACAATCAATCCCGCCTACAACACAAGCTACGCTATGTCCTTTACGGGCAGCGGAACCTCGACCGTAATCGTAATGCTCAACGGTCAGACCTACAGAAAATATGTCATAGATTACTCTACGGGGAACTCGGATGTTTCGTCATATGACTTCATTCCGACAGAGCCTACTACAACCGCAGAGCCGACTACGGAAAAGCCGACCGAAACGGAAAAGCCAACCGAGACTGAGGCTCCCGCGGATGACATCGACTTTGCTCAGGAGGAAGAGTAATTGCAGACTCTAAACGGAATTATTATCAAAAGCACAGGCGGCTTCTATTATGTAGAAGCCGCCGAAAGAATATATGAGTGTAAGGCGAGGGGCATTTTTCGGAAAAAGAATAATTCCCCGAAGGTCGGAGACAGGGTAAAAATCACCGTTCCCGACGACGGCTACTGCTCGGTTGACGAGATCGAAAAGCGAAAGAACGAGCTCAGACGTCCTCCGCTCGCTAATATTGATATGCTCGTTATCGTCGTTTCGACCGTCGATCCGTCGCCGAATTATCTTGTGATTGACAAGATGACCGCCGCCGCTGTCGATAATGACATCGAGCCAGTGGTCGTCGTTTCAAAGTCTGACCTCGCGTCAGCCGACGAGCTTGTCGGAACTTACCGAAGAGCGGGGATCCTTTCCTTTGCCTATTCAAGCGAGGAGCCCGCCTCAGCCGACGAGATCCGTTCGCTCTTATCGGGCAAAATCGCCGCCTTTACGGGCAACAGCGGAGTCGGAAAATCCACTCTTTTGAACACCCTTTATCCCGAACTCGCCTTGGAGACGGGCGAAATCAGCGGTAAGCTCGGACGCGGCCGCCACACCACGAGAACCGTCGAGCTGTTCAAGGTTGGCGGCGGTTACATAGCCGACACACCCGGCTTTTCGACTGTCGATCTGGAACGCTACAATATGATCGACAAGGACAATATAAAGTTTTGTTTCCCTGAGTTCAAGGAGCTTCTGACGAGCTGTCAGTTTACCTCCTGCTCGCATACCTGTGAGAAGGGGTGCGCTATTCTGGAGGCGGTAAAGGACGGCAGGATCCCCGAGAGCCGTCACCAGAGCTACGTCGCGATGTACAACGAGGTCAAGGATATCAAGGAATGGCAAAAACGATGAGAGCTGTAATAATCTGTGGCTCGCCCGACTGCGAGCCCGACTTCATAACTAAGGTCGTACAAAAAGACGATTTCGTAATCTGCGCCGACAAGGGCTTCGAGCACGCTCTGAGGGCGAATGTCGGGGTGGATTTGCTCGTAGGAGACTTTGACTCCTACAAGGGAGAGCTTCCCGAAGGTATCACAACCGAAAGGCTCGAGGTCAGAAAGGACGACTCCGACAGCGCTCACTGCGCTTGTATCGCGGCTGAAAGAGGCTTTGACGAGGTTGTTTTGCTTTGCGCTCTCGGAGGAAGGGGAGACCACGCGTTTTCCAACTACTGCGTTTTAAAGTATCTCAGCGAAAACGGCGTGAGCGCCTCGATTCAGACAGAAGCCGAAAGCGTCTTTTACCTGAAAAGGGGAGAGCATAATTTTAAAAACCAAAGCGGAAAAACCTTCTCCGTGTTTCCGTTCGGCTGTGAGACCGCCGTGGTGACGTACAGCGGAAAGGTCGATTATCCCGCGAACGGTTTGCGGCTTAATTCCACGGTTTCTCAGGGATTGTCGAATATTTTTAAGAGTGATAACGTAAGCATTATAGTAGAAGAGGGCGGCTGTTTGTTATTTGTTGAAACCATTTTATAATTTATGTGTAATCAAAACCGTCATTTTTACCGCCATTTTAACAAAATTGTAATAATAAATAGATATAGGTTTGTTGCAATTGAGTGCTGCGGTATGATATAATAATATATATTGTGTGAAACTACGCAGGGAGGTAAAAGTATGTCTTTATGTATGGGCTGTATGCGCGAGATAGGCGAAAACGTTGTTTGTCCGTCTTGCGGATTTGACAATTCAAAAGGCCAGCATTCTCCTTTTTTACCGTACGGAACCGTTCTCCACGGAAGATACATCGTCGGCTCGGTAATCGAGACCAACGGCGAAAGCTCAAGGTATATTTCCTTTGACAAGCAGACGGGCGATGTAGTTATCGTTTGCGAATTTTTGCCGATGGGGATTTTCGAGAGAGAAAACGACGAGATCTCTCTCAGAGTCCGCTTTGAGAACGAGGACGTTTTCCGCAAGCTTATGTCTGACTTTATTTCTTATTTCAGAACAATAGCGGAGCTTAAGGATTTTTCCGCGCTGATTAAGATTCATAATATTTTCCAGGAAAACAACACCGCTTATGTAATAGAGGAAAACCAGGATCTCATTCCGTTTGAGGAGTATGTAGAGCGCAGCAACGGTCACCTCGAGTGGGATATAGCACGCCCGCTGTTTATGCCCGTGATTTCCGCGCTCGAGGCAATGCACAGACGCGGTCTCGGTCACTACGCGATTTCACCGAAGAATATGTTTGTGACCGCCTACGGAAAAATAAAAATCGCGGGCTTTGCCACCGCCAACGAGCGAAAGAGAGGAACTCCCCTCAAAAGCCAGCTCTATTCGGGCTGCGCGGCTCCCGAGCAGTACGAGGATAATTTCCCGATTGACTCGATCACCGAGATTTACGGAATTTCCGCGACTCTGTTCTACGCTCTGACGGGCAATCTTCCCGCTTCCGCGAAGGAGAGACTCAAGGATTCGCGTCTGCTTATGAGCACCAGCACCGTAAAGCGTCTGCCGCCGCATGTGGTCACGGCTATCGCTAACGGCTTGCAGGTCAAGCGTGAGAACCGTATCACCGACTTTGACGATTTACGCTCGCAGCTTTCGGTGTCTCACACAGCGCAGGCTATTCAGGAGGAGATTTCCCGAACCGCCAATATGACCGTTAAGAAATCCGACCTCAAAAAGCAGGGCAAGCTGTCCCACGGAGCTGTCGGAGTGATCGCTTCCGTCGTGACGATCCTTCTGCTCGGAGCGCTCGGAGTGTTGTTTATCAATATGAATCCGCTCAGCGGTCTCTTTATTGAGGACCCGAACAAGGCGACTACCGCCTCGACCGAGAAATGGACGGGCGAGACTATTCCGAACTACGTCGGGCTGACATATAACGAGGCTGTCGACGAGGCGCAGTCCAAGGGTAATATAACGATCTACCGCGACACCGCCGAGTCCTACAGCGACCAGTACGCCGAGGGCGTGATTATGGATCAGAGCCCGAAGGCGGGCAGCCACCTTACCGCTCAGGGAGATATCTCGATTACGGTCAAGGTAAGCAAGGGCAAGCAGCTCCGCGAGCTCCCCGCGATCAAGAAAAAGACCGTCAACACCGTCGCGAAAATGCTCGCGAACGAGGGCTTTGTCGTTAACGCAGAGTACCAGTACAACGAGGACATCGACGAGGGCGACGTTATCGGTTACAAGGATTACAAAAAGGGCGATACCCTCGAGTACGGCTCAACAATTACGATCATAGTGAGCAAGGGCAGCGAGGCTACCGAAAAAACGACATATTAATAAAACTGAGGTTGGTTCTTTCGAGCCAACCTCATAATTAAATCTTAAAGCTTTGATTCATAGCCTTTTCGGCGTTTTTAAGAAGCTGATGAAGCGACGGATAGCTTTCGTCAAATTTATCCGACAGGATGTTGTCGCTCAGCTCGGGTGTGTCGAGCAGCTTGAGCACATCGCTCATTCTTGCCTCGCTGAGCGCCGTCTGAGCCTTGCAGTAGCTTCTGACGTCAACGTCTGTTATATCGAACAGCCCGCTTGATTTCGGGTTGTTCTCGAACAGCTTGCGGAAAATATAGTACTGCGTAACGCTCAGATACTCGCTGACCGAGCGTGTGAGCTTTTTGTTGTTTATTTCGGAAAGTATGCTGTATATCACAGCCGTGGTGTTGATTTGAAGCTTTCGGTTCAGCATACAGTAGGTGTTTGTCTTTCGGCGGTTGATATCGTCGAGGGTGCGCACGTCGTCCGTGTTTTCCTCCTCGTCTCTGCCGTCTGCGCTCTGGCTTCTTCCGAGGAGATAATCGACGCTCACCTCGTAGTAGTCGGCAAGCTTAATAAGAAAGCTAAGCCCGCATTCCCTTATCCCTTTTTCATAATGTGAGAGAAGCGCCTGGGAAATCCCGAGCTCTGCGCAGGCGTCCTTCTGGCTTACGCCCTTCTTTTTTCTGAGATATGTGATAGTTCTTCCGAATTCCTTGTTCATACAAGCACCTCCTATACTGTCAGTATAATACAAAATAAACTATTTGTAAAGTGAGTTGTCAATATGCAGTCATATGTTATTCATTTTATCCGTCACGGAGATATAGCCGACACCTTAAAGGGAAAGTACATCGGCACAACCGACGTCCCTCTCAGCGAGGAGGGCAGGCTCAACCTTGAGGAGTACGACTCCCGTTATATCTACCCGGGAACGCAGGTTGTATTCACAAGCCCGCTGAAGCGATGTGTTCAGACCGCGAAGCTTCTTTATCCTCACCAAAATCCGCTTGTGCTCGATCAGCTAAGCGAGTGCTGCTTCGGCGAGTGGGAGAACAAGAGCGCGGACGAGCTGAGAGACGACCCCGATTTTGAAAGGTGGCTCGCGGGTCAGACCGACGTAAAGCCGCCGAGAGGGGAGAGCGGAGCAGATTTCACAAAGCGGGTCTGCCTTATATTCGAGCAGATTGTCGAGGGCTTGATGAAAACAAACAACACCGAGGCAGTTATAATAACCCACGGCGGAGTGATTATGACGCTGCTATCGGTCTACGGTATCCCGCGCGCGAAGCCCTTTGAGTGGGTGATGGACAACGGCTTCGGCTATTCGGTCAGAGTTAACCCTATGCTGTGGCAGAGGGACAGAGTCTGCGAGGTCTATCAGAAAATCCCGATTCAGAACAACGAAAATTAAAGATTGTAGCAAAGTTTACAATCTATTACAAATATATGTGTGATAATAGAGTAAGATTTTTAAATAAGGAGTAGTTACAAATGAAAGATTATAAGATTACATTGTTAAAGGGCGACGGAATCGGTCCCGAAATCGTGGACGAGGCGATCAAGGTTCTCGACAAAACCGCCGACAAATTCGGCTTCAAGGTCAGCTATGACGAGGCTCTTATGGGCGGCTGCGCGATCGACGCGACAGGCGAGCCGCTTCCGCAGGAGACAATCGACAAGTGCAAGGCGTCCGACAGCGTGCTTCTCGGAGCCGTAGGCGGACCCAAGTGGGACAATCTCCCGGGCAATAAGCGCCCCGAGGCGGGACTTCTCGGAATCAGAGGAGCGCTCGGCTTATTCGCTAACCTCAGACCCTCCGTTATCTTTGAGCCCTTGCAGGGTGACTCTCCTATCAAGGATGAAATCATCGGCGGTCAGCTCGATATCCTCATTGTCCGTGAGCTTACGGGCGGAATCTACTTCGGCAAGCGCGGAAGATGTACGGCTGAGGACGGTTCTCCCGCTGCGTGGGACACCGAGATGTACTCTGTACCCGAAATCGAGCGTATCGCCCGCACAGCCTTTGAAATGGCTATGAAGAGAAACAAAAAGGTAACAAGCGTCGACAAGGCAAACGTGCTCGAGAGCTCCCGCCTTTGGAGAGAGACCGTTATCGAGGTCGCTAAGGACTACCCCGAGGTAGAGCTCAACCACCTCTATGTCGATAACTGCGCTATGCAGCTCGTCCGCAATCCGAGACAGTTCGACGTTATCGTGACCTCGAATATTTTCGGAGACATCCTCTCCGACGAGGCTTCAATGATCGCGGGTTCGATCGGAATGCTCGCTTCCGCAAGTCTTGCGGAGGGCAAGTTCGGTCTGTATGAGCCGATTCACGGCTCGGCTCCCGATATCGCGGGTCAGGGAATCGCGAATCCCCTCGCGACGATCCTTTCGGTTGCTATGATGCTTCGCTACTCGCTTGATCAGAGTGAGGCTGCCGACGCTATTGAGAACGCCGTAAACGAGGCTCTCAAAAAGTACAGAACCCCCGACATCTACGCCGAGGGTATGACCAAGGTCAGCACAACCGAGATGGGCGACAAGGTCTGCGAGTTTATCTGATAACTTCATTATAAAAGAGGTGTCCGTATGTACTATGATATGCACTCACACATTCTGCCCGAGATAGACGACGGCTCAAAGAGTGTGGAGATGAGCCTTGAAATCATCGAAAAGCTCAGAGCGCAGAACGTTAAGAATATCTGCTTTACACCGCATTTTTATACAAACGAGGAAAGCCTCGAGAGGTTCGTCGAGCGTCGTCAGGAGAGTCTCGAAAAGCTGCTTCCGCATATCCCCGAGGATGTGAGCATTTGCGTCGGAGCGGAGGTCTACGTTACCCGATATCTCTTCAACAACAAGGATATCTCTCAGGTTTGCTACGGCGACTCAAAGTATATCCTCTGTGAGTTTCCGTTTTCGAGCAGCTTTTCGGAGCACACGATGGATTATTTCAACCGACTCCGCGGAAACTACGGTCTCAGCCCTGTGCTTACTCACATCGAGCGTTACGACAACCTTATGGCGAACGAGGATCTTGTGCTCGACCTTGTTGACGAGGATATTATTATCCAGACAAACGTCGGCGCGTTCAAGCATTTTTCGGAGCGCAGAAGGCTTTTGAAATACATTAAGCGCGGTTACATCGACATCCTCGGCACCGACTGTCATAACCTTACCAGAGGAAACCCCGACGAGTACTCAAAAACCGTGGACTTGATTCGCGATAAATGCGGACAGGAAACAATAGACTCCTTTATGGAAACAAGCGCGGAGATTTTTACTCCCTACAAAAAATAAAACCGGGCAGAGAGCTTTTTTTGGCTCTCTGCTTTTGTGTTGTGTGACATATATTGACTTATATTGTATTTATTTTTCTTTTATGATAATATAATATAAACTATATACATTTAATGTATATTTTGTTCATTTTTTTGAGGAGGAAAACCTTATGAAAAAGAGAATTTTAAGCCTTGCGCTTTGTGTCGTGCTCTCTTTGAGCTTATTTTCGGTTATCGGCGCGGCTCAGACCTTCGCGGCTGATAATCTTTTGAAAAATCCCGACGCCGAATCGGGCGACCTTGCGTGCTGGATCGACAGCTCAAAGGAAAAGTGCTGGAAAGTATGCACCGAGGGTGATATTGAAGCAAAGAAATCCCTTTCGTCAAAAAGCGGCAAGTATTATTTTATGGCAGGGGTTCCTTCAGAGAAGGACAGCGAGAGATATCTTTATCAGGACGTCAGCGTATCGTCTCTCAAGGGGAAAAGCCTTACATTTTCGGCGTTTCTCGGCGGACTCGGAACCAAAGACAAAATCGGGATAAAGCTTGAAATCCTTGACAAAAAGGGAAAGGTTCTCAGCTCAAAGTCGTCCAAGCTGTACTCGGGGGTAAAGAGCGACTGGTCAAAAAAGGCGTCCGTAGCTCTTAATGTACCTGAAAAGGGATATACCGCGAGAGCGTACCTTGCAGCGATGATGTGCGACGGAGTTGAGGCGGACTGCTTCTTCGACGATCTTTCTCTTAAATCGGGCAAGGCGTTGTTTGAAAATCCTCAGCCGACCGAGATCACCGTTATGAAGTCGGTGGGCAACAGAAGTATTAAAATCGCTTGGTCGAAGGTCAAGGGTGTAAAGGGCTATCAGGTAAAATGGTCTCTCTCAAAGAAGTTCAAGAAGTGTAAAAAGGTTTTCGCTACGGTGACTAAGGGTTATCTCAATAAGCTCACCAAGGGCAAGAGATACTACCTTAAGGTCAGAACCTACAAGATGAAGGGCAAGAAAAAGGTCTATTCAAAGTGGTGTAAGGCAAAAAGCGCTGTTGCAAAGCAGTAATATTAAACGGCTCGCGTTTACTGCGAGCCGTTTTGTTACATTATAATCTGACCGGTATACCTTTTTCGTTGAGGTAGTCTTTGAGCTTCGGGATCGGGATTTCGCCGAAGTGGAAGAGACTCGCGGCGAGTACCGCGTCCGCCTTGCCCTCGGTGAAGGCGTCGTAGAAGTGCTCGAGCGCTCCCGCGCCGCCGCTGGCGATTACGGGAATGTTGACCTTCTCCGAGACCGCTCTCGTGAGCGCAAGGTCATAGCCCTTTTTCTGACCGTCCTCGTCCATACTGGTCAGAAGGATTTCACCCGCGCCGAGTCTTTCGCACTCGACCGCCCACTCTACGGCGTCGAGTCCCATCGGGATTCTGCCGCCGTTTATGTAGACCTCCCAGCTGTCGCCCTTGCGCTTTGCGTCGATCGCTGTGACTACGCACTGGCTGCCGAATTTCTTTGCCGCCTCAGAGATAAGCTCGGGACGCTTTATAGCCGCGGAGTTTACGCTCACCTTGTCGGCTCCCGCTCTGAGTATTTCGTTGAAATCCTCGACTGTTCTGATCCCGCCGCCGACTGTGAACGGAATGAAAATCGTGTCTGCGACCTTGGCTACCATATCTACCACGGTTTTTCTAGCGTCGCTCGAGGCTGTGATGTCGAGAAACACAAGCTCGTCGGCGCCCTGAGCGTCGTACTGCTTCGCGCATTCGACCGGGTCTCCCGCGTCCACGAGGTTTACGAAGCTCATACCCTTTACGACCCTGCCGTTCTTAACGTCGAGGCAGGGGATAATTCTTTTTGCGTACATATTATTCACACATCCTGACAAAATTCTTTAACATTCTGAGTCCCGTTTCGCCGCTCTTTTCGGGGTGGAACTGGGTCGCGGTCACGTTCTTGTACGAAACAGCCGCGTCGATTATTACTCCGTACTCTGTTTGTGCGCTTACGATGTCTTTATCGTCCGCGTCGAGGTAGTAGGAGTGTACAAAGTATACGTAGGGGCTGTTTTCGATTCCCTCAAATATACCGTCGTGTTTCAGGATCTCAATGTTATTCCAGCCCATATGCGGGATTTTCAGACCTTCTCCCGAGGGTATCCTTTTGATTTTGCCGTTGAGCACCGACAGTCCATTTACGCCCTCGTTTTCCTCGCTCTCGGGGAAGAGGAGCTGTAAGCCGAGGCAGATACCGAGAAACGGCTTGCCTGTTTTGATGAAATCAAGAGCCGCCTGCTTCGCGCCTGTGCTCTCCATATTCTCCATACAGTCGCCGAACGCTCCGACCCCCGGAAGGACGGCTCCGTCAGCGCCGAGAATCTCGTCGTAATCCCTTGTCACAACGCAGTCCGCTCCGATGTGCCTGAGCGCCTTGTACACGCTTTGGATGTTTCCCGCGCCGTAATCTATAATCGCAATCATTGTTTTCCTCCGAAAATTTTAATATATCGTAAATTTTAACATATTATATATGAAAATGCAAGATTATGGAGGTCTAATTCTCTTATCTTGCATAAATATCGCAAAATCTTTTAAAAAACAGTTGTATTTTGCAAGTTATAATGGTAAAATGAAGTCAGCGCTACGCGCATTAAATTGTATACAAGGAAGTTTACATATATGGTAGAACATTTACTCTCAAGAATTGAAGTCAATATGAGCTCCTTTTCAAAGGGACAAAAGCGTATTGCCAATTATATTGAAGAACATTATGACCGAGCGGCGTTTATGACCGCTTCTAAGCTCGGCAAGACAGTCGGAGTGTCGGAGAGCACCGTCGTCCGTTTCGCGACTGAGCTCGGCTATTCGGGTTATCCGAAGCTCCAGAAGGCTATGCAGGAAATGATCCGCGACAAGCTCACCTCGGTTCAGCGAATCGACGTTACCACCGACCGTATCGGCGACGACGATGTACTCGATTCGATCATGAATCAGGATATAGACAAAATCCGTCGTACCCTCGAGGAAACCTCCCACAAGGACTTTGACGCGGCTGTGAAGGCGATCGTAAGGGCAAGGAGAATTTACATCTTCGGAGTTCGCTCGACCGCGTCTCTGGCTCAGTTTCTGGGCTATTATTTCGGCCTTATTTTCGACAACGTAAGGGTCATCACCGATACCTCGAAAACACATACATACGAGCAGCTTTTCCGTATAAGCGAGCAGGACGTTATGATCGGAATCAGCTTTCCGCGCTACAGCACGATGGCTGTTGAGTCGATGTCTCTCGCGCGCGACAGGGGAGCTAATGTTATCGCTATCACCGACAGTATGGTGTCTCCGCTCGTCTCGGCGGCGAATCACGTGCTTATCGCTCGAAGCGATATGGCTTCCGTCGTTGACTCGCTTGTTGCTCCGTTGAGCCTTATAAACGCGCTGATCGTAGCTACCGTTCTTGAGAAAAAGGACGAGGTCACGGACACCTTCAAGGAGCTCGAGCTTGTCTGGAACCACCAGGGCGTATACGACAACCTCGGAACGGCTACACCGAATGACTAAGGTAATTATAATAGGCGGAGGCGCCGCGGGCTTGATGGCGGGCGGCTTTGCCTCGATGTACGGAGCGGACGTAACGCTGTACGAGAAAATGCCGAAGGTCGGCAGAAAGCTCCTCATAACAGGCAAGGGCAGATGTAACCTGTCCAATTTCTGCGATATAAATACATTTCTGCAAAACGTTCCCGTTAACGGAAAGTTTCTGTACAGCGCTCTTAATAACTTTTCCCCCGAGGATGTTGTCAGCTTCTTTGAGGGCTTGGGACTAAAAACAAAGGTCGAGCGCGGAAACAGGGTTTTTCCCGTTTCGGACAGGGCTATGGACGTTGTTGACACAATGCGCTCGTTTGCTCTTGACAACGGCTGTAAGATTATCCACAAGCGCGTGGAGGACGTTGTTTGTGAAAACAATGCTGTAAACGCCGTAGTTGTTGAGGGTAAAAAAAACCCCTGCGACAGGCTGATTATCGCGACGGGAGGCAAGAGCTACCCGCGTACGGGCTCGACGGGCGACGGCTATATCTTTGCCCGAAAGCTCGGGCATACCGTAACCGAGCTTCGACCCTCGCTTATTCCGCTTGAAAGTCCCGACAGCGACTGCAAACGCTTGCAGGGTTTGTCCCTGAGAAACGTAAGGCTCACGGTGACAGGACGGGACGGCAGGGAGGTCTTTTCCGACTTCGGCGAAATGCTTTTTACCCATTTCGGGATTTCGGGGCCGATCGTGCTGTCGGCAAGCTGTAATATGACCGACTACTCAATGGGCTACACCGCTCATATCGACTTAAAGCCCGCGCTTGATAAGGATGTTCTCGACGCCCGAATACTGCGCGACTTTTCAGAAAACATAAACAAGGCGGTCTCAAACTCGCTCTCACGGCTTTTGCCGAAAAAGCTCATACCCGTTATACTCGACCGCTGGGGTATTGACCCCGCGAAAAAATGCAACTCGGTCACAAAAGAGGAAAGACGGGCTCTGCTCGAGTGCATAAAGGATTTTAAGGTTGAGATTTCAAATCCCCGACCGATCGAGGAAGCAATCATAACCTCGGGCGGCGTCAGGGTTTCCGAAATCAATCCGAAAACAATGGAAAGCAAAATAACAAAGGGACTCTACTTCGCGGGCGAGGTGATCGACACAGACGCGTACACGGGCGGCTTCAACCTCGTGATAGCCTGGTCGACGGGTAAGCTTGCGGGTGAGAACTCCGCTTTTAACTAAATATAATTCTAAAGGAGAATAAAAATGTCAGTAGCAATAGCAATCGACGGACCCGCGGGAGCGGGCAAAAGCACAATTTCAAAGGCAGCCGCTAAGCAGCTCGGCTTCATTTATATCGACACGGGCGCTCTTTACCGAACGGTTGGACTCGCGGCCTCACGCAGAGGAGTTGAGCCCGTGGAGGGTAAAGAGGTTGAGAAAATGCTCGCTTCCATCAAGGTTGAGCTCACCTTTAACGACAAGGGAGAGCAGGTAGTTCTTCTCGACGGCGAGGATGTATCGGGCTTGATCCGTACGCCCGAGGCGTCGATGATGGCTTCAAAAATCTCCGCGATCCCCGCGGTCAGGGCTTATCTTCTCGATTTGCAGAGGGATATGGCTAAGAAGGGCAACGTGATCCTCGACGGCAGAGACATCGGCACAGTTGTTCTTCCCGACGCGGACGTAAAGATTTTCCTCACAGCCGCGCCCGAGGCAAGAGCCGAAAGACGCTACAAGGAGCTCGTTGAAAAGGGAATGGACGTTAAGTACGAGGATATCCTCGCGGACGTTAAGGAGCGCGACTACAACGACTCCCACCGCGCGATTGCCCCGCTCAAGCAGGCGGACGACGCTGTTCTTGCCGACACAACCGAGGTTGACTTGCAGGGCAGTATCGACCTTATCGTCAGCATTATCAAGGAGAGAACGTAAGCTATGGCACAATCAAAGGCATTCTACTCTTTCGGCAGGGCTGTGTGCACTCCGATCTTTAAGTTGATTTACCGTTACAAGGTTATAAATAAGTCAAATATCCCCAACGACGGTAAGGGCTATATAATCGCCTGCAATCACCTTTCGTTCTCCGACCCCGTTCTGCTCGGACTCGGTCAGAAGCGCAGACTTAACTTTATGGCGAAGGACGAGCTGTTCAAAAACAAATTCTTCGCCTTTATCATAAGACACCTCGGAGCCTTCCCCGTAAAGCGCGGAGCGGGCGACGGAAAGGCTATCAAAAACGGCGAGGATATTATCTGTGAGGGCAATCTTATGGGAATATTCATCGAGGGCGGTCGCTCAAAGACAGGCGAGCTTATGCGTCCCAGAAGCGGCTGCGCGCTCATAGCCCAGCAGACGGGAGTTCCCGTTGTTCCCGCGTGTATCACTAACCTCGGCGGTAAAAAATTCGGTAAAAGAATTATACACTTCTCCGACCCGATCACCGTAGAGGAGCTCGGCTTGCAGTCAGCCGACAGACGCGCGCTTAAAAACGCGAGCAATATGATAATGGGAAAAATCAAGGAAATGAGAGAGCACGACTTAAATGAGTATAAACGTAGCTAAAACCGCGGGCTTCTGCTTCGGGGTCAACCGCGCGGTGGACATTGTGTACGACCTGCTCGACAAGGGGGATAAGGTCTGTACGCTCGGTCCGATAATTCACAATATGGAAATGGTGCGCGAGCTCGAGGAAAGAGGCTGTACGGCGGTCGACAGGGTAGAGGACTGCCCAAAGGACACGACGATCGTTATACGTTCTCACGGAGTTCCGATGTCTGTTATGGAAATAATCAGCGAGTCGGGGCTTAAATGCGTCGACGCGACCTGTCCGTTCGTAAAGAAAATCCATAAGCTTGTACAAGAGGCAGGCAGCGAAAATATCCCCGTTCTGATAGCGGGAAATAAAAATCACCCCGAGATCCGGGGCATAGTCGGGCACTGCTCAGGTGCTTGTTATACTTTTAACAACAACGAAGAACTGCTCGAGTTGACCTCTAATATTCCAATAGAGAAAAATAATCCCGTGTATATCGTCGCTCAGACAACTTTTTCGCAAAAAGAATGGAAAAAATGTTTAAAAACTGCAAAAAAGGTCTATACAAATGCGAAAATTTTTGATACAATATGTAAGGCTACATCAGAACGCCAAGAGGAAGCAGATTTAATTTCAGGCAATTCTGATTTGATGATAGTTATCGGCGACCGCCACAGCTCAAATACCGCGAAGCTTTTCGATATTTGCAAGTCGAGGTGTCCCGAAACATATCTTATTGAAACGGCTAAAGAGCTTGATAAAGATCTCGTTAGTAAATCGCGTTCTATCGGTGTAACTGCAGGTGCTTCTACACCTGCGAGGATTATAAAGGAGGTACTGGATACAATGAGTGAAGAAATCAAATCCAGCGAAACAGTCAACGAGACTGAATCTTTTGAGGCGATGTTAGAGGAATCGCTGAAAAATCTAAATACTAACGAGAGGGTAAAAGGCGTAGTCGTAAGCATAGCTCCGAACGAAGTTATTGTTGATGTCGGCAGAAAGCAGTCGGGCTTTATTCCCGCTGACGAGCTTTCAAACGATCCGACAGCAAAGCCTGAGGACGTTGTCAAGGTTGGCGACGAGGTTGAGCTTCTTATTATGAAAACTAACGACGTCGAGGGTACTATTATGCTCTCGAAGCGCAGAGTCGACGCTCAGAAGGGCTGGGAAGAGCTTCAGCAGCTCGCCGAAGGCCAGACCGTGCTCACAGGCAAGGTCGCCAGCGTTGTCAAGGGCGGCGTAATCGTTATCTATAACGACAACCGTGTATTTATCCCCGCGTCACAGGCTACAGCTTCGAGAGACGAGAGCCTTGACGATCTGGTTGGCAAGGAAGTACAGTTCAAGCTTCTCGAGGCTTCGCAGAAGGGCAGAATGAGAAGAATCGTCGGCTCTATCCGCGCGGTACTCCGCGAGCAGAGAGCGGCTCAGAGAGCTACATTCTGGGAGACCTGCGAGGTCGGCAAGCACTACAAGGGCGTTGTAAAGTCAATCACAAGCTACGGCGCGTTTGTTGATTTGGGCGGAGTATTCGGAATGATCCATATTTCCGAGCTCTCATGGACTCACATCAAGAACCCCTCAGAGGTTGTTAACATCGGCGACGAGGTCGACGTTTACATCAAGGATATCAACGAGGAGACAAAGAAGATCTCCCTCGGCTACAAGGATCCCGACGCTAATCCGTGGGAAATCCTTCGCCGTGACTTCCCCGTTGACACAGTTGTTGACGCTACGATCGTCGGTATCACAACCTTCGGCGCGTTCGCTAACGTGATCCCCGGAATCGACGGACTTATCCATATTTCTCAGATTGCGAACAAGAGAATCGACAAGCCCGAGGATATCCTCACAGTAGGCGAGACAGTTAAGGCAAAGATCATCGCTATCGACTTCGATAAGAAGAGAGTCAGCCTTTCAATCCGCGCTCTCCTTCCCGAGTCAGAGGCTCCCAAGGCTGAGGCTCCCGCTCCCGTTGTTGAGGAAGAGGTAGCTCCCGTTGAGGAAGAGGTTGTTGCTTCAACCGAGACCCCTGCGGCTGAGTAATATCGCAAAAATTTACGGACAGATGAGCAAATCATCTGTCCGTTTTTTTGCGCTTAACTTCTATAGTTTATATCCCGTCCCGACGAGGTAGGCTATGTCTCTGCCTGTGTTGTCCTTTACTTCTATGGTGTATACGCAGGTCGTTCTGCCGTCTTTTTTACACTTAGCCTCGGCAAAGAGTGTGTCGCCTTTAACCGTACTCAGAAAGCTGCAGCTCACCTGCTGGGCTACAGTGGGCATATGTACGTTGTTCGCCGCAGCCGAGAGAGCCAGATCGGCGAGCGTGAATATGGCTCCTCCCATAACTCCGCCCGCCGCGTTGATGTGTGTGTCGGTGATTTTCATAGAGCATCTTGAAAAGCCCTCGCCGAGCTCCTCAATGTACACTCCGCTCATAGCCGCGTAGCGGTCATTGTTAAAATATTCCCTCGCGTCCTCGACGCTTTTAAAATTTGCCATATCAGTCTCCTTATTTAGTCAGCAGTACAACCGTTTCGACGTGCTCCGTGTGCGGGAACATATCGACGGGTTGGATTTTTCTTACCTTGTATTTATTCTTTGAAAGAAATATAAGGTCTCGTCTGAGCGTTTCGGGGTTACACGATACGTATACTACCTTTCTCGGGCTCAGCTTTATAAGCGACCTGAGAAAATTGAGGTCGCTTCCCGCTCTCGGCGGGTCCATTATAACTACGTCGGCTGAAAGTCCTTCCTCGGCGAGCCCTACCATATACCTGCCCGCGTCCTCGCATACAAAGTCTATGTTTTTAACGTCGTTTATACGCGCATTCTTTTTCGCGTCGCGCACAGCGTCTCGGTTGAGCTCCACGCCGATCACCTGTCCGGCGTGCCTGCTCGCGATTATTCCGATCGTGCCTGTTCCGCAGTACGCGTCTATCACGATGTCGGTCTTTTTGATTTCGGCGAACTCCATCGCCTTGTTGTAAAGAATCTCGGTCTGAATCGGATTGATTTGATAGAACGACTTCGGCGAGATCGTGAACGTGAAGCCGCAGAGCTGTTCCTTTATTGTGCCGTCGCCGTAGAGTACTATGCTTTTGTCGCCGAGGACAAGGCTTGTGCGTTTGTTGTTGATGTTCTGCACGATCGTCGTTATCTCGGGATGTTTTGAAAGAAGCGCGTTTACAAAGCTTCTTCTGCTTTTGAACTCCTCGCTGCCCGTCACGAGCACGACCATTATCTCACCGCTCGAAAAGCCGCGCTTAACGAGCACGTGCCTGAGAAAGCCTGTGAGCCTGTTGTCGTCAAAGGTTTTCAGCTTAAAGCTCTTCAGCAGCTTTCGGATCGTAACGATTATTTCGTCAGCCTTTTCGTCCTCGATCAGGCAAGAGTCCACGGGTACAATCCTGTGGGTCGAGCTTTGATAAACGCCTGAGATTATTCTGTTCTGTTTATCACGTCCGAACGCCGCCTGCACCTTGTTGCGGTAGTGGTAGGGGTTTTCCATTCCGATTATGTTCTCGACCCTGTGCAGCCTTCCGAGAAGCCGCACGACCTTTCTCATTTTGAACTCGAGCTGGTCGGGATAGTCGAGATTATGTATCTGACAGCCTCCGCATTTCTTGTAATGGGGGCATTTTTTGTTTACATTCATATTGTTCACCCGTAATATTTTATCATATTTTGACCCGAACTTCCACCCGTAATGAAAAAAATCTTGATTTATTTGGCTATTTGTACTATTATATTAGGGTATGAAAGAAGATGATAATATGTTGACACTGGACAAAATCTATCACGCGTCCAAGGTTTTAAAGGACGTTATCCACCCGACAACCATAGTCAGGGCTTCCGCGATCGAGACCGACTGCGAGCTTTACCTCAAGCCCGAGTGCTTGCAGCTCACGGGCTCGTTCAAGCTCAGAGGCTCGGGCTACAAGATTTCTCAGCTTTCCGAGGAGGAAAAGGCGAGGGGAGTAATCGCGTGCTCCGCGGGCAACCACGCTCAGGGCGTTGCTCTTGCCGCGACAAAGTACGGTATCAAATCGCTGATTTGCCTGCCCGACGGCGCTCCTATCTCAAAGGTAGAGGCTACCAAGGGCTTCGGAGCCGAGGTTTGTATGGTAAAGGGTGTGTACGACGACGCCTACAACGAGGCTTGCAGACTGCGCGACGAGCATAATTATACATTCATCCACCCCTTTGACGACGAGAATGTAATCGCGGGTCAGGGAACAATAGGTCTTGAAATAATGAACGAGATGAACGACGTCGACGCGGTTGTTGTCGCGATCGGCGGCGGCGGACTTATTTCGGGAGTCGCCTGCGCGATAAAGAGCCTCAACCCCGAGGTCAAGGTCTACGGCGTACAGGCTGAGGGCGCTCCCTCAATGTACGAGTCGATCAAGGAGGGCAAAATAAAAACGCTCAAAAGGGTAAGCACAATAGCCGACGGTATTCAGGTAAAGGAGCCCGGCAAGCTCACCTTTGAGTACGTTCAGAAGTACGTTGACGATATCGTTACGGTTTCAGAGGACGAGATCTCAGCCGCAATACTGGCACTGATTGAAAAGCAGAAGATGGTCGCCGAGGGCGCGGGCGCGGCTCCGCTGGCTGCGGTTCTTGCGGGAAAGCTCCCCGTAAAGGGCAAGAAGGTCGTCTGTATCGTGTCGGGCGGCAACATCGACGTTACGATCCTCAACCGTGTAATCAAGCGCGGGCTGATTTCCTCGGGTCGTCAGCAGACGCTTTGTATTCAGCTTGACGATAAGCCCGGACAGCTTCTCGGTGTTTCCGAGATCATCGCGAACCACGGCGCGAATGTTATAAGCATCCACCACGAGAGGGCGAGCGAGGGCGAGATTACGGACTGTATTCTCAGAATCGTGCTCGAGACAAGAAACTTTGACCACGTAAAGGAAATCTCAAAGGCTCTCAAAAAAGCGGGCTTCAGATTAGTTTAACAGAAAGAGGTAATTAACATGGAAAAAATCTATACTAAAAACGCTCCCGACGCAATCGGTCCCTACAGTCAGGCTGTAGTAGCAAACGGACTTGTTTTCACATCGGGTCAGATAGCGATAAACCCCGCAAGCGGAAGCGTCGAGGCTCAGACAATTGAAGCTCAGACGGAGCAGGTCTGCACAAACCTCAAGAATGTGCTCGAGGCGACGGGCTCGTCGCTCGATAAGGCTGTAAAGACTGTCTGCTTCCTTGCGGATATAAACGACTTCGGCGCGTTCAACGAGGTCTACGGCAAGTATTTTTCCTCAAAGCCCGCGCGTTCCTGCGTAGCGGTAAAGACCCTGCCCAAGAATGTTCTGGTAGAGGTCGAGGTTATTGCCGAGGTATAATTTGAAACCAATTGCTTTGCAATAAATAATTACGAAAGGAGAAAACTATGAAATACGTATGCGATGTATGCGGCTGGGAATATGACGAAGAGCTCGGTTCTCCCGAGAACGGAATCGCTCCCGGTACAAAGTTCGAGGATTTACCCGACGATTTTGAGTGTCCTCTCTGCGGAGTAGGTAAGGACAGCTTCTCAGCCGAGGGTTAATGAAATCAAAAAAAACAGGTCGGGCAGAAAGGTTCGTAAGTGAACTTTTCTGCCCGACCGTTTTTAATTATTTGTTTTTTAAACTGAGATTATCAGCCTTCGTTCATCCACTGGTACATGTACTTGTTCGCAGGAGCCTTGATGTCGGCTGTGAAGCCCATCCAGCTGTCGCTGAAAATGTACCATTTGCCGTCGATCGGATCCTGATATACCTGAATGATCCGCTCGCTGTCGGCGCCGGGGAAGAAGGATGTGATTTTGTAAATGTCTGTCTGATAGTCGTTTGAGTGCTGCTCGGCGTATACGTAGTCCTCAAGGGTTACGGTGAGGGGCTCGCTCGGTGTATAGCCGTTGTCGGGTGTCGCGCCGTCAAAGTAAGCGTTGCCCATATACTTGTACTTGTAGCTCTTGCTGAGGTTGTCCTTCATAGCGTTGCGGCTGAAATTGTTGAAGGAGTCGGTTCCCTTTCCGTTGAGAATCTTTGTTGTCGGGGACTCGCACAGCTCCTCCATCATATCGTAGGTTACGTCGGGGTTCTTGGGGTCGAACGCTCTGAGCGCGGCGAAGTAGAGAGCAACAACCTCGAAGCGGCCGTTAGCGTTTGTGTCTGTGATGTCGGCTGAGGACTTGAGCATTTCGTCCGCCTTGTGAAGCGGCTTGAGCTCGTCAACATTGGCGGGTGTGTCGCTGAATACGCTGTGAGCTCTTGTGACCTCCTGGTCAACAACAGTCTCTTCGCCCTGGTCGTTCTTGCCCGAGGAAGCCTTGCGGGTTGTCTTTTCGGTTGTGGTTGTGAGAGTTATCTCTCTTGCGGGAGCCTGAGTCGGAGCCTCTGTCGCGGGCTGAGTAGCCTCGGGAGTTGTGGGAGCCTGAGTCGGGGCTTCCGTTGCGGGCTGAGTAGCCTCGGGAGTTGTGGGTGCCTGAGTCGGAGCTTCTGTCGCGGGCTGAGTGGGCTCAATGCTTATGCTTGACATCTTGCCTTTCTTTACAGAAAGTTTGAGCTTAGCGGAGAGCTTCTTGCCCTTCTTGCTCTTAGCCTTTGTTGTGACAGTGATTGTGGTTTTGCCTGTCTTTTTGGCGGTTACGATGATTTTGTTGCCCGCTACAAGTACGGAGGCGACAGTCTTCTTGGAGGACTTGGCGGTGAACGCCTTGGAAGCCTTTCCGCTGACCTTGACCTTTACGGTGTAGTACTTAACGGCGGTAGACTGACCCTCGGCGAGGGTGATGGTGGCTTTCTTTGTAACCGAGATTGATTTTACAAACTTCTTGCTCTTCTTAGCCGCCGCGCCGAAGCTCAATGAGCTTACAGCGATAAGCGCGCAAAGAACGAGACTTAAGATTTTACCTGACTTTTTCATAAAAGTTCTCCTTTCTTTGGCAAAATATATTACCAATTTTATTTTAACATATTAAAGCGCTTTTGTCATTGTCTTAATATCCCAATTTTTGAGCGGACACTTTGTGTGATTTGCACAAAGAAATCGGTATTACAGCGGTCAGAAAGCTTATTGTATTAAAAGCTGTATGAAAGAGAGCTATGTCTATAGGGCTTGCGGGCTTATCGAGCGGGATAATATTTCCGAATAGGAATAATAATCCTCCGCAAATCACCGCTCCCCATATGTTGAAGAGAAGGTGTATCAAAAAGACTCCGCGGGCTCTCCTGCTTTTTGTGAGACAGGCGAGCAGAGCGGTCACGCAGGTACCGATATTCTGACCTATGATTATCGGCGCGGCGAGCCCCAGCGTTATTCCGCCCGATACGCTTAGCGCCTGCAATATTCCGACTGAGGCGGACGAACTCTGTATTACCGCGGTTATTAACAGCCCGCCGAGAAAGGCTGAATTCGGACTTGTGAAGTTTTCAAAGCCGTTTTGCGAAAACAACGGGGTCACTGCCGTGCTCATATCCTCCATTCCCGCCAGAATAAGCGCGAAGCCCGAAAGTATGTATCCGAGCTTATCTTTCTTTAAAAGAACTATAATCAGGCTGCCCGCCAGTATGAAAGCAGGGTAGAGGACGGCTATGCTCAAATTTCCTCCGCACAGGGAGATTATCCACGCTGTTGAAGATGTCCCGATATTAGCGCCTATTATTATCCCGATCGTGTCGCTTAGTCTGACAGCGCCGGTTTCAACCAGACTTATGAGTGTGACAGTCACCGACGACGAGCTCTGCGTAATGGCTGTAAGAATACAGCCGAACAAGATCCCCCTGAGAGTGCCAGAGTACGCCTTGCAGGGAATTACTCTTCCTTTGCCGAGACCCTTGAGTCCCGATTCCATAACGCTCATTCCGAACAGGAAGAAGCCAAGTCCTCCCGCAAAATAAAGAAAATTCATCATACAAAACTATATGATGAATTTCTTTGTTATATTTTCAGTTTTTAAAGAATTCAGCCATTAATGTAAGCGATTTGTCGAGCTTTTCGGGCTCGGCGAAATGATGACCTGCGCCCGAAACGGTTTTGTACTCGATTTTGTTCTTCTCGCAGAAGGCTTTTACCCACGCAAAGTCGACCAGAGTATCGTCGTCGCCGTGTACGATGAATATTTTGTCGGAGTATGGGGTGAAATCAAAGTCGGAAATATCCGCGTTCTCAAAGGAAGCTACGGTTTCTTTTGTTATCGGAAGAGTGCTCGAGCCCTTTACGATAACCGTTTTTCCGTTTCGGCAGGCGTTCAGCTCCTCCTTGCTCATTATCCGCTCGGCAAGGACAGTGTCCATTCCGACAGCGGGGGAGCGGAGGGCGATTTTTTTGAACGGATTGCCGTTTTCCTCAAGGTATCTCAGCGTTTGGTATCCGCCGAAGCTGACGCCGCCTCCGTAGATTTCCTCGGGCTTTAGCTCCTCGTTTATGTATTCAAGCGCGGCTTTTATGTACTCCATACAACTCTCGACCGTCAGAGTCGGGCTTTTGTCATCCCCGTGAGTGGGAGCGTCGTAAATCAGCAGAGCGGTTTCGGCGTCACGCTCGGAGAGCTTTTTGAAAAACTGCTCGGCGGTTCGGTTGTCCTTGTTTCCCGTAAAGCCGTGAAGGAAGAGTACGACCTTCTTTATGCTTTCGGGACTTGAATAGTATAGCTTGCAGTTAAGTGAGAGTCCGTTTTTGTTCAGATTAAAGTATTTTTGCATTGTTAAAACCCCTTTTGTCTTAATTCGTTTACGAGCTGAACGTAAAACTCCCTTACGTCAAAGCCCTTTATATTCTCTCTGTTTAAATCGACCATATCTCCGTGAGATATTCCGCGCCTGCCCTTTGCTTTGAGATAGGTGAATTTTTCGCCCCACGGAAAGGATTTCTCCGATACAAGTCCGTCGTTCTCTCCGTCAAAATGCTTCGCGATATGATATGTGAAATTGAGCGGAAATTTTCCGCTGCTTGCCCTGTTGAGCCTTGAGCCGACGCTTTGATAGAATACGGCTTCGCTGTCGGGTGTAGTTTCGTTGAGGTGTTTACAGCTCTCTGCGGTCAGATCCCTCACGGCACTGAGAAAATCGGGATTGTCGTCGCCGAGGTTTTTTAGCGCGGAGTTGTAGGCGTTCGCTATAGTGTTCTGCGCTCCCTCGGGTACCTTTTTAAGCAGGTAGTCCGCGAACAGACATCCCTTGTGAGGTGTGTTTATTGTGGTGAGTGAGGCGATGTATTTGTCAGCTCCCAAGTGAGCTATAGCGTATCGGCAGTCGAGTCCTCCCTTTGAGTGAGCGATTATGTTGACCTTTTCACAGCCCGTATCCTCTGCGATATACTTTATTCGCTTGTAAAGCTCCTGCGCGCTGTCCGCGACAGACAGAGCCGACTGGTGGTCGCCGTAGTAGACTGAGGCTCCGTTCGTTATGAGCTCCTTCGGGATCCTGCCCCAGTAGTTGAGAAATCTGCTGTCCCTGAAAAATACTCCGTGAACGAGGAGTATCGGGTATTTTGTTTTGCATATTCTGTCGTTTTTGCGTGATTGATTAAGCAGGATTTTTCGGTTCTCGAACTCGACCTCACACAGACACACGGTTATAATTTTAATCAGCGCGATTATGTTGGCTATGGGGATAAGTCCGCAGAGTATCCCGATTATCCTGTACTTGAGCCCGAGCTGAACGGAGGTGAAGTAAACCCTCAATATCCCGTTCCAGAAAACCGCCGACAGTACTAAAAAGGCAACAACACAGCTTATTACAAAGTGGGGGAGATAGTCTTTTACGTAAAAAGCAGAGGTTATATGAAGCCCGAGGACGATCGCCGACGCGAACAAAAACGAGCACAGCAAGTCTGCGCCCTCCGCGCAAACCCTCAGTCGGGCTCTTTTCAGGCTGAAATCGGGAGGCGATGGGACTATGTTGATGAGCAAAAACAGAATTATAAACAGCGGAATGTAAAACAACAGCGGAGGAAATAAAATTATCCCGCCGCATAAGCACGCTGTCGCCGCTATGATCAAGCCGTCGATAATCCGAAACAGAGTTTTCATTATATTTTTCCTGTCCTTATTGCTTTTATTAGATTCTAACACCTTTTATACCGAAAGTAAACAGCTTTCTTTATTTCGATATTTTGCGATTTTTCGCGATAAACCCTTGACAAAGCGTGTTAAGTAATATATAATAACAGTTAGCGAAATCTAACCGCTATTATTTTTTATATGTCAGTTAGCATATGCTAATTGACATCGGAAAAGGAGTATCTTTATGCCGCTTACTCTTGCCGCTATAGGCGAAGAAAACATTATCAAAAGAATCGGCGGGAACGCCGACGTTAGGGCGCACCTGCAAAACCTCGGTTTTGTGTCGGGCGCTGTGGTTACGGTTGTCAGCTCTATGGGAGGCAACCTGATTGTAAATGTTAAAAACGCGCGTATTGCCGTAAGCAGGGAAATGGCGCAGAAGATATTTATTTGAAGGAGGTTAATTTATGAAAAGTCTCAGAGAGGTTGCCGTCGGCAGTACCTGCAAGGTCAAAAAGCTCCGCGGTGAGGGCGCGGTAAAGCGCCGCATTATGGATATGGGTATCACCAAGGGCGTTGAGATCAAGGTGCAGAAGGTCGCTCCCTTGGGCGATCCGATGGAGGTCACCGTTCGCGGCTATCAGCTTTCGATCCGCAAGGCGGACGCCGAGATGGTTGAGGTGGAGTGATTTTTTACGCCGCTTAGTTACCTAATGCTAACTATTATTTATGAAATGAGGAAAAATTATGAGTATTAAGATTGCCCTTGCGGGCAACCCGAACAGCGGCAAAACAACCCTGTTCAACGCGCTGACGGGAGCCAATCAGTTCGTCGGCAACTGGCCGGGCGTTACGGTCGAGAAAAAGGAAGGAAAGCTGAAAAAGCACAGCGACGTCACAATCACCGACCTTCCCGGTATCTATTCGCTTTCCCCTTATACTATGGAAGAGGTTGTCGCGAGAAACTACCTGATTGAAGAGCGCCCCGACGCGATACTGAATATCGTTGACGGAACCAACCTTGAAAGAAACCTGTATCTCACCACGCAGCTGTGCGAGCTCGGAATCCCCGTAGTTGTCGCAATCAATATGATGGACGTTGTCGAAAAGACAGGCGTAAAAATCAACACCGCAGAGCTTTCCCGAGCCTTGGGCTGTACCGTTGTAAGAATCTCAGCCCTGAAGGGAAACGGAATAGCCGAGGCTGCCGAAGCCGCCGTAAAAGCCGCTGAGGAGAAAAAGCCCGTTCCGAAGCACCCCTTTGAGGGTTCTGTCGAGCACGCTATCGCTCATATCGAGGAAGCCTGCGTCCACGATATGCCCGAGGAGCAGCAGCGTTGGTACGCGGTCAAGATCTTTGAGCGCGATGACAAGGTTATTGAAAAACTCGGCATAAGTGAATCGACATTAAAGCACGTTGAAAATGATATCAAAGCCGTCGAAGAGGAGTACGATGACGATGCGGAGAGTATCATCACGAACGAGCGTTACGTTTATATCGGAAAAATCATAGACGGCGTTTATAAGAACAGGCAGAAGGGTCAGCTTTCAACCTCGGACAAAATCGACAAGGTCGTGACCAACCGCTGGCTCGGACTTCCGATTTTTGTAATCGTTATGTTCCTCGTGTACTACATCGCAATGGTCAGCGTAGGACAGTCCGCGACCGACTGGGCTAACGACGGACTGTTCGGCGACGGCTTCCACCTCGTCGGAATAGGCGACGCGGAGTACGACGAGTATTCTGAGGCGGTCGGCGTTCTCACAGGTGTCGCGGATGGTACCGACAACAAGGAGCTTTCCGAGGCGCTCGACTTTGAGAGCGAGGAATACAACTCAGATACGGCTGTCAAGGCGGTTAAGAAGCTTTCTTCAAGCGTAAAGGACAGCGACGAGTTTACATACGAGGCAGAGGACGAGGAAACGCTTGAGATAAGCGAGGAGACCGTTTCGGGCGAGGACGTAAAGTCAGCCGCCGAGGTCTTTGAAAAGTACGGCGGCAGGGCTGATGACCCCGCTGAGTTCGGAATCTGGGTTCCGAGTATTCCCGCTGTCGTTGAGGGCTGGCTCGAAGCCGCGAACGCTCCCGAATGGCTGTCGGGATTGATTCTCGACGGTATTATCGGCGGTGTCGGCGCTGTGCTCGGCTTTGTACCGCAGATGCTCGTGCTCTTCCTGCTGCTCGCGTTCCTTGAGGCTTGCGGATATATGGCGCGTATCGCCTTTGTACTCGACAGGATTTTCCGCCGCTTCGGTCTTTCGGGTAAATCCTTCATCCCGATCCTGATCGGTACGGGCTGCGGAATCCCGGGTATTATGGCTTCGCGAACGATTGAGAATGAACGAGACCGGCGTATGACGATTATGACGACGACCTTCATTCCCTGCGGAGCAAAGGTTCCGTTCATTGCTATGATTTCGGGCGCGATCTTCGGCGGCTCGCCGTGGGTCAGCACAGGAGCCTACTTCATCGGTATGGCCGCGATCATCATTTCGGGTATTATGCTCAAAAAGACAAGAATGTTCTCGGGTGAGCCTGCTCCCTTCGTTATGGAGCTTCCCGCTTACCATATGCCGACGCTCGGCAACGTGCTCCGCTCTATGTGGGAGCGCGGCTGGTCGTTTATCAAAAAGGCAGGTACGATCATCCTGCTTTCGACAATCGTGCTTTGGTTCTTGAGCCGCTTTGGATTTGTTGACGGCGGATTTACTATGCTCGGCGAGGAAGAAATCTCAAAGAGCCTGCTTGCCGCTGTGGGCAACGCTATCGGCTGGATTTTCTCTCCTCTCGGCTGGGGCAACTGGCAGGCGGCTGTTGCGTCGATCACGGGTCTTATCGCGAAGGAAAACATCGTCGGCACAATGGGCGTGCTATACGGCGGCGGAGAAATGTCCGTCTGGGCGACGCTCGCGAGCGTATTCACAGGCGTTACGGGCTTCTCCTTCCTCGTGTTCAACTTGCTCTGCGCTCCCTGCTTCGCGGCTATGGGCGCAATCAAGAGGGAAATGAACTCAGCCAAGTGGACTGCTTTCGCGATTGCCTATCAGTGCGGCTTTGCCTATGCTATTGCTCTTTGCGTCAACCAAATCGGCGGCGCGTTCACGGGCAGCCTGAATGTTTTCGGTCTGATCGTATCCGTTCTTATCATAGCCGGAATGCTGTTTATGCTGTTCAAGCCGTATAAGGAGGCCGCAAAGCTTACAAAGAAGGTTAAGGTGAAGTAATAATGCTTGATTGGCTCGTAAATAATATCGGTACAATCATTATCTGCGCGGTTCTTATCCTGATAGTCGGCGCTGTAATATTCAGTATGGTACGAAAGAAAATGCAGGGAAAATCCGTGTCCTGCAACTGCGGGAGCTGCAAAAGCTGCGCTATGTCGGGAAAATGCCATAAACCAAAATAATGAATCTTTTAACAGGGCGGGAGAATCGGTTTTCTTCCGCCTTGCCAATCGGGCGATAATATGATATAATGCTTCCAAAACAATGCGGAGGCGAGCGCTGTGGTATTGAAGGAATCAGGCGAGATGTATCTTGAAACAATTTATGTTCTCAGACAGAAAAAGGGTTTTGTGCGGGCGATCGACGTCGCGTCGGAGCTCGGTTACTCAAAACCGAGCGTCAGCCGGGCGATGGGTATTTTGCGCGACGGCGGTTACATCAAGGTCGGCAGTGACGGCGGCATTTCTTTAACTGAAGAGGGCTTAGAAGTCGCCGAACGCACCTACGAGCGTCACACAGTGCTCAGCGAGATGTTTATGCGGCTCGGCGTGGACGAGGAAAACGCCGTGAAGGACGCCTGCAAAATCGAGCACGTCATCAGTTCTACTACCTTTAACGCGATAAAGAAGCATCTTAAAAAGTATTCGTAATAACGAGAGCAAAGAGCCTGATTTATCAGGCTTTTGTTTAATCGGAAAAGTTAGATTGAGCTAACTGTTTTCGGGAGGTAAATATGTCCATTGTGAAATTTGAAAACGTAACAAGAATATACAAGAGCGGCGAGCACGAGCTTAAAGCGCTCGACGACGTCAGCTTTAATCTCGACGAGGGAAAATTCGTTGTGATACTCGGACCCTCGGGCGCGGGTAAAAGCACGCTTCTGAATATGCTCGGCGGACTCGACAGCCCTACAGAGGGCACAATCACCGTGAACGGCAGGGATATAAGCACGCTTTCCGACAACGAGCTCGCCGATTACCGCGCGGCGACCGTGGGCTTTGTGTTTCAGTTTTATAATCTTATTCCGACCCTCACCGTTTACGAGAACGTTGAGCTTGTTTCGCAAATAGCTCCCGACGCTCTCGACGCAAAGCAGATGATAGCCGAGGTAGGGCTGAGCGACCATCTGCACAATTTCCCCTCGGAGCTATCGGGCGGCGAGCAGCAGAGGATTTCGATTGCGAGAGCGCTCGCGAAGAATCCGAAGATTCTCCTTTGCGACGAGCCGACAGGCGCGCTCGACTCGGAAACGGGCGTCAGAGTCTTGAAGCTCCTTCTCGGAATGGCGAGAAATTACGGAAAAACGATTGTGATTGTAACCCATAATCAGAGTATAGCTAAAATGGCGGACACAGTTATCCGCGTAAAGAACGGCAAAATCCGCGAGATCATAAATCAGGACAGACCGCTCGGCGTCGAAGAGGTGGAGTGGTAATGCTTACGCGTAAATTGCTTAGAACCGCATGGAGCTACAAGGCGCAGTTTATCTCAATGATAATTATGATAACGCTCGGAATGGGAATGTTCCTCGGCTTTAATATGGAGTGGAAAACGATTGAGGTCGATACGGGGAGCTTTTTTGAGCAAACGAGCTACGCCGACTACAGGCTTTACTCCGAAAAGGGCTTCACAAGCGACGATATAAAGAAAATATCGTCTATAAAGGGCGTAAGGGCGGCGACGAGATACCTGTCCGTGAATCTTGACTTAAAGGGCGAGAAAAACAAAAGCCTCGCGCTGGATGTGAGTGAAAATTATAAGGTCAGCACCTTTACCGTAATCGACGGCGCGGCTTATGACGAAAGCTCGGACGGCTTTTGGCTGAGCGACAAGTTCGCCGAGAAAAACAAGCTCGCTATCGGCGACAGCCTTAGCCTCGAGTTTCAAGGAACGGAGATAAGCGTAAAAATCGTCGGTCTGATAAAGGCGGGGGAGCATATGATTTGCGTCGCCGACAAAAACCAGATGATGCCCGACTACTCCACCTTCGGTTACGCTTACATCTCTCCGAAAAAGCTCAAGGCAGTATTGCGTGATAAAATTCAAAACGACTTTAAAAAGGAACTTGAAAAATCCCGTGTTCCCGCGGAGTTCATTGACGAAAACCTCACGGGACTGTTTGTTACAGATGATATGCTGAGCGAAGTTGAGACAAAGGCGTTCGCGCAAATCAATATTCTGTCGGATTTGAGTAAAAAATCCCTCGAAAAAGCCGTAAAGAAAAAGCTCGGCAGAACTATTATGGTGACCTCAAAGGATGACCACGTCGTCTGCAAGGAAGCGAACGGCGAGGCCGAGGAGGGCAAGACCATGGGCTCGGTGCTGCCTGTGCTCTTTCTGGCGATTGCTATTCTTACAATGGTTACGACTATGCACCGCATAGCAACCAAGGAGAAAACGCAAATCGGCACATTGAAGGCTCTGGGCTTCAAAAACCGCAGGATTCTCAGACACTACACATCCTACGGTCTGTTTATAGGAGTTGTCGGAACGGCTCTCGGAGTCGCTCTCGGCTACGCGGTTTGCAAGGCGATAATGAGCGAGGACGGTATGATGGGTACATACTTTGATATGCCCGACTGGGGTGTCGCGATTCCCGCTTTCTGTTATCCCGTTATGGCGGCGACGATAGCTCTTCTGACCTTAATAAGCTATCTGTCGGTCAGACAGCAGCTAAAGGGAACGGCTGCGGACGCTCTGCGCCCGTATTCTCCTAAGAAAATGCGAAAGATTTTCCTGGAACGATTTCGCTTTTGGGACAAAATGCGTTTCGGTACAAAGTGGAATATCCGCGATCTAAGCCGTCACAAGAGCCGTTCGGCTATGACTTTATTCGGAATAGTCGGCTGTATGGTGCTTATGGTCGGCGGTCTCGGAATGAGAGACACAATGGCGGGCTTTCTCAATTTGCTCGACCACGATATAAGCAATTACACGACAAAGGTAAACCTCGTTGATGACGCTGATATGAAGAAGTCGAAGGAGTTGTACCGTGAGCTCGGCGGCGACTGGGAGAGCCTTGCGGGAATCAGTCTAGACGGCGATACCGTCACCCTCGATATTGTACACAACCCGAGCGGGCTTTTTAACGTCATAGACGAGGACAATAACAGAATCGAGCTAAAAAACGAGGGCGTATATCTTTGCCTGCGTCTGAGCGACAGGGCAAAGCCCGGTGACGAAATAAAGTTCTCTCCCTACGGCTCAAAGAAAACCTACAGCGCTAAGGTGCTGGGCTATAACCGCTCTGTTATGACCGAGAGCGTCACGATTACCGACACGCTTGCGGACAAGCTGGGGATAGAATACAGCGTAAGCTCGATTTATACCGACAAAAAAATCGCCGAAATAAAAAGCAATGATTTGATTTCGGGCAAGCAGGACAAGGCTCAGCTTATGGAGTCCTTTAACAGCTTTGTAGAAATAATGGACGGAATGGTGATTATTCTCGTTATCGCCGCCGCGGTTCTCGGAATCGTAGTGCTCTATAATCTCGGAATAATGAGCTACGTCGAGCGTTCGCGTGAGCTTGCGACTCTGAAGGTTCTCGGGTTCAGAAACAGAACGATAGGAAGGCTTTTGATTTCGCAGAATATCTGGCTGACCTTCATCGGCGTTGCGATCGGACTGCCCGCAGGAGTCGGAGTGCTTCAATGGCTTATAACGGCGCTTGCGGGCGAATACGAGATGAGGCTGATGCTCGGGGTACTGACATACCTTGTTTCCGTGGTACTGACCTTCGGAGTGTCCTTACTGGTAGGATTAATGGTAGCGAGGAAGAATAAAAAAATAGATATGGTAGAAGCGCTCAAGGGCGCGGAATAAAGCAAAAAAGCACAAGCGCGAAGAATAAAAACTTGCACTTGTGCTTTAGTTGTGTCGATTGAAAATTCGTTTGTGCTTTTGCGGGCTGTTCAAGTCTGTCGAAGTCTTGTGGTGCGAGCGACGTGCTCTCCATCTGTGCGAGAACTTCCGTTTCGCCTGTTGCGGCGTGTGCGAAGCTATGTGTTCATCTGCGCTACGGGCTAAAAATCGTCCACCGGACGATTTTTTTAACGCCCTTTCAAGTTCCGTCGCATCTCTTATACCAAAAGAACAGGACATCCGTTGGATACTTTAAGTGGTGCGAGTGACGTGCTCTCCATCAGTGCTAGGACTTCCGTTTCGCCTGTTGCGGCGTGTGCGAAGCTAAAGCGTCATCAACGCGGCGCCCTAAAAACGTTCCCCCGGAGCGTTTTCTTAACGGGCTGTTCAAGTCCCTCTGCATCTCTTATACCAAAAGAACAGGACATCCGTTGGATACTTTAAGTGGTGCGAGCGACGTGCTCTCCATCAGTGCTAGGACTTCCGTTTCGCCTGTTGCGGCGTGTGCGAAGCTAAAGCGTCATCTGCGCTACGGGCTAAAAATCGTCCACCGGACGATTTTCTTAACGCCCTTTCAAGTCCCTCTGCATCTCTTATACCAAAAGAACAGGACATCCGTTGGATGTCCTGTTCTTTTGGTGCGAGCGACGGGACTTGAAAAGATTTGAATATGTTTCATAGTCTGTTAAAGTCAGTATTTATCTAACATTTTGCGATTTTAGTTTACATAATATACACACCATATTTCACGAGTTTACATAAGATAACGGCAAAAAAACGGCAAAAAACAGGATTGATAGCAGATTGAAAACGCAAAAACACTAAACCACAAAAAGTAATACGCTATAACCCAAAATACGCATTAATACTATGTTTATTAGTGTTTTACACATTTAAGCATTTTTAGGGTGTACCATTAACAATGGTAATATTTTTTCTTAAAATTTCGCTTTAAAGGAAGGAAGCGGAGAATATAAAAGAATATTTGATACAAATTCACTTCGCTTTAGTATGTTAAAGTGATTTGGTATGAGATATTCTCTACATAATACGGTTTTATCTCAGATAGGAAGTTTGTACAACTATTATTTTTTTTCGTAAAAAAGTGATACTCTATCGAGCGGTATCATTTATTTATGGAGCTTTTTATGTACTTTTATTCTTTTATGATGTAATGTGAATTTAGGTGTATTTTCATCTTGAATATTAAATCTTGATATGATAAAATAAAAGTGCCAAATAATTCTAAAATTTTTATATCATTTCAGTTTATGTTTTTCTTGTTAAAAACATAGGCTCTTTTCTGCATAACTGAAATGATGTTAGAATTGTTTGGCGACAATACGGAGCTATATGTTTTATTGCGTATGACTTCGGTTGTACGCATTTTTTATTATATGGAGGTTGCTATTTATGAAAATCAAGCCAAAGGAATTATTAAAAAATACCAAGATTAAAATTATAATTTGTTTTGTTGTTCTTATAGTATTGGTTGTTATTGGTATTTTCGCATATAACAAAATAAGTATTATGACAAAAGAAAACGAATATGCTGATAAAATTTATAATGTTATTTCATTGAAATATAAAGATAAAGGAAAGTATATGGATAAAATTAATAAGCAAATTGATAATTTTAAAAAATCAAAAGTAAGTAGCAAAGACGGAATTAACAGTAAATTATTGCAAATTGCAGATAAAGCAGTAGATGAAAATTATCTTTTGGGAGCCGGAACAGTTTTAGATAAACAGAATAATAAAGAAATAGATAACACTAACGCAAAAGCATTAGTAAATGTAAATGAAGAAATAAAAGAATTGTATAATATAGGGCTTATAGATAGAGAAGATGTGATTAAATATTCTCATTACTATTACACCGAACAGAACAGAAAAGAAATTCGATATATTACCGAAAAACTTGTTTTTGGTGAAAGCCAATTATGTGGCTTTGAGAGCGAATACTAAAAAAGTGTACGTTCTAATTCCATAATACAATAATACTATATATGGATTTTAAACGTACACTTTTTTATACCACCGCTTACAGCGGTGTTCTATACAGAAAAAGAAGTATTAGTATTTGAGGAAAAATAGTTAGTACGAATTTCGTACAATCAAATTAGCCAACAACACAAAGATTTTTCTTCTCTGTATAGAACGTATTTGTTACCGCTTTAGCGGTTACAAATGCGTATAATCAATAACATAAGAAGGAGTGATTATTATATATCAATATGCAATTAGAAATAGAAAAAGACTATCAGCTAAGGAATTAAAGAGTTACATTTTAAAGAATGACTTAATACCTTTAATTCTTGATAGTGTAGGGTGTGAAGATATTGTATTTAAGCAAATACATAATGTTTATAAAGATAACTATTATCAATGCTCAAATCGGGACGGTGATAATCCAACAGCAATAGTAGTTTATACAAATCCATATATTAACGTAACAAATTATACACGAAATTGGGGACGTAATCCCGATATAATAACATTAGTACAACGTACATTAAAGATTAGTTTTAGCAAAGCGATTGACTATTTACACGAGATTTTAGGATTGAAAGATAAAACAAAAGAAGAAATATTAAAAGATGTAGATACAAATATTTTTGATGACGAGGACGATAATTCTATTAATGAAGAATCCGAAGAAAAACTACAAGCAGAATTTGAAAAGAAATATCAGAAAGAGTTAGCAAATGATATGCTGATTTTTAATGGAGCTGAACAAATACTATTTCTTGATTGGTATAAAGAAGGTATAATGCCGTGGACGAGAAAAAAATTTGATATAAGGTATTCTTATAGGCACAAAAGAATTATTATTCCAATCAAGAATTATAAAAACGGTGATATTATAGCGATTTCGAGTAGAACAACAATAAATATGTGCGAAGAATTAGGTATTCCAAAATACATAATAACTAAGTATTATAACAAATCAAATAACCTATATGGTTTATGGGAAAACGAGCAGAGTATAAGAAAAGCTGGATATGTAGTTGTTTATGAAGCTGAGAAATCGGTTTTAAAACGTGATTCTTTAAATGATTCTACGGGAGTTGCATTACAAGGACACTTTATATCGGACGAGCAAGTAAGAATATTAACAGATTATCTTGATAATGTAGATGTGATTATTGCTATGGATAAAGATGTTTCTTTAAATGAAGTGCGTTTTATTTGTGAAAAATTCTATAATCAGAAAAATGTTTACTATATTATAGATAGGTGTGGTTTGCTTGGAGAAAAAGACAGCCCGGCAGATACATCAAACAAAAACTTTATTTATCTTATGGATAATAAAGTAAAATATGATGAAGCCGAACACAAACAATTTGAAAAAGATATGAATATAAACCGCTGCGGAGATTAAAACGCTCATATTAGCCGTGATTCAACGTGTAAGCTATTTTGTTGTAATACACGGAGATTGACACATAAAAACAGAATTTTAAATCTGGGGCAAATACGAGCAAATTAGCGGTATATTAAAGAAAAACAATAACATAAAGGAGATTGATTTATTATGAAAACTAAAAATGTTTCTACAGAAATTCTTAACGGATATGAAGATTTAATGTCAGTAAAGGACGTAGCACAAGCTCTTAGAATGAGCAAAAGCGGAGTTGCAAAGATGATACGATTAGGAAAACTTGATACAACCAAAATCGGGGCTAAAAGACTGATTTTTAAACAAAGTATTATAGATATGATTATCAAAAATTCTGAACCGGCAAAGGTAACAGAATCCGAGTAATTAATTGTCGGCTACAGAGCCGAAAGCTCTTTTACATATATGGGCGAGGTTGAGAGAGGTTTATACTTCTCTTAACCTTGCGAGAGAATAAAACAGATTTATTATAATTTAAAGAAAGGTGATTTAATGAATAATATTCCAAGAATGAGAACAATTCCAAAAGCATATGAAGAAATAAAAAAGGCAGACCCCGAAACCGATTTTACTATAAGAGCGTTAAGACGTATGGTAAACAAAGGGGAGATACCAATAGTAGAAGTAGAAAGTAAGCGATTAATTAATTTAGATGTTCTGTTTAGCTTGCTTTTCGGTAAAAAAGAGTGTTATAATAATGACGCTATCAATCCTGCATAAGCCGATTATTTAAAGAAAGGATAATGACTTATGGCAAAGGTTGAAAAAAGAGAAAATAAAAAAGGTACTGTTTACCGTATTCGAGTTTTTGATAAGCGTTTAAGGGGTGGAGAAACTTCTAAAACCTATAAACCCGAAAAAAAAATGACAGTACGGCAAGCGGAGAAGGAGGCTAATAGACAAGCGGTATTGTTTGAGGAAACTGTTAAACAATTACTTGATGAACAATACGATTATAGAGTTAAATTTAAAGATATTGCTAATGAGTGGTTACAACGTGCTGAAACAAAACACACAATCAAAATAAGCACTATCGAACGTATGAAAATATTAAAGAATCGTACATATGAAGCTATTGGCGAAAAATATATTAATGACATCAATGACGCTGATATTCAAGTGTTTATTGATAATCTTAGCCGTAATGGTGTAAATAAGCGTAACGGTAAAGGACTTTCGCCTAAAACACAAAAGCATTATCTTACATTTATAAGCGATGTTATGAAATATGCTGTTAAAATGAAAAAAGCTGATAAAAGTATGCTTGATGTATGTAAAAACATTGAAGTGAGCAAACTAAGCGAGAGCGAAGAAGAACAGAAAAACAAGAAGGTTTATAGTACAGATGAAGTTACACTAATTCTTAACGCTATTTACGAACAAGCAAACTTGCAATACTGTGTTATGTTTAGTATTCTTGCTTTTTATGGTTTAAGACGTGGTGAATTAATGGGGCTTGAATACAAGGATATTAATTTTAGCAGCGGTTTAGTAACTATTAGAAGGACAAGCAATTATAGAAACTCAAATACCGGGGTATATGTTTCAACCCCGAAAAACAAATCTTCTTACAGATGTGTATTTTTTTCGGCTGATGTATTAGAATTGATTAAACAATTAAAAAGAGAGCAACAGGAGCAAGAGCTAAACTGTGGTGATTTATGGAATAATAGCGATAGACTTTTTATTCAATGGAACGGTGAGCCAATGAACCCGAATACACCATATACATTTTTAGAGCGGTTATGTAAGCGTGAACACATACATTTCAAAGGGTTACACGCATTTCGCCACGCTTATGCTACTATTAGTATTACATCAGGAGAACCGATTAATGTTGTATCAAGTACAATGGGACACACTACTAATCGCACAACGCTGGTTACTTATACTCACGAAGTACAGGAAGCTACTGCAAAAGGAATGTTTACGGTTGAGAGTGTTCTAAAAAAACGGTTGAGTATATTCTAAAAAACGGCAAAATTGAACGGCAAAAAACAGACAGGCACAAAAAAAGAACCCCGAAAGCTACATTTAATCGTAACTTTCGGAGTCAAGAGTTGGTGCGAGCGACGGGACTTGAACCCGTACGTCAAAGACACACGCCCCTCAAACGTGCCTGTCTGCCTATTCCAGCACGCTCGCGTTTTTTGTTCTCTGTTTAACACAGCTTTTACATTATAGCACCATGTTCCTTGTTTGTCAAGAACTTTTTTGAAAAATATTGTTATTCGATTTGTTTCGACATTTTACGTAAAAACTTTTTGCTGAATGTATAAAATGTTTCTATTGTGTTTAGTGTTTTTATATGATATAATTAACTGAAATAAGCGTCGAAAGGATGATAAATATGGTAGTAAAGGATATAATAGACATTCTCGAAGGCGAGATTATCTGCGAAGGCGACCTCGACCACGTAATCAAAACCGCCTGCGGATCCGATATGATGAGCGACGTGCTCGCGTTTGTTAAGGACCAGAGCGTGCTCCTTACGGGTCTTGTCAATCCTCAGGTTGTTCGCACAGCCGAGATGATGGATATGGCGTGCATCGTCTTTGTACGCGGCAAGGATCCCGACGACTCGATCATTAACCTCGCCAGAAGCCGCGGTATCACTCTTATCAAAACCCGATTCAGAATGTTTACCGCCTGCGGAAAGCTTTACGCTAACGGACTTTCGGGAGGAACTGCCGTATGAGTAACGCTTTGCATCTTCATTACGAGGTGCCCTCTGACGACTTCACCCGCGCGGGTGAGGCGAGCGGGTCAGTTAAAAAGCGCCTCAAATCCCTCGGCTACAACACCGACGCGATACGCAGGGTAGCGATTGCCATGTATGAGGCTGAAATCAACATGGTTATCCACGCCGACGGCGGTTTTTGCGACGTTGATATTTACCCCGACAGGGTAGAGGTTCTGCTCTCCGACAAGGGTCCCGGAATCCCCGATGTGGAAAAGGCTATGCAGGAGGGCTATTCGACCGCGCCCGATAACGTTCGCTCGCTCGGCTTCGGAGCTGGTATGGGTCTGCCGAATATTAAAAAATATACCGACGAAATGAGAATTGAGACGACAATCGGCGTCGGTACCAATCTTTATTTAACCGTAAATGTAAAGTAGGAACTTTTTTATGAATACGTATTTCCATTCGGTTGAGATGGATATTGACAAGTGCTGCGGCTGTACAAACTGCTTAAAGCGCTGTCCTACGGAGGCGATACGAGTCCACGACGGCAAGGCGAATATCCTGCCAGAGAGGTGTATCGACTGCGGAGAGTGCATTCGCATTTGTCCTCATCACGCCAAAAAGGCGTCCAGCTCACCGCTTTCAGATATTAATAATTTCAAGCTCAAGGTTGCCATTCCCGCACCCGCGCTGTTCGGTCAGTTCAACAGGCTCGACAACATCGATATCGTACTGACAGGACTAAAAAAGCTCGGCTTTGACAGAATCTTTGAGGTCAGCCGCGCCGCGGAGCTCGTGAGTGAGGCCACCCGAAAGCTTATAAAGGAGAATAAGCTCAAAAAACCGATCATCAGCTCCGCGTGTCCCGCTGTTGTAAGGCTTATTAAAATCCGTTTTCCCGAGCTTTGCGACAACGTAATGCCCCTTCTCGCGCCGATTGAGGTAGCGGCGAGAATCGCCCGCAGAGAGGCTGTGGAGCAAACGGGACTCAAAAGCGAGGACATCGGCGTGTTCTTTATAACCCCATGCGCCGCCAAGGTCACGGAGATCCACTCGCCGAACAGCATCAAAAAATCAGCCTGCGACGGTGCGATCGCGATATCGCAGATTTACCCCGAGCTTACTCAGGCTATGGATCACTTGACCGAGGTCGAGCCGATAGCGCAGTCGGGACTTATCGGAATTGGCTGGGCTAACTCGGGAGGCGAGAGCGCCGCAATGCTCGGCGAAAAATATCTCGCCGCCGACGGAATCGAAAACGTCATCCACGTTCTTGAGGAGCTCGAGGACGATCACATCCGCGACGTCGATTTTGTTGAGCTCAACGCCTGCTCGGGCGGCTGCGTCGGCGGTGTTCTCACCGTCGAAAACGCCTACGTCGCTCAGGCTCGGATTCAGAATCTCAGGAAGTATTTGCCCGTTTCCCTCAATCACCTAAAGGAGGGCGACATTAATCGTATGAAGTGGGAGAAGGAGCTCGAGTACGACGCGGACATCTTCCGTCTTGACAAGGATATAAACAAGGCGTTCGAGATGATGTCGAGCATAGAGGAGATCTACAGCGGACTTCCGCGGCTCGACTGCGGCTCCTGCGGAGCGCCCACCTGCCGCGCTATGGCGGAGGATATCGTAAAGGGCAGGGCAAAGGAGACAGACTGTATCTTCAAGCTCAAGGAAAAGATACAGAGCGTATACGACCAGCTTAAAAACACTATTTAAGAGGATTTTACCATGACCGTAAAGGAACTTGCCGAAAGGCTTAAACTCACAATACTGACCGAAGGAGACCTCGACCGTGAGGTTATCGACTGCTACATCGGCGACTTGCTCAGCTGGGTAATGGGCAGAGCGCCCGAGGACTCGGCGTGGCTCACCGTTATGGGCAATATCAACTCGATCGCTGTCGCGACACTGGCCGACGTGAGCTGTATCGTCCTTGTAGAGCACGCCGCACTTGACGAGGAAGCAAGACAAAAGGCCGAGCTTCACGATGTAACCATTTTGCAGACGGACGACAACAGCTTTGAGCTCGCGATCAAGATAAACGAGCTAATTTAAGGCTGATATGAAGTATTTTTACGACCTGCATTTGCACTCCTGCCTGTCTCCGTGCGGAGATATGGATATGACCCCGAACAATATTGTGAATATGGCAAAGCTTCTGGGCTTTGACATAATCGCGCTTACCGACCATAATTCCTCTCTCAACTGTGAGGCGGCGATGAAGGTCGGCGAGGAGGTCGGGCTTTTGGTTTTGGCGGGTATGGAGCTCACCACCAGCGAGGATATCCACGTTGTGTGCCTGTTTCCCGATTTGGAAAAGGCTCTTAAATGGAACGAGTACGTGGATAATCACCGAATCAAAATCAAAAACAAGCCCGAGATCTACGGCAGACAGGTCATTATGAACGAAAACGACGAGGAAACGGGGGAAGTCGAGCACCTTCTGCTTCCCGCGACCGACATCAGTGTAATGAGCGCTCACAGCCTTGTGCGCGATTTCGGCGGAGTGTGCCTTCCCGCGCATATCGACCGCGACAGTCTTTCGATTCTTTCCGTTCTCGGCGAGATCGATCCGTCGTGCGGCTTCACCGCGGCTGAGCTTTCCGACAAAAGCAGGGAAGAGGAGCTTAGAAAAGCTCACCCCATTCTGAACGGTATGAAAATAATCACCGACTCCGACGCGCATTACCTTGAGAATATGCGCGAGCCCGAAAATGTGATGGAGCTTTGCGAGCTTTCCGCTCAAAGGGTGATTGAATATCTCGACAGCTAGCAGAGGCGAAAGCCTCTGTTTTTCTTTTCCGAAATCTCCGTTTGTGCAAGTTATACAACACTAACCCAAGAGTTAGGCAAAACTAACCTAATGCTCGTGTGATTTTTTTGAAAAAATTGTTAAAATAGTAACGAAAAACCTCCAAAAAACTCAAAAAGTATATAGACATCTTTTCACCTTTATGTTAAAATAACTATAAATGTACGAATATGTTTTTTAGTATTCTTTTAATCGTGGGACGTATCGCGATTGAGTACATAATTTTATTCAAGGAGGAAAAACATGAAAAAGAAAATCAGCAGTATTCCTTTTTCGGGAACTCCTGAGCAGGAAGCAAAGCTCAAAGAATCCATAGCGAAGCACGCTGACGACCCCGGCGCGGTAATGCCTGTTCTTCAGGAGGCGCAGGACATCTACGGCTACCTTCCGATTGAGGTTCAGAAGATGGTTGCGGACGGACTCAATGTTCCGCTCGAGGAGGTTTACGGAGTATCAACATTCTACTCACAGTTTGCTCTTTCGCCGAAGGGTAAGTATCACATTTCCGTATGTCTCGGTACAGCCTGCTACGTTAAGGGCTCGGGTGATATCCTCAACAAGCTTTCCGAGATTCTCGGAATCGGCGCTGAGGAGTGTACTCCCGACGGCAAGTTCTCGCTCACTGCCTGCCGCTGCATCGGCGCCTGCGGACTTGCTCCCGTTCTCACTGTAAACGACGACGTTTACGGCCGTCTGACAGTTGACGACGTTCAGGGCATCATCGACAAGTATAACGGATAATGAGGGAGCTATCGCTTAATGTTATGGACGTGGCTCAGAACTCGGTGCGCGCCGAGGCGAAGCTCGTGTACATAACCGTGACTGAAAGCGACAGGGACGACTCCCTTTCAATTACAATCAGCGACGACGGCTGCGGTATGACGCAGGAGCAGGTCAGTCAGGTGATCGACCCGTTCTTCACAACGAGAACCACCCGCAAGGTCGGACTCGGTGTGCCGCTGTTCAAGCTCTCCGCGGAGCAGACGGGAGGCTCGTTCTCCATTGAGTCCTCTGTGGGAGTAGGCACAACCACCAAGGCCTCGTACGTTAAAAGCCACGTCGATATGACCCCTCTCGGGGACATCAACTCGACCGTGGAAATCCTGATTCGGTGCAATCCCGACATCGACTTCGTCTTTACTCACTCGACCGATACCGCATCCTTCACTCTCGACACAAGAGAATTAAGAGAGGTGCTCGGCGACGTCAGTCTTGATACACCCGATGTCCTCGACTGGATTCACCAATACTTAATTGAACAAACTCAAATAATATACGGAGGTGCAAACTAATTATGAAATCTTTAGCTGAATTACAGGCAATCAGAGACAGAGCCAAGGCGGGAATCAACCTCAGAAAAGAGAATCCCAACGCCGCGAAGGTTCTTGTCGGTATGGCTACCTGCGGAATCGCCGCCGGAGCCAGACCTGTGCTCAACGCTTTCACAGAGGAAATCGCCAAGCGCGGTCTTACCGATGATATCGTTGTAACTCAGACAGGCTGTATCGGTATCTGTCAGTTCGAGCCTGTTGTTGAAATCGAAATCCCCGGTGAGGAAAAGGTTACTTACGTCAAGATGACTCCCGAAAAGGCTGTCAAGGTTGTAAATGACCATCTTGTAAACAGAAACGTGGTTACCGAGTATACAATCGGCGCCGCTGACTAAAAAGGAGGACAATAATGTATCGTTCTAATGTGCTTGTTTGCGGCGGTACCGGCTGTACCTCCTCAGACAGTTTGAAAATCGTTGACAAGCTCAACGAAGAGCTTGTTAAAAACGGTCTCGAAAAAGAAGTTAACGTTATCACAACGGGCTGCTTCGGTCTTTGCGCCCTGGGTCCGATTATGGTGGTTTACCCTGAGGGCAGCTTCTATTCAATGGTTAAGGTTGATGATATCCCCGAAATCGTTGAGGAGCACCTGCTCAAGGGCAGAATCGTTACAAGACTTCTTTATCAGGAGACGGTTGAAGAGGACACAATCAAGTCCCTCAACAAGACTGCTTTCTATGAGAAGCAGAAGAGAGTAGCGCTGCGTAACTGCGGTGTTATCGACCCCGAGAAGATCGACGATTATATCGCGATGGACGGCTACGCCGCTCTCGGAAAGGTTCTCACAGAGATGACCCCCGACGAGGTTATCCAGACTATTCTCGACTCGGGACTGCGCGGCAGAGGCGGCGCGGGTTTCCCGACAGGCTTAAAGTGGAAATTCGCGGCGGCTAACGACGCCGACCAGAAATATGTTTGCTGTAACGCCGACGAGGGCGACCCCGGCGCGTTTATGGATCGTTCCGTTCTTGAGGGCGACCCCCATTCTCTTATCGAGGCTATGGCGATCGCGGGCTACGCTATCGGCGCCAGCAAGGGTAGAGTATACGTCCGCGCGGAGTATCCTATCGCCGTAAAGCGTTTGCAGATCGCTATTGATCAGGCAAGAGAGTACGGACTTTTGGGCAAGGATATCTTCGGCACAGGCTTTGACTTTGATATGGAGCTCCGTCTCGGCGCGGGCGCGTTCGTATGCGGTGAGGAAACAGCTCTTATGACCTCCATCGAGGGTAAGAGAGGCGAGCCTCGTCCCCGTCCTCCGTTCCCCGCGGTAAAGGGTCTTTATCAGAAGCCGACGATCCTCAACAACGTTGAGACTTACGCTAACATCGCTCAGATCATCTTAAAGGGTCCCGAGTGGTTCGCTTCAATGGGTACCGAGAAGAGCAAGGGTACAAAGGTATTCGCTCTCGGCGGTAAGATCAACCACACAGGTCTCGTAGAGGTTCCCATGGGCACAACGCTGCGCGAAATCGTTTATGAAATCGGCGGCGGCATCCCGAACGGCAAGAAGTTCAAGGCTGCTCAGACAGGCGGTCCCTCCGGCGGATGTATCCCCGAGAGCCACCTCGACGTTCAGATTGACTATGATAACCTCCTTGAAATCGGCTCTATGATGGGTTCGGGCGGACTTATCGTTATGGACGAGGACAACTGTATGGTTGACGTCGCGAAGTTCTTCCTCGAGTTCACCGTTGACGAGAGCTGCGGTAAGTGTACTCCCTGCCGTGTAGGTACAAAGAGACTTCTCGAAATGCTCGAGAAAATCACAGAGGGCAAGGGTACTCTCGAGATGCTCGACGAGATGGAGGAGCTTTGCTACTTCATCAAGGCGAACTCACTGTGCGGTCTCGGACAGACAGCTCCGAACCCCGTCCTTTCGACTCTCCGTTACTTCAAGGACGAGTACATCGCTCACGTTGTAGACCATAAGTGTCCTGCGGGCGTATGTAAGGATTTACTCGAGTATGAGATTGATAAAGATAAATGTATCGGTTGCGGAAT
>JAFNSO010000024.1 GCA_017384945.1 Ruminococcus sp. | reverse complement strand
GCGCGTCATTTCGGTTAATCGAGGTTCCGTCCTGAGTGAGTGTCGCGCTGCGCTTCATCGAAAGTGTATGAACCGTTACACACTCGGGTGAAAGAGAGCAGATTTTGTCGAGCGTATTTACAAAGCTTTCGATGCTCTCGTCGGGAAGTCCCGCAATCAAATCCATATTCACGCTTGTAAAGCCGACTTTTCTCGCTAGCTCATACGCCTCGAGCGTCTCATATGCGGTGTGACGTCTGCCGATTGCCTTTAAAATATCGTCGTTTAAGGTCTGCGGATTAATGGAGATTCTTCCGACTTTATTTTTTTTTATAGAAATAAGCTTTTCTTCGGTTATCGTGTCTGGTCTTCCCGCCTCAACCGTGAACTCGCGCAGAGTGCTTGTGTCAAAGCATTCATTAACAGTTGACAGCACAAGATCCATCTGCTCGGCGCTCAGCGTCGTCGGGGTGCCTCCGCCCATGTAAACGGTCTCAATCTTTAGTCCGAGCTTTGAAGCAATCTCGGCGGTCTGTCTAAGCTCATCGCAGAGAAGCTTGACATACGGCTCAATCAAACGCTTTGAGCGCTCGGTGGACGCTTGAACGAAGGAACAGTAATAGCACCTTGACGGACAAAACGGGATCGATATGTACAGACTGAAGCTCTTATCAACGGACAAATCAATGATTTTCTTTTCTATGCTCTCCGTCATACTCAGAAGCTTTATTTTTGAGTCGCTGACAAAAAGCTTGTCCCTGAAATACGAATCAGCCGCGCTCTCCCCTTTTTCCTCCTTTAGTCTTCTGTAAAGCTTTTCGGGTCTGACTCCCGTCAGCATTCCCCACGGAGGAGTGATTTGAGTGAGTTCGCAAAGGATTTTATATAGAAGCTCGCAAATCAATCGCTCGTTGTCGTCGCTGAGCTTTGCGCGCTCTTTTCTGTTGTAATCGCCGACACTGACCTCGACGCGAAGCTCGTCGGACAGTCGGGTTATTATGTACGGAGCCTGAAAATCCCTGCTGTCACGGATGACCGTGATTTTCTCATTGGGATAAAACAATCGGGTGAGGTTTTCAAGCTCGTAGTGAAAGCTGTGGTTGATAATATATAAATTCATACTCTTCTCATTAACGGGTTGTATTTTCGCTCGTGGTCGAGGTCTGAGAGCATCCCGTGGCCGGGGAGAACCTTCAAATTACCGTCGAGCTCCTTAAGCCTTTTGATCGAGGCAATCATATCGCGGTCATCACCCGTGGGTAAATCCGTTCTGCCGTAGGATTCGCAGAACAGGGTGTCGCCGCAGATAAGGACGTCATCAAACAGATAGCAGCCCGAATCAATCGTGTGCCCGGGAGTTTCGATAAACCTTATTTCTGTCTCGCCCAGCATAAAGGTGTCGCCCTCAGTGAGCAGAATATCGGCGTCGTAAGGCTTTATATCGCTGAATTCCTCGTGAAAAGCCGCGTGACTGAGCATTTTATCATTCAGAAAACGCTGTGTCTTTTTCGGACAAACGACCTCAGCGCCGAACATATCGGCAAGCTGCTTTGAAAAACCGATGTGGTCATAATGACCGTGGGTCAGAATTACGTATTTTAGCTTTCCGCCCGCTGAATTTACATACTCAATCAGCCTGTCGCTTTTTCCGCCGGGGTCGACAACAGCCATCTCCCCTGTTTTTTCGTCGGTGAGGAGATAACAGTTTGTCATAATCATCGTAACGTAAAAAACCTTTATATCAATCATTTAAGCTCCTCCGAATCTATAACGAGGGTTACGGGGCCGTCGTTTACAAGGCTTACACTCATATCGGCTCCGAACTCCCCTGTCAGAACGTCCTCAACGCCGTTTTCACGAAGCTTTTTGCAGAAAAACTCATACAAAGGCTCGGACACCTCGGGACGAGCCGCCTTGATGAAGCTCGGACGCCTGCCGTGAGCGCACGAGGCGTAAAGCGTAAAGTTGGACACGACCACTACAGAGCCGCCGACATCCGAGAGGCTGAGGTTCATCTTATCGTTTTCGTCGGTAAAAATCCTCAGTCCCGAGATTTTCTTGGCGAGCTTTACCGCGTCCTGCTCACCGTCGCCGTCACAGACACCGAGCAAAAGCATAAAACCCCTGCCGATCGAAGCGGTTGTTTTGTTATCAATTTTTACACTGCATTCGCTTACGCGTTGAAGTACTGCTCTCATAACTCTCCTTAATATCTTCTTATTGAAATTACATCCCTGATTGACTGCAAGCGTTTGATTACCATATCAAGGTGCTCGCGGTTGTTGATATCAATTGTCGCCGTAACCATAGCCCTGCCGTTTTCTATCTGGCGGGAGTTTAAGGCGTGAATAAATATTCTCATTGAGGAAAGCGCGATTGTAACGTCGGCGAGCAAGCCCGTACGGTCGTTTGAGATGATCTCAAGCGACGCGCGGAAGCTGTCGGTGATTTCGTTTTCCCAGCGAACGCTTACATATCGCTCGGGCTCCTCCGCCTTTGAGATATCAACGGGTATATTTGTACAGTTGCGCTTGTGGATTGAAACACCGAAGCCTCTGGTGATGTATCCGATGATTTCATCGCCCGGGAGCGGATTGCAGCACTGCGAGAATTTTATCGCGCAGTCGTCCATTCCCTCGACGATAACGCCCGAGTTCGCGTGACGTCGGCGCTGCGGAGCTATAATCGGTGTAGTTACAGTTTCCTCGTCGTCCTTTTTGAAGAGCTCGTTGTACTCCTCCTTGATACGAGGCATAACCTTCCAAAGCTGGATACCGCCATATCCGACGGAGGCGTACAAATCCTGCACCGTATTGAACTTGTTCTTTTTGAGCATAAACTGCAAGAGTTTTTCGAGCTCCTCGTCGGAGAGTGAAATATTGCTTCTCTTGAGCTCACGCTCAATCATAATCTTGCCCTCGATTATGTTTTCCTCGCGCTTCTCCTTCTTGAACCACTGACGGATTTTGGAGCGCGCAGAGGAGGTTTTACAGATTTCGAGCCAGTCACGTCTCGGGTGGCTGTCCTTCTGGGTCAGAATTTCACAGATCTCGCCCGTGTTAAGCTTGTAATCAATCGGCACGATTCGCTTGTCGACCTTCGCGCCGACCATATGATTTCCGACCTCGGTATGAATCAGATACGCAAGGTCAATCACAGTCGAACCGCTCGGGAGATTGAAAACATCACCCTTCGGCGAGAATACGTAGACCTCGTTCTGGTCGAAATCGTTTCTGATATTTCTGATAATATCCGTCGAGTCATCGGTATCGATCTGAGCCTGCAAAATATCCTTGATACGGTTAATATTTTCGTCGAGCTCGCGGGCTTTTTTGTTGTTAACAATTCTGGTGAAGCCGAGCTTGTACTTCCAGTGAGCCGCGATTCCGTTTTCGGCGGTGTTGTGCATTTCCCAGGTTCGGATCTGAACCTCAAAGGGAATTCCGTCGCTGTCGATTACGGTTGTGTGAAGAGACTGATACATATTCGGCTTAGGGGTCGAGATGTAGTCCTTGAAGCGGTTCGGAATCGGCTTGTAAAGGTCGTGGATGACTCCGAGAAGGTTGTAGCAGTCCTGCACGTTGTCGACGATGATTCTCAGCGCGAAGAAATCGTAAATCTGGTCAATAGTCTTTCCGCGCAGATAAGTTTTGCGGTAAATGCTGTTTATGCTCTTTACCCTGCCGTAAACGGTGATTTTACTGTTCGGAAGCTTTGAAGCGCGCAGGATTTCCTTCTTCTTGCGCTCAATAAACCTTTCGCGCTCGTTTTCTCTAAGCATCAAAGCCTCTTCGATTTCGTTGTAACCAATCGGGTCGAGGTAACGAAGAGAAAGATCCTCGAGTTCCTCTTTGACCGCCTTCATACCGAGTCGGTGAGCTATCGGCGCGAAAACCTCCATATTCTCGCGGGATTTGTCTCTCCTCTTCTGCTCAGCCATACACTCGATTGTACGCATATTATGAAGTCGGTCGGCAAGCTTAACGATTATTACTCTGATGTCGTTTGACATAGCTATGAGCATTTTTCTTACGTTTTCAGCCTGCTGTTCCTCGCGTGAGTAAAGCTTGATTTTTGAGATTTTTGTAACTCCGTCTACAATATTGGCGACGTCCTTGCCGAATTCCTTGCGGATGAAATCGAGAGTGTAGTCGGTGTCCTCAACAACGTCGTGCAAAAGCGCGGCGATGATACTGTCGGAGTCCATACCAAACTGAGCTACAATACAGGCTACGGAGGTCGGATGCAGTACGAAGGGGATTCCCGAAATACGCTTCTGGTCTCCGTGAGCCTTCTCCGCGAGTTCATATGCCTTGTTGATTTTTCTCATTTCATAGTTATTATTACTCTTTTTGAGAATAGACAAAAGCTCGTTAAAATCCTGATAATGAGCGACATTGTCATATTTACCCACCGCGATACACCTCCTTAAGTTTTTTGAGAATCGGGGCGTCTCCGAGATTGACCTTGAAGTTAACCCTTCTGGCCTCGACGCTTACTCCGCGAATTGTTTCACGGAGACGGATAAGTCCAAGCTCGCTGAATGTGCGAAGTGCTACCCTGAGCTTTGAGTATGTTAGATTCGGGTTGATTCTGTACAGAAGGTATTCAAGCCCGATATTTTTTAATATTCTGACCTTTATCAGATAAAGATAAATCTCCTTAAGCTCTCTTTTTGTCGGAATAACAGACAAGAGCTGTTCCCTGTCGAGCGTTTCTCCCGAAATAAAGCTCTCAAAAAGACGGTTGCTCTTTATGTACGCGCTGTAGTCAACGCCCGAAAATTTAACAGACTTAATGAAAATCGAGAGAGACTGAGTGTTCTTATACTCGTTAACGTCAAGCGTCACCGCCAAATCAATTTTATCACCGATTTTGAACGGATTTCGCTCAGGCTCGGTGTAGAGCCAAATGACTGGGATTCTCCTTGAGCCGCCTGATATGATAAATTTGATGTGCTTGTTGCCCGAAAGCGGGATAATATTTAGTATCGTATAGCCCGAAAGCTTGAAAATAGGAGAGGGATTTCCCTTGCCGAAGGGAGCGAGATATTTTATGCTCTTAGCAAGCTCAACGTCAAGCGACTCGGGACCGATTTCCATATCGATTTCGAGCGAATCAAAGGGCATTTCACCCTTTTTTTGGGCAAATTCGTTGATTTTTTCACGGAATTTCGGGATATTTTTTTCTTCAAGCGCGAGTCCTATCGCCATTGGATGACCGCCGTAGTGGTCGAGCAAATCCGAGCAGTAGGACACAGCCTCCCATATGTCAAAGCCCTCGACGCTTCTTCCCGACGCGCGGCAAAGCTCGCCGTCGCGGGTTATGATTATACAGGGCTTGTTGTACACATCCTTGATTCTTGTGCTGACGATTCCGATTACACCTTGATGCCAGTCGCTGCCGTCAAGAACGATTATTCTGTCGTTAACGAGCGACGGGTTCTTTGAAACAAGAACGTCAATATCGCTTATTATTTCCTTTTCGATGCGCTGACGCTCCGAGTTGTCGTAGGAAAGCTTTGAGGCTATGGAGCGCGCTTCGTCGTAATCCTCAGTCGTGAGCAGAGTGACGGAATCATCGGATAGACCGAGCCGTCCCGCGGCGTTTATCCTCGGAACGATTTTAAAGGAGACGCTCCTTACGTCAACCCCTTGCTCTGAAATACCCGAGGTCTCACAAAGTGAAATAATACCCGCTCTGTCTGAATTGTTTATGCTTTTAAGTCCTCTTTTTACAAAAACTCTGTTTTCACCCGTGAGCGGCATCATATCCGCAACGGTTCCGATACAAAGAATATCGGAATAGTTGTCGAGAAGCATATCAATTGTGTCGGGATCGCCCTCGAGAGCGCAAACAAGCTTGAAGGCAACGCCCACTCCCGAAATATTTTTAAACCTGCTCGGACAATCCTCTCTGTGAATATCGACGACCGCGACAGCGTCGGGCAGCTTTTGTGAGGGCATATGATGGTCGGTTACGACCGTATCTATCCCGAGTGAGGAGGCGTAAGCTATTTCCTCAACCGCCGAGATACCGTTGTCTACGGTGATAATGAGCTGCACGCCGTTTTCGTGAAGCTTTTTTACGGCGTCCTTATGCATTCCGTAGCCCTCGTTGTCCCTTGCGGGAATGTAAAAGCACACATCCGCTCCAAGAGCCTCGAGGTACGAGTACAAAAGCGCGGTCGAAGTAACGCCGTCAGCGTCAAAATCGCCGTAGACGCAGATTTTTTCACCGAAATCAACTGCTTTCAGAATACGCTCGCACGCCTTGTCCATATCCTTTATTTGGAAAGGATCGTCGATTTTGGTCTCATTAAACAGAAAGTCCTGTATCTCCTCCTCGGAAAAAGCCCCTCTGATTTCGAGCAGAGCGACGATTACCGCTGGAAGCTGATGCTTTTTTGAAACGTCGTCTGCGTGTTCTTTATTAAATTGTTTTACAGACCATGGTTTCATTTCTTACACCCTATTATTTCTTATAATTCATCAATTCCTCCGCGTGAGCCAACGCGGTGTCTGTTATGTTAACTCCGTCGATTATGCGGGCAAGCTCTTTTTTCCTGCCGTCGTAATCTAGAAGCCTGATTTCAGTATACGTTCTGCCGTCGGAAGTGTTCTTCTCAATCAGAAAATGACTATCCGCGAGAGCCGCTATCTGCGCCTGATGTGTAACGCAGATTACCTGACGGGACTTACTGACCTCGAGAAGCTTTAGCCCTACCTTCTGAGCCGCCGAGCCCGAGATACCTGTGTCAACCTCGTCAAAAATCAGGGTGTCGATAACGTCTGTCGAAGCGAGAACGGTCTTGATCGCGAGCATCATTCGCGATAGCTCGCCGCCCGAGGCGATTTTGGCTACAGGCTTCGGAATTTCTCCGAGATTAGCCGATATCAACAGCTCAATCTCGTCCTGACCGTCAGAGCCCAAGTCTTTTTTGTTTTGGGCTACAACAAGCTCGACATTCGGCATATCCAAAAATGACATCTCTTCCTTTACGCGTTTTTCAAAGCTGCGCGCGGTTTTTTCTCTGATGTACGAGAGCTTGTCCGCGAGAGCCTTTGTGTTTTCATATGACCTTTCAAGTTGAGCCCTGAGCTCGGAGACGTTGTCGTCGAATTTGAGAAGCCCTTCGAGCTCCGCTTTTGCGTTTTCAAGAAACACGAGCATTTCCTCCTCGGTAGAGCCGTATTTTCGAGAAAGCTTCGAGAGTAAGTCGAGTCTTTCCTCGACCTCCTCGAGTCTGTAGGGATTTCCCTCGCTGTTTTCAACCGCGTCCGAAAGCTCGTTTGAAACATCCTGAACCTCATAATACAAATCGTTCAGCCTGTTAAAAAGTTCCTCGTACTCGGGGTTGAGATCCGAAGCCTTTTGCAGAGCCGTTACGGCGTCGTCGAGTGAATCGACCGCTCCGACAGACGCTGAGCCGTCCAGAAACGCCTTCGCCTTGTGAAGCGCGGAGGTGATTTTTTCGGCGTTCATAAGGATTCTTCTCTCCTCGGAAAGCGACTCGAGCTCGCCGACCTCGATCGCCGCCTGCTCCAGCTCGTCAACCTGATAGCTGAGCAAATCGACCCTCTGCTCGCGGTTTGTCTCGCTTTTGAGAAAATCGTTGAGCTGTTTTTCAGCTTTTTTATACTGCTTGTATGAAGCCTTGTACTGAGCGATAAGCTCGTCGTTTCCCGCGAGGTTATCAATGTATTTTATATGTGTGTCGGGCGAAAAGAGCTCATAGCTCTCATGCTGACCGTGAATATTGATTAAGTTGAGCCCCAGCTCCCGAAGCAGCGCTACGGTAGCGGGTCTGCCGTTGATTCGACAGGTATTTTTGCCGCTTAATGAAAGGGTACGGCTAATAACAAGATCCTCCTCGTCCGAGGAATAGCCGTTTTCCTCGAGCTTATGTCTGACATTGTCGTTGTAATCGGAGAAGGTAGCGAAAACCGTCGCGCTTTCGGAGCCGTTTCTTATAATCTCACGGCTGGTGCGCTGACCGAGTATCGCATTTATCGCGTCAATGACAATACTTTTACCCGCACCCGTCTCACCTGTCAGGATATTCAGCCCTAGGTAGAGCTCGATTTCGGTTTTTTCAATTACGGCGATGTTTTCGATAAATAATGAAGTGAGCATAGCTTTTCCTTACAAATACTTTTTGAGGTCAACAACGAGCTTTTCGGCGTTGTCGGTGTCCAGACAGACTATAAAAATCGTATCGTCGCCCGCTATCGTTCCGATTACCCCAGTCAGCTTCATTCCGTCCAATGAAGCGCACAATGCGTTTGCCATTCCCGCGAGGGTTTTTATTACAACCATATTCTGTGCGAATTTTATTGAAACAACAGAGCTGTTGAAAAAGCCCCTAACGTTGTCGTCGGAGTCGGAGACGGATTTCTTAATAGAGGTGTAGCGGTATTTTCCGTCGGGAGAAAGCGACTTCAGAAGTCTCAGCTCCTTTATATCCCTCGACACAGTCGCCTGCGTGACGTTGAAGCCGTTTTCCTTCAATCTTCGGAGAAGCTCCTCCTGGGTCTCAATCGGGTGCTCGTTAATAAGGTCGAGTATCTGAGCTTGTCTGCGTGTTTTCATCAGGATTTCCTTTCTTTTAGCTTTTCATTGAGAAGCTGGTAGAAATTTCGTTCATATAATGTAATTAACTTTAAGGTTTTGTCGGATTTTTTTATTATTACCAAATCGTCGGGAGTTATTTCGATGTTTTTCTCACCATCGATTGAAAGAATCGGGTTTGTGCCGTCGCTTACCCTGACCTTAGCTGTCAGAAGCGCGTCGGACTCAAAAATTACAGAGCGCGAAATAAGCGAGTGCGGACAAACGGGAGTAAGCAGCACGCACTGCATTTCGGGCGAAATAACGGGGCCTCCCGCCGACAAAGCGTAGGCGGTTGAACCTGTCGGAGTTGAAAACAAAACGCCGTCCGCCCTGTAGGTTGTAATCGGAGAGCGGTTGAGTGAAATTGAAATGTCGATTATTCTCGACATCTGACCTCTGGCAAGAGTAGCCTCGTTCACGGCTATAAACTCGTCAACGCTTTTATCCTTTCGCCTGACGCTGACCGAGAGAAGCATTCTCTTCTGTATATTATAATCGCCGCTTAGAAGTCTTTTTAAATCGTCAATATGGTCGGGCTCGACCTCGGCGGCAAATCCGAGCCGCCCGACGTTTACGCCGATCATCGGCTTGTCATACGCGGCGGCGTGCTTCGCGGAGTGGATTATCGTTCCGTCGCCGCCGACCGTCACCGCCAAATCACAGCTCTCAAACAGCTTGAAATGGTCGCTGACATATTCAATTTCAAGATTTTTGTAATACGGCTCGCATTTTGACGGCATAATAATCTTAACGCCCGCCGAAATAAACATTTCGGAAATCCTGCCCGCGCAGTCGATTGCCGCCTTTTTCCCTGTATTAACAATAACAGCAATATTCATATTTTTTCACCTATTTGTCAAGCTCTCTGTGCGAGCCTTCAACAAGAGACTCGGGAGTAATGTCCGTAAAGGATTGCGGGTCGTCGGATTTTTTAAGATGAATAAGGTACTCGATATTCCCCTCGGGTCCCTTTATCGGTGAAAAATCGAGGTTTAGTACGGAATAACCGTTTTTAAGGCAGAATTCGTATATTCCCCTGACCACCTCAACGTGGACTGCCGGATCGCGAACAACGCCTTTTTTGCCGACCTTTTCCCTGCCCGCCTCAAACTGG
>JAFNSO010000004.1 GCA_017384945.1 Ruminococcus sp. | reverse complement strand
GGAGCATATTCTGTAAGAGTTCAGGGGATGAACCGTGAGCACAATATCTCGCTTCAAGAGGAATTTGATGAAAACGATGGTAAAAAAAGTAAATACATTGTTCTGTTAGATAAAACATATCCAATAGCTACTTGCCGTTTTTATGGCCTTGACGAGCGAAGTGTTTTGCTCGGGCGTGTAGTTGTTCTTCCTGATTATCGCGGTAATCATTTAGGCAGCAGGATTATCAGAGAAGCCGAAAAATGGATTGCGGAGCTCGGTTATAAGGAAATCTTCATAGACAGCCGTGTTGATGTTGTCGGTTTTTATGAAAAACTCGGTTATGCGCTTTTGGATGGTACAGTTGTTAAAAGCTGGAAGTTTGATTGTAAAAGAATGTGTAAAAGTATAAAATAAAAAACTTCCGCATCTAAACTGGCGCGGCAATTTCGGACAGGCGTTCAAATTCAAGGACAGCTTTACCAAGTATACAAGCGATTATTCAACCGAGATCGGAGTCTTCGGCTTCGCGCTCGCCAATGTTAACGCGATCATCTACGCCCTCAAGGGAGAAAAATATCAGGCGGCGTCAACTGCCTATCAGGGACTCTTGAGCTTCGGTACGGGACTGGGCTTTTCGTGGATCGGTACAACCGCGGCTTCCGCGGCTGCGCTTTCGGTAGCCATAGTGAGCTTCGCGCTCAACAAGGGTATTTCCGATACGCTCGACGCTAACGAAAAGAAATGGTACGACGTCTACAGCACATATTACAAGAAAGGCGGAAGCGGTTATCGCTCGATTATTCAGTGGCGCGATATCCTGCTGCCGATAATGGAAAACACCAGCCTCACCCCAAAGCAAAAACAGCAAGAGATTGACAACGAGGTAATGAATTACGCGTGGAAGCTGTGGAATAACGAGGCGGAAATCGCTTATATTTTTAACGATGTCCAGACCAAAGCGCTGAAGGGCGGATTAAATTACGATCTGAAAACAAAGCTCAGCGACCAACTAGTAAAAAAGATAAAAAATTACGAGCTGAAAATCTTTTTTGAATGGTACTCGAAGAAAAGCCAGCGCGACGCCGAGAAGCTCGCTCAGGATATGCGCGACAAGATAGCGGCGGATTTGGCGGAGGAGGTCAAAATCACCTTCAAGGATCCTACCAGAAAAGCCGGCAAAAAATCTGTGCTCAAAAACTGGATCGTTCGCTGGAAAAACATCCCCAAGAAAATAAAGGACAAGAAAAACCTTAAATTAAAGGTAAAATCCGACGGTATGGCTCAAACATATCATACGGTCTATGCCGCGGTTGCCTACGGCATTAAGCCCGTTGTTAATATTTGCACACCTAAGGGCAAGGTAGTTGATACTCAAACGATGGTATTCAAGAGCAGATCCAACACCTATAACCTTATGACCAAGAAGGTCAAGGGATACCTCAAAAGTCACAAATGCAAGCTCAACAAAACCAAGCTGACCCTGACCGCAGGCGGCAAGTACACCCTCAAGCTGACAAACGCTAAGGCATCCAAGGTAAAATGGAAAACCTCAAATAAAAGAGTAGCTACCGTAAAAAACGGCAAGATCAAGGCTAAAAAGAAGGGTTCGGCGACTATTACAGCGATCTACAAAAAGAAAAAGTACAGGTGCAAGCTTACGGTAAAGGCATCCGCTAAGAAAAAGACAAATTACTGGAAATATGCCGGCTCATATACCAAGGATATGGGAGCAAATACTCCGGTCAACGTCGAAGTCGGATCTTGTACAAAGACAGTAGATAAAACAATAAGCGCAAGCAACGGAGTGTTTAACATCAAAACGGTTACAAACGCCCTCGAAGGAAGTGGCAGTGGTTCATGGGGAGACGCGGCTCACGAAGGTCTTTGCAAGAATGAAACCGCTTCCGCGACCTTCACCTTCTCTGCGTTGCCGAAATCATATAAGCTCGATCAAAAGGTTAATCTCACTCTACGCGGTACATTCAACCAGTCAAAACCGATGTGTTATAACGATGGGATGTCCAATTTAACTTGCAGCTCATACATAACAACTGTCAATCCGTCCGCAAATCCGATTCCGGCGTCAAATTGGTATATTACAGGACATACATTCGGTTCTGATATGGACTGTCATGTACTCTCACAGTCAAAAACCGTCAGCGGAGCAGTAAGCGTTCCCGGATATCTTGACCAGCTGAAATCGGGAGACGTATTCTATGTTGTAGAATACGCGTATGCAGGCGGAGACCGGGATAAATACGGAGCATATTATGTGATTCATAAATATCAATGGGTAGGAAAAAAATAAATACATTATATTACTGAAACAGTAAAACCGAAGGCGCTGTCGTGCTAAGGCAGCTCAAAAGAAAGTCCGATAACCATCAAGGTTATATCAATAGCTCGAAACCGTTTATAAGAACTATTATCCGTAGTTTTTATAAACATTTATATGCCGTCCGATTATTCAGGCGGCATATAACTGTTTTTACGGGCTATTTCTTATAATCTTTATCGGAGCCGTCGTTATGACGGCTTTTTTTCTTTATTAATTTGTTCTTAAAGGTGTTTCTGTGTTTTGTAATAAAAAGTATGCCTTCTCTTTGTGCGAATTGCATAAATATATGGTCTGATTTTTGGATTGCGGCAGAGTCGATTTAATGGTATAATTACGATGTATATCTGTATTCAGAGGTGGATTTTATGAAAAAATTAAGGAGCGCCGCGGCATTTCTGCTGGCGTGGCTCATGCTTTCGTCAATGTTTGTCACGGCAATGGCGGCTGAAACAAGTAAAAGCAAGACCGGAGCTTTTAACTATCAGATTTGCGGAAGCTACGGCGACAACATAACCTATTCCATCGAAAACGGAGTTTTGAGATTTTCGGGAAAGGGTAATCTTGAATACGACAAAGATGAAGGCTCTTTCATCAGCAGGATGTATGAAATTGTCAACACGGTTTATATCGGTGAGGGAATAACCTCTATAGGTCAGAATGTTTTAGTTAACAATACCCTGATTGAACACGTCTATCTTCCCGAATCGCTCAAAACCATAGGCGAATTTACTTTCAATCATTGTACCTCTCTTGAGTATATCGAAATTCCCTACGGTGTTGAAACAATCGGCAGATACGCGTTTAATAGTTGCGAAAAGCTCAAGACTGTTATTCTGCCCGAAACAATCAAGTCTATTGATGAAAACGCTTTTCTCGGGTGCAAGGATCTTGTGAATATTTATATTCCGTCGTCCGCCTCGCTCGCTGAGGATATCGGCGTCGGTAAATATCAGTTGCACGATACAGTAAACACATTCGGCGCCGTGATTTACGCGGCTTCATCATCCGACGCGAAAAAATACGCTGATAAATACAGCTGTCTTACATGGAAAGAGGCAAAGCTTTCGACCGTATCCTACTCGTCAAACGGAGCGTCCGGCTCTATGCGCTCGACAAAGGTCTGTAACGGTTTTACATACTATCCGCGTGAATGTGTCTATACCGCGCCTTACCGTAAGGAGTTCAAATCGTGGAGCTCGGACGGCAAATCATATGAATTCGGAGATTCTCTGACGATTTCCTCAGACTGTGTGTTTACGGCGAGCTGGGGCGAGCTAACCGTCGGCGATTTTGCCATAGCCTACGGTTCATATAATGTTGAACTGCGCTCGATGAATGTAATTATCACAAAGAGCGTATACTCGAGAAAGTATATCCTCAAGGGAATGGATATTGTCGCTCCCGAAAACGCTTACTACAACAAGGACTTCCATACGTTCTTGTACGAGAGTACGTATAATTCCATAAAAAATGAGGATTATCCTATTATCCTGCGTGTGAGCGAAGAAAACGGTGGCACAGTCGGCGACTGCGTATGGGATTATGATTTCGGCACAAACACCTTTACCGTTTCCGGTACGGGCGATTTTGTCCGTGACGACAGCTTCTCCGAGTATCTCGACAGCGCTGAAAACTTTGTCGTGAATTACGGCGTTACAGGTATCGGAAACGGCGTTATTCAGAATAGCTCAAAGCTCAAAAAGGTCACGCTCGCCGATAGCGTCAGAACCATCGGAAACGACTGCTTCAAGGCGTGCCCGAATCTTGAGGCCCTGACAATGTCGCACGGTGTTGAAACCATCGGCGAGAACTGCTTTACCGGAATCAAGATTAAGAAGTTTACAATTCCCGACAGCCTTACGCAAATCGGCGACGGATCCTTCTCCTCGCTTTCATCGCTTACGAAGGTTACTGTAGGCGACGGACTCACAACCTTGGGCAAGGACGCTTTTTCGGGATGTGATTTGCTCACATCAGTCGCGGTTCCGAGAAAGGTAACCTCAATCGGTGACAGCTCCCTCGGCTTCAAGGGTGACGGAACTAAAATCGAAGGCTTCAAAATCACCGGATATTCAGGCACGGAAGCCGAGCGTTACGCGAAGCAAAACGAATTTGACTTTGAATCTCTCGGCGGAGAGCCCTCAACCGAAGTCGTAAAACGCGGCGACGTCAACGATGATGGTGAGGTCAACGGAATAGACCAGGGAATCCTTTCGCGTTATATCGCGGGCTGGGACGGATACAAGGAAAAGATAACAAACTGGACAGCCGCCGATATTAACAAGGACGGCAGCGTTGACGGAGCCGACTCCGCTATCTTAAGACGATACGTTTCAGGCTGGGAAGGCTATGATTCATATTTTAATTAACTCTGTATAAATGGGGGAAAGCTTGTGAGTAAAGAAAAAAACACCGAACAAAAAGAAAAAATCATATCTCCCGATGATATAAACAGCTACCTGCGCGTAACAAGCCCGTCGATGTGGTTTGTACTCGCGGCGGTAATAATTCTGATTATCGGAGTAATCGCGGGCTCGCTTTTCAGCACAATTTCCACGACGGAGTATGTTGACGCGAAAGTAAAAGGCGGCATTATCCATCTCGGACCCGCCAACAATATCGATTATGAAGTTGATATGGAAGTTAACCTGCTCAACTCGGGAGGCGACGCCCATTCGTTCGAGTCATACACCGTCAAGATTGAAAGCCTTACCTACGGCGAGGACGGCGACGACTGCGCCGCCGAGGTTTACACCTATTCCGATATTCCCGACGGTAAATATACCGCGGAAGTCACCGAAAAAGTTACTCCGATAGAGTATTTGTTTAAATAGGTAGATTATGAAGAATAAGATTAAAAATCCCGTGAAAAATCGCGTGGCGCGATCTGTTCCCGTCATTATGCAGATGGAAGCTCTCGAATGCGGCGCGGCGTGCCTCGCTATGATAATGGCTTATTACGGCAAATGGGTTCCTCTCGAGAAGGTTCGCGAGGACTGCGGAGTTTCGCGCGACGGCTCAAACGCCAGAAGTATGGGGCTTGCCGCCCGAAGATACGGCTTTGACGTAAAGGCGTACAAGCTCAACGCCGAGCAGCTTAAGAAAATCGCGACCTTTCCCTGTATTATCCACTGGAACTACAACCACTTTGTAGTTCTCCGCGGCTTCAAGAACGGCAAGGCTTATATCAACGACCCCGCCCGAAGCGCCTATTCGATTCCGATGAAGGAATTTGAAAAGGCGTTTACGGGAGTCTGCCTTACTTTCAGCCCGAATTCAAGCTTTCAGCCCGACGGCAAGCGCAGAAGCACCGTTTCCTTTGCCAGAAAGCGTCTTATAGGAGCCGGAGCGGCTGTTGTTTTCGTTATCCTGACCTCAGTGCTGACGAGCTTTTTCGGTATCCTGAACCCCGCTATGTCAATGATATTCCTCGACCGCGTTATTGACGGAATAAGCACGGACTGGAGCGATTTCTTTTTCAGCGCGGTTATTGTCCTGGCTCTTGTTCAGACTGTTACAATGATGTTCTCAGCCTTTTACGCCCTCAAAATCAAGGGCAAAATGGCAGTCGTCGGAAGCTCCGCGTTTATCTGGAAGATACTCAGGCTCCCGATGAAGTTCTTTGAGCAGAGAATGACGGGCGATATCCTCACCCGTCATCGCACCAACGAGTCAATCGCCGATACGATTGTTCAGACTCTCGCGCCTCTGGCTATCAACACCTTGATGATGGTATTCTACCTTGTCGTAATGCTGCGCTACAGCGTAGTTCTGACGGCGGTGGGAGTTGTCGCGATTGTTTTCAATATCATTGTATCGCAGTATGTTTCGCGCAAGCGCGTAAATCTCACGCGCGTCCAGATGCGTGACGAGGGACTACTCGCCTCAAGCACAGTCGCGGGCATAAGTATCGCCGAGACAATAAAGTCGAGTGGCGCCGAGGACGGCTTCTTTCGCAAATGGGCGGGACATCAGGCGTCGTTAAATAAGCATAATGTCGATATCGAGCGTCTTAACTCAATCATCGGCTCAATACCTCTGTTTATCTGTCAGGTCGCCAACTACGCCGTGCTTTTCTTCGGCATATGGCTGATGATAAGCTTTGACAGCAACACGGTTACCCTCGGTATGATAATGACCTTCCAGGGACTTCTCGCGTCCTTCTTCCAGCCCGCCAACACCCTCATAAACGCCGGTCAGACAATCCAGGAAATGCGCACTAATATGGAGCGTATAGAGGACGTAATGAGTTATGAAAACGACCCCAACATCCGTGAGGACAGTGAGGACGACGACATAAGCGGCAGGCTTTCGGGCTCTGTTGAGATCAAGAACATAACCTTCGGCTACTCAAAAATCGCTGAGCCTCTGCTCAAGGATTTCAGCCTCACCGTCAATAAAGGCGAGAGCGTCGCGATTGTAGGCGCGAGCGGCTGCGGAAAAAGCACCGTCTCAAAGCTTATTGCCGGCTTATATCAGCAGTGGAGCGGAGAGATACTCTTTGACGGAAAGAAAATAACCGAGATAAACCGCTCCGTATTCACATCCTCGGTCGGAATCGTTGACCAGCAGATATTCTTTTACGAGGACTCAATTCTTGAAAATATACGTATGTGGGACGACATAATCTCTCCCGAGGAGGTTGAGCGCGCCGCGAAGGACGCCTGTATTCACGATATGATTATCGCGCGCAGAGGCGGCTATCAGTCGCGCCTTGCCGAGAACGGAATGGATATGTCGGGCGGAGAAAGACAGCGCCTTGAAATCGCCCGAGCTCTTGTCAACGATCCCACTCTTCTGATACTTGACGAGGCTACCTCGTCTCTTGACGCGGTGACCGAGCAGGAAATCATCAACTCGGTTAAAAAGAGAAACACAACCTGTATCGTAATCGCTCACCGTCTGAGCACAATCCGCGACTGCGACAGGATAATTGTGCTTGAAAACGGCGTTATAGCCGAGCAGGGAACTCACGATGAGCTCCTTAAAAACGACGGCAGCTATGCCCGTCTTATAAGAAGTGTATAAGGGGGTGCGGATATGACAAGCTTTAAAGAAAAAATCAAAGAACAAAAGCTCAGCGAACAGGAAATGCTCAGAAAATCCTTCCGCAACCTTGAGTTTTCGATTATGTCCGACAACTCCTCGGAAAACGTAAGCGACGATTTAACCGCGACTCAGAAGGCGGTTGACGTTCTGCTGAAATACTACGGCAAAAAGCCGGTTAAAATTCCCGCGTATATCGAGGGTCTGAACTCGCGCCTTGAATACGCGACGCGTCCGTGCGGCATAATGTACCGCAGAATCAACCTGCCTGAACGCTGGTACAAGGACTCCTTCGGACCTGTTATCGCCTTTACAAAAAAGGATAACCGTCCCGTAACCCTTATCCCGAACAAAATCAGGGGCTACACCTACCGCGATTATCAGTCGGGCGCGATAGTTTATCTCAACATATTCACATCACAGCTTTTCAGAGATGAAGCGATTTGCTTTTACCGTCCGCTTCCGCGTGAGAACGTCGGCAAACGCTCGCTTCTCAGGTACATAGGACAGTGTATTCCCGCGGCGGATTACGTTCTGGCGGCGGGAGCGACGCTGCTCGTCACATTTATAACTCTTTTTATTCCGCGTGTGACGCTTCTGATTACCGATTACGTCACTACTACAAAGGATTTTGCTTTGTTTTATTCGATATCGGCGTTTTTGTTGTGCGTGCTCATATCAAGCCAGCTTATCAAGACCGTAAAGGAACTGATAATGCGGCGTATCAGAATCAAGGTTTCCGTATCGGTCGGAGCGGCTGTAATGTCGAGGCTCTTATCACTTCCCGCGTCATTCTTCCGCAAATACAGCTCCGGTGATTTATACACACGCGTGAGCTACTCGTCCGATTTGTGTGAAATCCTGATTGACAACGTATTTTCCGTAGGAATAACCTGCCTGTTCTCACTGCTGTTTTTCAGCCAGATTGAAGACATCGCCTCAGACCTTATCATCCCCTCGGCAGCCGTTGTAATCTCCATAATCGGAGTTAGCGTAGTTGCCGCGATAATGCAGGCAAGGGTGAACAGCAAGCGTATGAAGCTCGCCGCCGAGGAAACAGGCGCCGAGTACTCGCTTATGGCGGGTATCCAGCGTATCAAGACCTCGGGAGCCGAGAAGCGCGTGTTCTCAAAGTGGGCTGATACCTACGCCGAAACAGCCAAGGAAACCTACAACCCGCCGTTTTTCCTGAAAATCTATCCCGTACTTCCGACGATAATATCTCTGTTCGGAATGTTGTGGATTTACTTCATCGCGTCTGACTGCTCAATTGTCTTGGCGGAGCATTTTGTAGCGTTCAGCGCGGCGTTCGGCATAATAACCGCGGCTGTAAACGACCTTTCACAAGCGGCTCTCTCGGTATCGCAGGCTGTTCCGATTATGGAAATGATTAAGCCGATTCTGACCGAAACGCCCGAAATCTCCGAGGATAAGGAAATCATCAACGACTTCAAGGGCAACATCGACGTCAATAACCTGTCCTTCAGCTATACATCCGGAAGCACAAGGGTGCTTGACGACTTCTCACTTCATATAAAAGAGGGCGATTACGTCGCCATTGTCGGCAAGTCCGGCAGCGGCAAGTCAACGCTTATGCGGCTTCTCTTAGGCTTTGAAACAGCCGAAAAGGGTCTGATTCTCTACGACGGCAAGGATTTAAGCCGAATCGATTTGAAGTCTTTAAGGCGCAGTATCGGCACTGTCTTGCAGAACGACACCCTGATTTTCGGCGATATTTATACAAACATAACCTTCCATTCGCCCGATTTAACGCTTGACGACGCGTGGAGGGCGGCGGAGCTCGCGGGAATAGCTGACGACATCCGCGCCATGCCGATGGGCATGAACACGATGATTGACGAGAGCGCGGGCACAATCTCGGGCGGTCAGAAACAGCGTATCCTTATCGCGAGGGCGATTGTTCTTAATCCGACAATGCTTTTCTTTGACGAGGCTACCTCGGCTCTCGACAACATTGTTCAGAAGCAGATATCCGACGCTCTCAAAAGCTTAAGCTGTACGCGCCTTGTAATCGCTCACCGTCTTTCCACGGTAAAGGACTGCGACAGAATTCTCGTTATGGATAAGGGCAAAATCGTCGAGGAGGGCTCCTATGATGAGCTCGTAGAGCTCGGCGGAGAATTCGCGACTCTTGTCAGCAGACAAATGCTCGAAGCCGAAGTATAAGGAGGTAATATGGAAGCTATTATCAAATTGCCTGAATTTATAGATGTCGCCTCACGGTTCGGAATGACTGTTGAGCTCATAGTATTATTCTTTTTTCTTTTCTCTATTGTCGCGGGTTGCTTGATTTTCAAAAAAACGGGCAACAAGGCTTACAAGGCTGTTATACCGTTTTACAGCGAATTTGTGTTATTCCGTACGCTCGGAATGAGCTATATTCTGCCGATAATCTATACAGTAACGCGGTGCTATAGTTTATTCATCAGCCCGTTTTTAAAAACCCCTGTATTAACAATACTTATGAGCCTCACGGGTTTTGTCGCCGGCGTAATAATGTATATGAAAAAGTCGGTCAGGCTCTCGGATTATTTCGGAAAGAGCCAGCCGTTCAAGGTCGGACTTATAGTAATGCAGCCTGTTTTCCTGCTCATACTCGCGTTCGGACGCTCACGCTTTCTTAAAAATGATTTAAATGAGGTCAAGGATGAATAATGCTTTAAAAGAATTATACCGCATTATCAGCGTAATAATATGCCTTACCCTGATAGCCTCAATCCCGACAGCCTACGCCTATGACAAGCCGTGGGAAAACGACGAGCTCCTTGAAAAACAGACCACTCTCTCAACCCTTAACGCCGTTGAGCTGTGGGAAAAGCTCGCCGAAAACGGCAAGTCACCCGCGGAAAACGTGGTAGTCGCCGTGCTTGATACGGGAATCTCGCTTTCCGATGATATTGAGCAAAACCTCTGGACTAACGAAAAGGAGCTTAACGGTATCGAGGGCGTCGACGACGACGGCAACGGCTATGTTGACGACATCCACGGAATGAGCCTTACCGATACTCCCGCGACCGTCGACACAAGCGGTCACGGCACGATGATGTCGGGCATTATCGCTATGACGGCAGGCAACGGCGGGGGAGTGGGAATCGCTTACTCGGCGAAGATTATGTCCGTCAAAATCAGCAAGACAAAGGCTTTCCCGATTGACGATATAGTCGAGGCGATTTACTACGCCGCCGACAACGGAGCCGACGTTATCAATATGTCGCTCGGCACAATCTACCCCACAAATGAGCTCGAACAGGCGATTAAATACGCGTCGCAAAGGAGTATACTTGTCGCCGCGGCGGGCAACGAAAAGACCTACGCCGACGATCATATCTATCAGTCAAAGGTCTATCCCGCGGCGTACCCCGAGGTCATCGGCGTTATGGCGACTGAAAACGACGGTACAATGGCGGACTTCACCAACTGGTGCACATCGTCTGAAAACCCGATTTATGAGATAGCCGCCCCGGGACGCGACGTTATGACGACCTACCTCAACTCCGATCACCGCTCAACCTACGGAACCTCTCCCGCGGTAGCTGAGGTATCCTCCGCGCTCGCGATTCTCAAAGGGCTTCTGCCTGACAAAACGCCCGGCGAGCTTCAGAAAATCCTTCTCGACAACACAGAGCGCAGGACAGTTTATAACGTGGAACGCGGGGGAGAGCATAAGTTTCTGAATCTGCCTGACGTCTGGACTGCGTATCAAAAGACTATTGAGGAAGTAAAATCCCAGCCGACTCAGCCGCGGGAGGAAACTCAGCCCGCGACAGAAAATCAGGAGCGGAAAAAATCCCCCTCAATCAAAATTAAAAAGGGAGAAATCCTTACCGCAGGAAGCGGAAAAACAAGGGCAAAATACCTTGTTAAAACCTCGCGGACGGTATATTATAACAAGTGCCTTACCGCCAAATTATCAAAGACCGCGACCGTTCCGAAGCAAGTCACGCTCAAGAACGGCAAAAAGTACGCGGTAACGGGCATTTCGTCCAAGGCTTTTTCTGACAGAAAGAAAGTCAAAACCATTACAATCAAGACTAAAAAGCTGAAAAAATCCACCGTAAAAAACTCCCTCAAAGCCTCCGGCGTTAAGACCGTCAAAATCAAAGTCGGAGATAAAAAGCAGAACAAAATATTTAAGGCAAAATACCGCGCTTATTTTCCGCAAAAGAAAATAAGCTTAAAATAATTATTATATTTCTTTATGTTGTACTTTTGTTGTACTCGATGTGATATAATGTTTTACATCAGGTTAATCCCGCGTAAAAGCGGTTTTATAAAGTAAATTATCGTTGAGGTCAAACCCGGCGAAAAAAGGAGGAAAACCTATGAAAAAGCACTTTTCGCGAATAAGCGGATTGTGGAGGCGCTCGCTCGCCGTTATGCTCGCGGCAATCTTAGCCTTGAGCACAATGAGCGTCGCCTCTGCCGCCACAAAGAAATCCGATGAATCAAAGAATGATAATTCCGCGGTTCAGGAGATGCTCAAAAAGGGCGGCAAAGCATATCCAAAGGGCGCGTTCGGTCTGTTGAACACACAGATTAATATGACCGAGGGCGACGCGGATAAAAAGATCACCGTCGTACGTATGGGCGACACAAAGGGCGAGGCGACCGTTGAGTTCCACGCTCTCGACGTCAGCACGCGCTACGGTGAGGACTACGCTCTGTATATGAACGACGGATTGTTCGGTTCAGAGCGCAAGCTCGAGGCTGATAAGGACAGCAAGAGCCTTATCGACACCTACGGCGACAAATTGACCGCCGTAAATCAGGACGACCTCGCCGCCGACTCTTCAGCGGCAGACGCGGACAAAAAGACCGCGGAGGTCAAAAATGTAAAGACTGACGGGCTCTCCGAGCTTCAGAAGGCTCAGGTTGCTCAGACAGGCTCACTCAACAAGACAAAGACATGGCGAGAAATCGCCGACGAAAACTCCGACGAGTACAAGGACGCCGACAAGGCTATGAAGAACGGCGCCAAAAATATCCAGGCGATGATTAATTCCCTCGGCGGAGTAAGTGAAAAGCTCACCTTCGCTGACGGCGAGACCACAAAGGAAATCACCGTCCGCGTATATGACGACGAGACTTCCGACGGACAGGTTCAGGCGATGTTCGCCCTGACCAACGCTTCAAGTGAGGTTTCCGACGCTTCCGACGGCTTCATCAACATCTCTGATGACGAGAAGAGCGAGGACGCGAAGTACGAGTTCAAGAGCAAGGACGTCAAAATCCAGAATCCCGGTAAGGTAGAGCTCACCCTCAAAAAGACTGCCGGCACCGAGAATCTCTCCGCCGTAACCGTTCTCACAACCGACGGCACAGCCAAGGAGGGCGACAACTACGAGAGCTTCAAAGAGACTCTCATCTTTGCCAAGGGTATCAAGGAAAAGACCTTCGAAATCTCCGTCAAGGGCAACGCGACCGGCAAGAAAATCAACTTCTACGTAGGCGCCGGCAACGAAAAGGGTGAGATTGACAAGGATAACGGAATGGCAAAGGTCACAATCCTGCCCGACAAAAAGGCAAAGACCACAGGCGCCAACGCCAAGTCTAAGACAGGAACATATACGACGTGGAACGACAATATGAGGACATTCCAATTTTCAACCTGGGACTGCCACGCTCGTTATTTCAGCTATCACACAAGCGGCTCCGACCTGAGCGACTATTCCTACGACCTCAGAAACGCTGAAAAGATTGAATATTGTTGCTGGACTGACTGGGGCAACGGAAAGCAGGAGAACAACATCAGGCTCGTGCTTGATGACAATTCCGAGATTACACTTAACAAGACTCTTACTCCCAAATCAAGCCCGGTCAATATTTATGACCCTAAGGAAAACTGGACATCCACTTATTTTGTTTATACTCATACATTTACAGCGGCTGAAAGACAGCGACTTCTCAAATACGGAAAGAATGTCTACTTCAAAGCCTGGGTAAACGACCACCCGGGCTGGCGCGCTGAGGACTGGGGCAACTGCAACCTTACATATGCCTGCGTCTATTTTAAGAAAGTCACCGTTAAGACAGACAATATGGTTCAGCAGAATATGTACAGACCGACTATCTATAACGCCGACGGTACTAAATCGCAGGCAAGCTCAATGATGAGCCTTATGAATATAGAAGTCGGGAATACTACCCCGAATACTTTCGCTAATACCGATAAAGACAGAGTAAGAATTAATAAGAATTATTCAGGCGACAAGAACGAAGCCGGAGTTGCCGCAGACAGCGGAACAGTAGATTTTGACGCCTTTTACTCCAAAACAAGCGAGGATAATCACACAAGGTTAGGTACTTACTCTATGTTGGATTATGAATTTTACGATTCCCTGTTAGCTAAAGACCAGGATACTATTACTGTAGTTCCTCACGCTCGCCCGAAGCTAACGAGAGTTACTTTCGAGAAAGTAGACGACGGCGTAAAATTCTATAACAGAAATTTCGGAGATCAAATAGTCTGTTCCTGCCTTGATGTAATCAAGGTCAAGGCGTACCCGACTGACAAGAACGCCTCCGTAGACGGCTTTATAGCAGTTATAGCGGGAACGGGTAAAGAAGCCCCCGTCAAGATGGACGAGGGTTCGCGCGATTCCGGTACGGTTCAGCTCAACGGCGACTGCGCGGGTCAACAGGTATTTATTTTACCAGTCCGCGGAAAGACTTCTCTCACAGTAATGGCTCATCCTCAGGGCAAGAACCTTGACAAGGGAATCGTCACCTACGCGGCTGACCCCGACGACTTCAGCAAGACGGTTTCGGGCGATTACAAGACTCCGCTCGAGGTTCCCGACCCCGTTATCGACACAACCTATACGATCATCGGCACAGGTAAGAAAGAGGGCAATGTTCAGTACGGCGTCGAGTGGATGGACGGCTCAGCCGATACAAACGGCGACGGTAAATTCAGCAAAGCTGAGCTCGACAACTACTACGGCAAGGGCGACCACTCCAACCAGCCCGCAACCTTCCGCGGTTCAGCGTACGAGTTCAGAATCAGCACCAGCGGCGCTAAGAAAATCTACTACCAGTGCTATCCCGTAAATACCGAAAACACGAGCAAGGATCTCACAATTTTCGGCAACACTTCTCTTAAAGAGATTACGATCTTCCCGATAAACAAGCAGAAGAGTAAATCAACATATGTAAACGGCGCTACGCTTTCGGGCGCGGGCGGTTCAGCCGTATCGGGTATCGACCCCGATGATTCCGAAAACGAAGGCTACTTCGAAATCTGGAGCCCGCTCCTCGACGCGTTCCAGCGCAATATGCTCGTAAGTAACTATAATCTCGGCGACGGAAGCGTGCTCAACCTCAGCAGTATCGTACAGCCCAACGCCTACCTGAATATCATCTACGACGTAAACAGCGTTATGCAGGTAACGGGCGGCGGACTTAAGTACTGGGACGACGGCAAGTATAAGCTCACACTTAATATAGAGAGCAAGCAGACAAGCCGTCAGCCTCAGAAGGTGACTCTGCATTTCTTCAAGCCCGATGGCACAGAGTATGAGGGCACAGAAGTTTCATATACTCTTAAGAACGGTGACAACGGCAAGGCTGAGCTCGAGTTCAATCCCTACGAGAAGAAGCTCCCCCAGGGAACATATCTCGCGGTTCAGATAGAAGACCAGTTCGGCGTTAAGTACCCGATGATGAAGACAGGCTACAAGGTTTACGAGGCTTTAGGCGTCGCCAACCTCAGCTCAACCTTTAAGTTCGGCGGAGCGTTCGCCGCTGTCAAGGTTATCGGTCTTGTACAGGGTAAGAACGGTACCCACTGGAACGGCGAACTTGATCCCAAGAAGAGCTCCAACGTCGTTGAGCAGAATGTAGAAATCAACGACGACCACGGCTCTGACGGAAATAAATGGTCTGAAATGGATCAGCTCCTTTTAGAGAAGAAAGCTCTTGAACAGAAGGATGACGACGCTTCCAAGAAGGCTCTCGAGCGACTCGAGGAGCAGCTTGAGGACAACGAAATGCAGGTTCTCACTCTTACGCTCGGCGTAGGCAAGGACGACATCGTTGAAAAGGACAAGACCTCAGGCAATACATACAAAGTATTCGCTGACCAGAAGCTCGACGCTGACATTGATCTGCAGAAGGCAAAGAATAAATTAGCCGACGCGAAGAACGAGGAAGAAAAGAAAGCGGCTCAGAAGGCGCTTGACGAGGCTAAAACAGCTTCCGACAACGCAAACGCCAACTACAACAAGGCGGTTGAGGAGAAGCTCAAGCCCGAAAAGACTAAGACAGAGTTCTCAAGAAGCGTAAAGATGGGACTCGGATTTACATTCGTAGTAAGCTTCAAGTACGACGTAGTCAAGGAGAAATGGTACTTCGACAATATGATGATGACCATTTCCGCGGATGGCAAGGTCAGCTTGAGCTGGAAGTTCGCAACTCCCATCGGCGTTACAATCACTCTCGGCATTGACGTAGGCGGCAAGTTCAGCGCGTCCGTCATCTTCCGCGACAAGTTCGACAGCATGAAGTTCTACCTCAAGAGCGGCGATAAGGACGAGCTCAAGAATGACGAGGATGAATCAATCAACATTCTCGCTCTGGCTGCCGACGGCGAATACGTCGACACCAGCGGCGCGTTCCTCATAGCTCCGTCAATCACCCTCTCCGCCAAGGCAGAAGCGGGTCCGCTTGAAGTTTCCGCTTCCGGTACGGCTGATTTTGAGATGAACTTCTACACCGAGAAGGATCAGAAGAACAAAGGTACAGTCGGACTCACCGCTGAAATCGGCGTAACCGTATTCGGTATCGGCGGCTCATGGGAGTTCACAACCGACCCGATCAACCTCTTCGGCGGCGAAGCTGACAGCCTCGACGACGCTCTCGGACTTGATGGCGATTCCACTAAGATGTTCGGTTCCTCCGACCGCTTCACAGCCGAGGATACCTCCTATGCCGACAAGCGTAAGGGCTGGCAGGGAGCTAACCCCGTATCAGCTAAATCTCTTGACGAGAATGAAAACGGCGTTATTGAGCAGAAGCTCCAGGAGAAGATTTATACACAGTCAAAGGTTGACATCGTAAAGATTAACAACGACGGCGATTGCCTCGGCGTATTCATCGACGTTGACAAGACCCGTGAGGGCGACCTCAACAAGCCCGCCGTATTCTACTCGGTATATGACAGCTCAAAGGGCACATGGAGTCAGCCCGCGGTCATCGAAAATGACAGCACAGGCGATCAGGACGTAAGAGTAGCAGACCTCGGTTCACGCGGACTCTTCGTCTACTGGAACTCCTATGCTGAAGCTGTTAAGGACGATATCTCCAAGACCGAGCTTATGAACAAGCTCGAGCTCAGAGGCGCGTTCTTCGATAAGAATGCTAAGAAGTTCAATACAAAGGACAGCATGATAGACGTCCTCGATATCACCAAGGACACAGACGATGTTTACGGCGATATCAACGCGAGCGTAGTCTCAAACGGCAATACAATGCTCGTTTACTACACAAAGAATTACTACGCTGTTTCAAACGCTCAGGACGGCGAGGTTGTAGGCGACGTTGCCCACGCCGACGCTTCCTATCAGGTATTCAGAACCTATAACTTCACAGGCGATACAGGCACAGACGGTAAGTTTGTTGACAACTTCGATGACCTCACCGACAAGACTGTCGCCGAGAATATCAAGAAAGCCGTAGAGGACTACGACGCTTATGTCAATAGCTACTACGGTCAGGTATTTATGACCACAGCTCCCGACGTTTACGTTGAGGAAACTATGGACGACACAGGCAGATACTGGACTGAACAGCCTAAGATTTACGCCGGTCACTCCGTTACTACAGAAAAGACCAAGAACAGCGACGACAGTGCTTCTATCGTAGGCGAAACAACAACTCTTAAGGGCGAAACTGTTAAGGCTAAGAGTGTTCCCGTAATCGTTGATTATGATTCAATCAGCTACAACGACCTCGGAATCTTCGCGTACTCCGTTGACTACGACAATGACCTCAGCACTGTTGACGACCGTGACGTATACTTCCAGCTCTACAGCTTCGAGACAGGAATTATGACTCACCCTGTAGTCGTAACCTCCGACAGCGTTCAGGATACCGACGTTCACCTCTCACGCCAGAGCTACACCGATAAGGAAGGCAAGGCTCACGCGGCTACTCTGCTTTCGTGGATCGCTGACGGCACAATCGTAAGCCTTGATATCTCTAACGTAATCAAGAACCTCGGCGAACCTAAGACCGCTGAGGACGGCACAAAGTATTATCTCATCGAAAAGACCGAGGAAGCGGGCTACGTTCCTCCTGTAAGCGTCGCTTGCCACGTTCCCGAGGATGAGGATACATTTGAGGATGAAGAAGAAATGACCGCCGAGGAGAAGGCTCAGGCTGCTCCCGAAATCACCAGCTTCGACATCTACTCCACAGACGGCTATAACTACTACGTATGGACCGACCGTTCAAACAAGCTCAAGGACGGTATTGACCCCGAGAGCGAGGAAGCCTCAGACGCTAAAAACCGCTTCATTGAAACTCAGGTCTATATGGTAAGAAACGACCTCGTTAACAACGAGCTCACAGGCGAGGTTCAGGTAACATCAGAGCAGGGCGCGAACTACGAGAACGTAAGCTTTGTAGTAAACGGCGACGGCACTCTTAAGGCTCTCGCGAGAAAGTCAGGCTCACACGTTGTTACTAAGGACGAATTCAACGCAAATATTGAAGAAAACAACAAGCTTCTCCCCGAGGATGAAAAGGCGGAGAAGGTAACTGACGAGAACTTCACTCCCTACAACGACGTAACTCAGCAGAAGGATTTAGTCGCTCTCGACATCAACCCCGTATCAGTTCCCAAGCTCAGAGATACAGACGATATGCTTAAATACGCCAAGGCGGGCGAGGGCACAATCTTTGACGTAACCGTTCTCAACGACGGTATCGACACACTCGACGAGCTCACCGTAACGGCTGTTGACAAGGACGGCAACGGCGTTCTTGTTGAACCCGCGACAGATGAAGAGCTTGATGAAAGCGAAATCACCGCAGCTAAGCTTGTCAAGAGCGTCAAGCTCAAGAACATCGTCGGCGGAGCCAAAGAAATCCTCGGCGCACAGATGCTGACAGACGCTGACGACGACAGCGCGACAGTCAAGCTCACCCTCACTGATAAGGAAGGCAAGGTTGTTGACGAAAAGACAGTAACCAAGGAGTTCGCTCCCGCTCTCAGCCTCGCTGACGTTGAGGTTGAAAAGACAAACACGAGAGACGTATTCGACCTCAGTTTCAACGTCAAGAACACAGGCTCATAGGCTTCAAAGGCTCAGAAGCTTGAGATAGGCGTTGTAGATAAGGACGGCAAGGACGTTAAGCTCGCCGACGCTGAAATGGATGCTCTCCTCACAGACAGCGAGACAGTTGTAAACTGCGACGCGATTGAAGCTGATTCGGCTAAGTACTTTGTTGAAACAAAGGATGACGACGGCTGTATCACAGAGAGAGGCACATTCTACGTAACCGACGGCACAATCAGAAGCGAGGGCACCGTTGAGCGTACCGCAAACGCTTCTCAGGTCAAGGCTGTAGAGGACGTTAAGGAAATCACAGTCAACGGCAGCGACACAATCAAGGCTGTCAAGGGCGAAAAGACCTACGTTGAAATGCTCCTAGACGGCAAGACACTTGCTGAGAGAGCAGGCGTAAGAGCTATCCTTGAATCCTCCGACCAGGATGTATTCACGGTACGTGATAACAGCATTGAATCCTACAAGACAGGTGACGCCAAGCTCAACATCACAATCCTGCCCGCTAACTCAGAGAAGACAGCCGAGTTCAACGGCACCGAGGAAGACGCCGTTAAGCTCGCGAGCGAGGTTGACAACTACGCTGACGTTCCCTCAAGCCTTATCAAAACATTCGAGGCTAAGGTCAAGGTAAGCGACTCATCCGATGAGCCCGCTGACGAGCCCTCTGACGATAAGCCCGCGGATACGGAAAAGGTCAAGACCGCTGTTAAGAACGGCGTAACCTACAAGATAAGCGGCAAGTCGGCTGTAGTTTCAAAGTCCGACAAGAAGGCAAAGACAATTACCATTCCGGCGACAGTCACAATCAGCGGCAAGAGCTACAAGGTAACCAAGATTAACAAAAACGTTTTTAAGAACTCCAAGAAGCTCACATCCGTCAAGATAGGCAAGAACGTAACCTCAATCGGCGATTACGCGTTCAAGGGCTGTAAGAAGCTTACAAAGGTAACCCTCGGCAAGAAGGTCAAGACCATCGGCAAGGGCGCGTTTATGAACTGCGTAAAGCTTAAGAAGCTTACTATTCCCAAGTCAGTTAAGAAGATAGGCGCGAAGGCGTTTTACGGCTGCAAGGCTCTCAAGAAGGTAACCTTCAAGCCCACCAAGGCGCCGACAATCGGCAAAAACGCTTTTGGAAAAATCAACAAGAAAGCGAAATTCAGCGTACCGAAGAAGTCAAAGAAAAAGTACGTTAAAAAGCTTGTCAAGAAGGTCGGCGTTACAAAGACAATGACAATCAAATAAACTTTGAAAGGAGTTATAATATGGCAGACGAAAAAAAGGCTCCCGAGGCTCTGGAAGTAAGTCTGGACGAAGTCAACAACGTAACAGGCGGACAGGGTCCCGTAACCCAGCCGACAGGCAACATCACCGATAAGGATAAAGAAAAAGCATAAGCCCATAGGGGACATCGCGAAAAGAAAGTAAGCGTCAAATGAGGTAAAGAAACATGGAGCTGGCTCAAAAGTAAAATGAGCCGGCTCCGATTTTTGCACAAAGTATCGTGAAAATAATTCGCTTTTTCAAAAAAGGCAAACACAAACAGAGGGTATCGCTACTCTCTGCTTTTTTGTTATGAAATTGTGGAAAACTCAGGCGATTAATTTTTCGTCTGACTTGTTTTTCTTGAAAAGATAAGTTTTTGTTCTTTCTTTGAGAATTTTGTTGTGGAGCTTTTTGATGTTGTAAGCAAAGCATAAGAACAGCATTTCTGTTTTAACATTAGCTTTGCCTCTTGAAAAAAACCTTCGGAATCCATAATCTTCTTTAAGCACACCAAAAGCACCCTCTACCTGAATAGAGCGGTTCATTCGCAGGTTAATGCCTTCTTCGCTTGTGATGTTTTCCAGAGACTGCTTTCTGAATTTGTGGAAAACTTTCGAGTGTTCTATCTTTCTGATTCCGTCTTTACTCTTTGTGCATTGATCGCGATGAGGACAATTTAAGCATTTTTCAGTGTAGTAGATTCCTTTTTGAGACTCATAACCCGTTGCGGATTTGGATGTCTTTGTTTTTCGTAAGGTCAGTTCTTTCCCGTCTGGGCAAATGAATATATCTTTTTCCTCGTCATATATGAAATTGATTTTTGCGTATGGGTATTTTGATTTTTTACCTTTTTTCGTTTGCTCATAGTTCTGCGGCTTGATGTAACTTTTCTGCTCATTTGAGCTTAAATATACGTAGTTTTCCTCGCTTTCATAGCCTGCGTCGGCAACTACATATGTGTATGTGAAACCAATATTTTCTTTTGCTGTTTCCAAAAACGGTTTAAGTGTATTTACGTCTGTTCTGTCCTGATATATATCCATACATACGATATACTCGCTGTCTAATCCGATTTGAATATTGTATCCTGCTTTGAGCTGACCGTTCTTCATATGGTCATCCTTCATCCGCATAAATGTTGCGTCGTGATCGGTCTTCGAAAAACTGTTTCTGTCACCGAGTATTTCCTGATATTCAGCGTATTGAGAGGCTTTGTTAATAATTTCCTCACATGCCTCATAATCTCTTTGCAGCTGCGTTTTTCTTTTCCCTCTGCCATGAACAAAAGCAATCTTGTTTGCCGATATTTCAGATGAAAAAAATTCCTGCGCATCCGCTATACTCATAAATTCTTCATTGTATCTTTGGTTAAACTCTTTAAGTGTGTTTACCGCTTTCACATCAAGCTTCTCTTTGTTTTTGGCTACAGCTTTTCCCCAGACAAAGCTGTAACGATTAGCGTATGCTTCTATCTTCGTTCCGTCGATAAATATGTTTTCACAGCTGATCTCTTCACGCTTCTTTAATTCCAATACGAACTGATTGAACAATTCCTGAAATTCTATCTCGTGACCGTATCTGAATCTGTTGATTGTACTTTTACTGGGAACCTTGCATTGCTGCAACAACCAACGGAAGCATATATGTGTTTTGCAGGCATATTGTATCTTTCGGCTTGAATAATATC
>JAFNSO010000023.1 GCA_017384945.1 Ruminococcus sp. | reverse complement strand
TAGCGTGAATACCTCGACCGCCTGTACGTTGACAAAAACGCCGCGATGTTCACCGCGAAAATCGTTTTACCGACTCCCCCTTTTTGCAGTGAACAGGAAATGATTTTTGCTTTTGGTTTCATAGCTTGTTCTTCCTTTCTTTGTTGTTTATATCTCAGGTCAAAACTCATCGTAATTGACCTTCGCTTCCAATGTTCTTATCATATCGAGCAGCTTTTCATTCTCCTCCCGGGACGTTGCTCTCGGGAGATTCTCAACAAGATATGAGCAGGTATCGTACTTAGCGTCCTCGTTCTCAATAGCGGGGACATATTTTACAAAGCTCAGACACAAATCCGAAAAGCCTTCCGTCTTTACAGCGGACACTCCCCACATACAAGTGGACAGAGTCGTTATTGCCTGCTCGAGATTTGTATAGTACGCAGTCTTTTTTAGCCCTGTCTTTTCAAGTATTTTCTCGAAGTCATATTTCTCGAGAGATAGGTATGTATAAAACAAAACCGAGTAGTATTTTTCGAACCTTCGCGAATACGTTCTTAAATTGTCAATACAGTGTTCCAAATAGCCAATTAAACGGTAATTATCAGCAGAAATTAATCTCTTAAACTGAGTATCTGTAATGGGTGTGTTCGCGGATACACAGAAATTCTCAGATATTTTTGTAGAACTTTTTGAAAAAATTTCATCTTCACCGCGACAATTGATCGCGATTTGGATATTCCTGTAATTCTCCAGAAGGAGCTTCGTGTTGGCAAACTCGACTGAATTTTTGAATTTCTTTGACATAAATCAACCCTTCTTAACTATCCTAAAATTATCAAAAACTAAATTTAAATGCTCAAAACAGATGGTTGGATCAATGCGAATTAGTGCTTCTCCGGCTCTGAAAAGTGCGAGTACAGAATCCTGTTACGAATTGCTTCATCAGCGTTTTTCATGAGCAAAGCCTGTTTGATTGAATCTATGAGCTGCGTATTCTTCTTATCGCTCTTTTGCTTCACACGCTGAAACATCTCTGTATAACTGTTCTTTTCCATGTCTAACCCCCATTATTACTGAAATTTTTAAATGTTACGGTTTTTACTGAGGAGTTAAATTGAAGTCCAGAAAAACAAAAATAGCCTTGGAAAAATCTTTTCCAAAGCTACTGAAATGAATTAATTTAATTGTTCGAGAAATATGTCAACTCTGAGCTAAAAGCTCGTCTGAGGGCGTTCTGAGGCGAAAGAAGCGGAATCTGAATACAAACAAAATCTTCCATTCAACAAATTGTATTTTCTGCCTGAAATTGCAAAAGATAAATGGGCAAGTGATTTAATAATTTTGATAGATAAGGGAGATTTTAGATATGAAGGCAACAGGAATTGTAAGGCGGATCGACGACCTCGGGAGAGTGGTTATCCCGAAGGAAATCCGCAGAACTCTACGAATCCGCGAGGGTGACCCGCTGGAGATTTATACGGCTACGGACGGGGAGGTTATATTTAAGAAGTACTCGCCTGTGGGTGAGATGTCGGTTTTTGCGGGGCAGTACGCGGATGTGCTGGCTCGGATCGGGAATCTGCCGACTATCGTTTGCGACCGCGACCATGTTATCGCGGCGTCGGGGGTTCCTAAGCGCGAGTACCTTGAGCGAAGGATCACGAGCGTGCTCGAGGGGTATATCGAGAACCGCAAGAGCTTTCAGGCTTCGCTCAATGACGCGGCTGACGTTATGCCTGTTGAGGGCGTTGAGCGCGCGGCGGCGGTGATTTACCCGATTATCGCGGCGGGCGACGTTACGGGCGCGGTGGTTATGCTAAAAAACGAGCAGAACAAGCCGCCCTCAGACACCGAGGTCAAGCTCGCCCAGAGCGCGGCGGCTTTCCTCGGCAAACAGATGGAAGAATGAACTGCCTGACTAAAAGCTTAAAGGACGACTCTCTCGTTGAGAATGAGTCGTCCGTTTTTTATTCGACAGCTATAAACTTAAAGCCGTTTTTCTTTGCGTATTCCTCCGCAGCGGTGCCTTTGCAGCCCTTGATTGTAAAGTTTTTTTCTTTTATAAAATCACAGTTCTCGTTTGTGTAATACCCAAATGCCTTGCCGCCTATTTTCGTTACGCTTTTGGGAATTAAAACGGTTTTCAGCTTTCGGCAGGAGGCAAACGCGGCGCTTTTTATTGTTTCGAGCTTTGGGGACAAGCTCACCTGCGCGAGCGACTTGCAACCGTAAAAGGCGTAACTTCCGATCGAGCTTGTATTTCCCTGAATTGTGAGCTCTCTGAGGCTGTAACAGTCAGAAAAAGCGCTTCCGCCTATTTTTTCCAATGAAGCGGGAAGGGTTATCCGCGTAAGACCTCCGCAGCCGCTGAAAGCATCGGCTTCGATCCTCTCGAGCTTTTCGCCAAAGCTGACCTCCCTCAGATTGACACAATCCGAAAACGACCCGAAGCCCAGCGTTTTCAGAGCGTCGGGCAATTTGATTTTTGTAAGAATTTCACACGAATTGAAGGCGTTAGCGCCGATTTCCTCTATATTCTCGGAAAGCTCGATTCTTTCAAGTCCCTCGCAATCCCAAAAAGCGGACTCCCCTATAGACTTTACCGTATTCGGCATTTTGAAGGTTTTGATTCTGTCGTTGTTGTTTTGCCTTTTACCCGAATTTCCCTCGCACGAAAACATAAATCCGTAATCAGCGATTTTTGTCGCTTCTTCCCCAAGCACAACGTTCTCGGGATATTCTATGTAGTCCCATTTGTTACTTACCTCGCCCTTGGTTTTGATATTGAGCGTTTCAGCCTTCCCGAGAATAGAATCCGGCTGAAATTCCAAATCGTATTTCTCGGCGTATTCCTCCGCGGCGGTGCCTTTGCAGCCTTGGATTTTTTGCAGGGTAATATCGGCGTTTTTCTCGCAGTACATATTTATCTCGCGGATTGCTTTCCCGAAGGAGATTTTTCTTGCGTTTTTAAGCTTCGCCGAGTCGATTTCGCCGACCGTGAGGACGCTTCGGGGAACAATAAACACCTCGTCGGGCTTTGAGTACGGGTAAGCGATAAGCTCCGTTTTGTCCTTGTTGTACAGGACGCCGTTCTCCGAGCAAAAGGTCTTGCTGTCCTTATCGACCTCGATCGATTCGAGGTTGTTTTTGCCGCCGTAGACGTTGAGCGCCCAATCGGAGCGCGACCTTTCAAGGAAGTCAAACGCGGACAGCAGCTCGATTTTTTCGACTGTTTTTGAAAGCGCGACCCTCCTCGTGTTATTTGAGAGAACGCTGTAGACGGTTTTTACTCCGTCGGGGACTGTGACGTTCTCGTCGCGGCGGTTGTCGGGAACGCAGAGCAAAGCGGTCATATCCTTGTTTAACAGCATTCCGTCCCTTGAGGTATAGAATGGGTTTGCTTTCGCGACGGATATTTTCTCAAGGGTCGGCTTTTTATTCTTTCCGCGGGCGTCGGCGGAGGTGTACAGCGCGGTTTTTGAGATGTATTTCACAGTTTCGGGCAGCGTTACCGATTTTACGTTTTTGTCCGTGAAGGGGTTTCGGTAAAGATAAACGGTTCCCGTATCCTCGCGGCTTATTTCGATTCTTCCGCAGAGAGCGATAACCCTTTTTCCGTCGATTTCCTTCGGGATTTTCACCTCGGACTTTTTGCCCGTGTAGCTGACAATCGCGGCTCCGCTTTCAAAATCGGCGTAAACAAAGTCTCCCTTTGCGCTGTGATATGAGGAAATTATTTTCTTTATCTGTTCCTTTTTACGCGTAAACTGCTCATTCAAGCCCGAGACCTGACCGCCCGACGCGCTCAGCGCCAGTCTTTCGGCGTAATCGCAGAAGCCGTAGTACGGAGTCTCGGAGCACAGGATGATATTATCGTTTCGGTCGTAGGAGAGGTTTTTGTCTTTTTTGAAAGGAGCGTTCTCCGTGTTATTGACCGCCGACGGGTTATCGGCATTTTTTACGCCGCAGGAAAAAAGAGCGAGTGAAATACAAAGAGTCAGAATCAGGGCTGTAAGCTTTTTCATTTTAATCACCTCTGTAAATACAGACGAAAGAAAAAAGGATTTTTATACTAATTTAGTTTCAGCTTTTTTATTTTCAGCATTACGCACAAGGAACAGGGTCTTTATTTGTCGGATTTCACAAAAACGAAAACCGCCCGATTGCTCGGGCGGCGGTGTTATTTATTATTTGTTGAAAATCGACATAATATCGTAGAAGGTATCGTCGTCATCGTCGGTGCTGTCCTTGTCCTTTGAGTCGTCGGAGTCAAAGAGCACGTTGTCGTCGTCCTTCGGAGCGGCAGGCTTGCCGTCGGCGTTGAAGCCTGTGGCGATAACCGTTACGCTGATCGCGTCGTCCATATTCTCGTCGATAACGGCACCCCAGATGATGTTCGCGTCGTCGGATACCTTGTCCTTGATCATTGTGGAAGCGGCGTCGATATCCTCGAGGCTGATGTCGGGCGAAGCGGTGATATTGATGATAACGCCCTTAGCGCCGTCGATCGAGGTCTCAAGCAGCGGACTGGAAATCGCGGCGTCGGCTGCCTCGGTAGCCTTGTCCTTGCCTGTCGCGAAGCCCATACCCATATGAGCGTAGCCCGCGTCCTTCATTACGGAGGTTACGTCCGCGAAGTCGAGGTTGACCATTCCGGGAACGAGGATGAGGTCTGAGATACTCTGCACACCCTGACGGAGAACGTCGTCCGCGATCGCGAAAGCGTTCTGGAGGGTGATCGGAGTATCGGAAACGTACTTGAGTCTCTCGTTGGGAACGATAATCAGAGAATCCACGCAGGCTGCGAGCTCCTGAATACCCTGCTCAGCCTGAGCCATTCTTCTCTTGCCCTCAAAGCCGAAGGGCTTTGTGACAACAGCGGCTGTGAGGATTCCCATTTCCTTTGCGATTCTTGCGACAACGGGAGCCGCGCCCGTACCTGTGCCGCCGCCCATTCCGGCGGTGACAAATACCATATCAGTGTCCTTTAATAAAGCGGCGATTTCGTCTCTGCTCTCCTCGGCGGCCTTCTGACCGATTGCGGGGTCTGAGCCGGCGCCCTTACCCTTGGTGAGCTTTTCGCCGATCTGAATCGTCTGCGAAGCTTTTGATAATCTGAGCACATGGTCGTCGGTGTTGATCGCGATAAACTCTACGTTCTTTACTTCCATTGTTACCATGCGGTTGATGGCGTTGCCGCCGCCTCCGCCGACACCGATCACCTTTATTACGGGCATATACTCACTTTCAAGTTCTAAAGCAAAAGCCATTTTAACGTCCTCCTTGACATACATCTATTTGTAACATTATTCCTCATAGAAGAATAAACATAATTCTTCATAATACCTTACCATAATAAGTTACCACATAATTTCTTAAAAGTAAATATAAATTAAAAAATTTTAACTAAAAGACGAAAAATGTTACCTATTTATGCGGTTTTTTAGAGAATTTCTTACGATATAGTTACTGATATTTACTCTTCCGCGTCCTGCTCGCCCTCGTCGTCCTCGTTTTGCTCCCCGTCCTCGTTCTCTTCCTCGTTCTCGTCATTGTCGGCGGGAACCTCGGTGAAGTATTCGTCGGGGTCGGCGGTGGTCGACTCGGTCGCGATGAAGTTTGTGCGGACGGAGCTCGCCTCGGTCGCGCTCGGCGACGTTGTCGTGGGCTCGGTCTCGTCCTCGTCGTCGTCGGCGGTTATCTCGGTGAAGTAGGATTTTTTGCTCTCGTTGACTCCCGAGACGTTGAGGATTCCGCGGATCTGACCCGAGTTGTTGGGGTCGAGCTTTTCTTTTATTATGGTAAACGCCGTTCTGAGCTTGTAGTCGATTTTTTCGGGAAGTCCGAGCTTGATTACGATTCGGTTGTCGTAGGTTATGCTGATGTTCGTGATTCGCTTTATGTTTATTCCCGTGATATCGGTGTAGTTGCGGGAGGTTATGGAATCGTTGAGCTGGCGCATAGCCTCGGTACAGCTTTTGTCCTCAAACTCAATCTGCGAGCCGATTTCGGTTGACTTGAGCTTCGGGGCGTTAATAAAAATCAGATTCTTGGGCTTTGAGTCCACCTTTTCGAGGATTCTGCCCTCCTCGCTGACGAGGTAGTAGTTGCCGCCGCTCTTGACTGAGCTCGCCGCGACCTCGTTTTCGACGTAGATTATGAGCGTTTCGGGGATTTCAAAGCCGATTTTTGCCTTCTTGACGTAAGGCAGGCTGTCGCTGACGTTCTTCGCGTTGCCGAACATACTCGCCATAAATATGTTTTCGCCCTCGGTTACCCCCGCAAGTCGGATGATTTTGTCCTGCTCATAGAAGCTGTCGCCCTTGACCACGATTTTTGCGGTCTTGAAAAGTACGGTCAGGGACAGGACGATTCCGATTATGATTACGACGGCGATGATCGACACGTACGCCATTATCCTGCGGAAGCGTCTTTGCTTGGGTGAAATCGGCTTGGGCTGGGATTTCATACGCTTTTTGCGCTGTTTTTTCGCCTGCTCCTTGCGGACGGCGACCTCGTCTACGTAATAACCGTCCTTGTGCTGGGTCGGCTTCATATCGCGCACGCGCTTGTTCGTCTCTTTTTCGATTATATCGGGGATTGTCTTTTTCTTTGGTTTTTTCGGTTTTTTGGGCTTTTTCGGCGGAGGTGTCGGACGCGCGGGTATTTCGACGACTATGTGTGAGTCGCCGCCGCTTTTGCGAGCCTTCTTTCGGGCTTCCTCGCGGTAGTGCGAGTCCTTGCGCGCCTTTTTGCGCGCGATGTCGCGCTCCTTGCGGCGCTGACGCTCGAGCGCCTGCTTTTCCTTGGGAGTGAGCTCCCTGCGGCGCCGCGGTCTCTGTTCGTCCATTTTACTTCCCTCCTTTCTCGCTCGGGTACCCCGAGTGCCAAAGCCGCCTTTGGAAACGTTTGATTTTGTGGAAACGTTCCTTAACGGCGGGGCTTACGTTCTTCTCCGGCTTCTCGGTTTTCCCTCTCTCGGGTACCCCGAGTGCCAAAGCCGCCTTTGGAAACGTTTGATTTTGTGGAAACGTTCCTTAACGGCGGGGCTTACGTTCTTCTTATCGGTTTTCCCTCTTTCGGGTGCCCCGAGTGCCACAGCCGCCTTTAGGGACGCTTGGTTTAGCGGAAACGTTCCTTAACGGCGGGGCTTACGTTCTTCTTATCGGTTTTCCCTCTTTCGGGTGCCCCGAGTGCCAAAGCCGCCTTTGGAAACGTTTGATTTTGTGGAAACGTTCCTAAACGGCGGGGGCTTAAATCTCTCCGAGACTTTTCCTGTTTTTTCCTATATCTTCACGACGTCGGCTCCGAGTGAGCACAGCGTCTGTTCAAAGCTTTCGTAGCCTCTTTCGAGGTAGTTTATTCCCGTGAGCTCGCTTTTGCCCTCGGCGGCTAGCGCGGCTATAAGCAGTCCCGCGGCGCCTCTGAGCTCCTGAGCCTTTATCGGGGCTCCGTAGAGCCCTTTCACTCCCTTTACGACGGCGACCCTGCCCTCGACGCTGATGTCCGCGCCGAGCCTGCACAGCTCGCTGACGTGCTTGAAGCGGTTTTCAAATATGTTCTCAACAAAAACGGTGCTCCCGCCCGCCACGGACGACATCGCCATTACAGGCGCCTGCGCGTCGGTCGGAAAGCCCGGGTAAGGCATTGTGCGGATAAGCGACGGCGCTCTCAGTCTTTCGGGAGCCTTGAAGCGTATACATCCGTCGCGGCAAAACACCTCGCAGCCCGCCTCCTCGAACACGGGAATTATCGAGGCAAGGTGGGTTGACGAGATTCCCCCGAGATAAATCTCGGAGCCCGTCACCGCTGCGGCTGACATCAGAGTCGCCGCGACGATTCGGTCGGAAATAATGGTGTGCGAGCAGGCGGAAAGGCTTTTCACCCCGTTTATGACCACGCACCCCTCGCCCGCGCCGTAAATCTCGGCTCCGCAGGAGGTGAGATAGTCGCACAAGTCGGTTATCTCGGGCTCTCGGGCGGCGTTGGTGATCGTCGTTGTGCCGTCGGCGAGGACGGCGGCGAGGATTATATTCTCCGTCGCTCCCACGCTCGGAAACGACAGCGCGACGTCCGCTCCACGCAGTCCGTTTTCGGCGGAGCACTCTATCACTCCGTAGCGCTCGCTTATTTCAGCGCCCATCGCGCGGAGCGCTTTAAGGTGTAAATCAATCGGTCTGGGACCGAGCTCGCAGCCCCCGGGGTGGGAAATCAGGGCTCTGCGCTGTCTCGAGAGCAGAGCTCCGAGAAAAACGATCGAGCCGCGCATTTCGCGCATAAAAGCGTCGGGGATTTCGCACCCGCTCAGGCTGTCTGTTCTTACCAAAACGGCGCCGTTCTGAACCGACGCCTCGCACCCGAGGTACCTCAGTATCCTCAGAGCGGCGTCCACGTCCGACAGGACGGGACAATGAAAGAGGACGTTTTCGCCCTTTGTGAGCATTGTCGCGGCGAGTATGGGCAGGGAGCTGTTCTTTGAGCCCTGAACCTCAACCTCTCCGCTCAGCCTTTTTCTTCCGTTTATTATATAGCGTGACACCAAAAGCACCCCTCAACCACTGTATTGCCATACATAATATGGCGGGGGTTATGCTTTTGTTACAGTTGATTAAACGTGTCCGAGCACGCTTCTGATTACCGAGTAGATACGCTCGTTGGCGTCGATAATCGCCATTTTCTTAGCGTTTTCGGTGTATTCTCTCAGTCTTTCGGGATTTTGCAGGAGGAAATCGGTTTTTTCGATCACGAGCTCCTCGGTCAAATCCTTTTCCTCGATGATTTCCGCCGCCTTGTTATTGACGAGAGCCATCGCGTTGTGGTACTGGTGGTTCTCGGCGACGTTCGGCGAGGGAATAAGAATCGCGGGCTTTCCGAGAGCCTGAATCTCGGATAGTGTGATAGCTCCCGCGCGGGAGATGACGAGGTCGGCGGCCGCCATACAGGTCGCCATATTGTCGATGTACTCCCTTACGTCGAGGTTGGGGCATTTTTCGATGTCGGTGCCCTTTTCCTTTACGAGGTCGGGGAACCACAGACCGTTTCTGCCGTAGCCGTGGATATGCTGGTACATTCCGTCCTGACCGCTGCGGGCTATCAGCCCCGCGACGCCCTCGTTGATACGCTTAGCTCCGAGCGAGCCGCCGAACGACAATACCACGGGTCTCTCGTCGAGTCCGAGCGCCTTGCGCGACTCGTCCTTCTTCGCGGCGATGATTTCGCTGCGGACAGGGTTGCCCGTTACGACGTAGTTGCAGTTTTTATCGAGGTATTTTTCGGCTCCCTTTACGGCGAGCATTACCTTTTTGGCGTGTCTTGAGAGCATTTTGTTTGTAACGCCGGGGTAGGCGTTCTGCTCGTGGATTATGGTCGGGATACCCATTTTAGCGGCTTCTCTGAGTACGGGACCGCTGACGTAGCCGCCCGTACCGATTACGATGTCGGGCTTAAAGTCCTTGATGATCTGTCTTGCCTCGCGCGAGGAGGAGAAGGTGCGCTTGACCGTCAGGGCGTTCTGCTTGAGCGCCTCAGGGCTTATCTTGCGCTGAAAGCCGCTGATAGTGATGAACTGCATATTGAATCCCGCCTTCGGTACGAGGGTCTGCTCCATTCCTCCGCGGTTGCCGACAAAGAGGATCTGAGCGTCGGGATTCTTCTTTTTTACGTAGCCCGCGATTGCGAGCGCCGGGTTGATATGACCCGCGGTGCCGCCGCCTGCAAATAATAGTTTCATAAGCTTTACCCCTTAAAACATACTTACTTATTACTGTTTTTCTATATTAGCCGTTCGGGAGATCGAGAGGATAAGTCCCATCTGAGCGAGAAGCATTATAAGCGAGCTTCCGCCGAAGGAGAAGAACGGCAGTGAGATACCCGTGTTGGGAAGCCAGTCGGTGATAACGAGGATGTTGAGCACGACCTGGATTCCGATTTGCGAGGAAAGACCGATTCCGAGGAGCTTTCCGAAGCGATCCTTTGAACGAAGGCTGAGGGTGATTCCCCTCCAGACCAGCAAGGCGAAAATCAGAAGGATAATAAGCGCGCCGACAAAGCCGAGCTCCTCGCACACAACCGCGAACACAAAGTCGTTCTGCGGCTCGGGGAGGTAGAGGTACTTTTGTCTCGACTGACCGAGTCCGAGCCCGAACAGTCCGCCCGAGCCGATCGCGTACAGCGAGTTTCTGGTCTGCCACGTGGTCTGCCACATTTCGTCCGTTGTATAAATGAGCGCCTGTCCCCAGCCGTCCATTCGGGTCATGGCGTAGGTCAGAAGTCCCGTAGCCCACGCTCCGAGCACCGCGAACACAAGCAGAATGCCGCCCACGGCAAGGTAGAAGGTTCTCATTCCCGAGATGTAGAGCATTACAACGGTGAGTATGGCTATAATAACAATTCCCGAGTAGTGCGGCTCAAGAAGAAGCAGAGCCGCCGTCGAGCCGAATATCAGAATACCCGGCAGGACGCTGTACTTCGCGGATTGCATTTTGTCGTAGTAGAGACTTCCCCAGTGCGCGAAAAAGAGGATTATCGCGAACTTTGTAATCTCGGAAGCCTGAATGTTGATCGGTCCGATTTCAAACCAGCGGTGGATCTTACTCGGCACAAGAAGTACCGCGACGAGCGCTATGTACGACACCGCGAGCATTATCGGGGCAAGCTTGTGGAGCTTGTTATAGTTAAAAAACGAGATTCCGAGCATAGCCGCGACGCCGATCGCCGCGTAAATCGCCTGTCGGCGGATGTAGTAGTAGCTGTCGTTGATTCTCGAGCTGTAGTAGGCTGTGGGGTAGCTCGCGGAGAACATCATTATCATTCCGATCACAAGCAGCACAAGCACCAACAGAAGGAAGGGCAAATCAAGTCCCATTCCGCGCTCAAACAGACGAGCCTTGACCCTGCGGCGCTTTCGCGCCTTCGGAGCAGGCTGTTCGGGCTGTTCGGGCTGTCTGCGTTTTCGTTCGGGTCGCCTGCGGCTCGAGTCACGTTTTCTATTCAGTTTTTCGTCATAAAGCTTGTTTACGTCAGCCTTATGCATAACTTCAACAAACGGAGCCATAAGACCCTCCAATATTTATTATTTATACTCCGAAGTAAACGAGTACGAAGGAAAGGATTCCGAAGAGAATCGTCACAACCGAGAACACGGAGACGATTTTGACCTCAGACCAGCCGCACATCTCAAAGTGGTGGTGAATCGGGCTCATTTTGAAAAGGCGCTTGCCGTGGGTGAGCTTGAAGTAGGTCACCTGCAACACAACCGAGCCCATCTCGCAGAGGTAAACGATACCGAGCGGCAAAAGCAGAATCGGCATATTGACCGCGAACGCGAGAGCGCAGACGATTCCGCCGAGGAAGAGCGAGCCTGTGTCGCCCATAAAGACCTTCGCGGGGTGGAAGTTCCAAACAAGGAAGCCGAGGCAGCCGCCCGCGACCGCCGCCGCCATAAAGGTCACGCCCATATAGCTGATAAGGCTCGAAATGAGCATAAAGAACAGAGCGACGAAGAAGGTTATCGAGGCGTCGAGACCGTCGATACCGTCGGTGAGGTTTACGGCGTTTACTACGCCGACAATCACGATCGCGGCGATCACATAGTAGAACCAGCCGAGGTCAAGCTCGCCGACAAAGGGGATGACCGTCTTTGTGCCGTAGCCCATAAAGCCGAGAACGGCAAGATAGGCTATAGTTACGGCAAACTGGAACACCAGCTTCTGAACCGCGGTGAGTCCGAGGTTGCGCTTTTTGACAACCTTTACAAAATCATCCACGAAGCCGATCGCGCTGTGACCGAGCGCCAGTCCGAGTCCCGCGAACACGAAGGTGACCATTTTTGAGGGGTCCTCCTGATAGACTCCGACGAGGGTCGGTCCGAAGAAGCTGTACAGGATCACGCTCAATGAAGCGACCGCGACCGAGCCGATTATAAACATTATACCGCCCATTACGGGGGTTCCCTGCTTATCCTTGTGCCACGAGGGGCCGTCCTCGAGAATTGTCTGCCCGAAATTCAGCTTGTGCAGAAAGGGGATCAAAAACTTTCCGAGCACCGCCGTGATCGCGAAGGACAGAAGCGCCGTAGCGAACGTCCAGATTCCAAAGGTCGTCATATCCTACATCCTTTCGGTTTTAAACTTAAACTGTTAATTGTTAATCGTTAATTGTTAATTGCTTAGTCATGTACCACGGTTCCTCCGCCGAATTTGACGGATACAACGGTTCCCGGCTTGACCTCGGAGCCCTCGGCGATACTCTGCGAGGTTGACACCGAGTTCGCGCTTGAGGTTACGCCCGTGAAGCTGACGTTAAGTCCGTAGTCGGAGGCGAGGCTGTTTACGGTCGAGACCGAATAGCCCACAAAATTAGGTACCGTGACCTTGTTTTTCTTTGATTCCTTGTCGGTATAGAGCACGACGTTTCCGCCTGTCGGGATTTTTGACGCTGCGGAGGGTATCTGCGAGATAACCTTGCTGCCCTCACCCTTGACGGTGGTGGTGAAGCCGTCGCTCTTGGCGGCAGCCTGAGCCTTCTTGACCGAGAGTCCGACGTATGAGCCCGCGACGGTGTCGACGTACTTCTTCTCACTCTCGGAGTACTCCGCCTGTATCTCGAGATACGGCAGGACCTCGCTCATTATATCGACGAACACGGGAGCCGAAACCTGACTTCCGTAGTAGGAAGCGCCTGTCGGAGTATCGAAGAACACAAGGCAGGCGACCCTCGCGTCGTCGGCGGGAGCAAAGCCGCAGAAGGACGCGATGTAGTCCTTGAAGCCCGGACGGGAGTTACCGATTTTCTCTGAGGTACCGGTTTTTCCTCCGACGCGGTAGCCCGCGACGTAGCCGTTGTTTCTGCCGCCCTGAGTCGTGTTTCTCTCGAGATAGCCGCACATTTTCTCGGCTGTCTCCTTGGAGATGACCTGACGCTTGTAGGTGGTCTCCGTGTTCTTTATAACGTTGCCGTCGACGTCTGTGATCGTCTGAACGATGTAGGGCTGTACGACCTTGCCGCCGTTCGCGATCGACGCGCAGGCTGTGAGCATCTGTATGGGCGTGATAGAAAAGCCCTGACCGAAGGATGAAATCGCGAGGTCGGTCTCGCTCATTCTGTTGTTCGCGAAGAAGAGGTCGTCGGACTCGCCCGGGAGGTCGATTCCCGTGGGCTCGGAAAAGCCGAACGCCTGATAGTATTTTTTGAACTTTTCGGCTCCGACGAGGTTTCCTATCTGAATAAAGGCGGGGTTACAGGAGTTCGCGATCGCCTGAAAGAAGTTCTGCGAGCCGTGACCGCCCGTGTAGTGACAGTGAATGGTGTGGTCGTAAATCGTGACCGAGCCGCCGCAGTAGAACGAGGAGTTGTCGTTTACCTTGCCCTCGTTCAGAGCCATAGACGCGGTACACATCTTGAATACCGAGCCCGGGTAGTAGGTGTCGGCGATAGCCTTGTTACGCCACATAGCGGAGAGAGCGTTGCTTTCCGCCTGAGCCCTTTGCTTTTCGGGGAGAGCCTTTATCGCGTCGAGATCCGCCTGAGAAAGGTCGTAGGGGTTGTTAAGGTCGTAGCCGTCGGCGGTTACCATAGCGAGGATCCCGCCCGTGTTTACGTCCATTATTATACACACGCCGCGCTTTACGACGGCGTTGTCGACAAGACCCTTTTTCATATATTTTTCGGCGATCGACTGGATCGTCTCGTCAATCGTCAGGGTTATGCTGTTTCCGTCCTTAGCCTCGACGTTCTGCTCGTACTCGAAGGGCATATCCGTCTGGTTGGCGTTTCGGGCGGTGATTACGCGTCCCGGGGTACCCGTAAGGTACTTGTCGTACTGGAACTCGATTCCCTCGAGTCCCTGATCGTCAGAGCCCGTGAAGCCGATTACCGAGGAAGCGAGATCCTCGTAGGGATAGTAGCGTCTGTAGTCGTCGAATAGGGTGATCACGTTGCTCATTTTAGCGTATTTATCGGTGAGCTTATCGACGAATTTCAGGATTTGTTCTCTTTCGTCGGACTCGATCTTCCTCTTTATTACAACATAATAGGTTTTCTTTTTTGTTTTCGCGTAGACGTCGTCGTAGCTCAGATCGAGGATTTTTGAAAGGTTCTTCGCCACGTACTTGCGCTGCTCGTCCTTTTCGAGATACGCGGGAGCGAGGACTACCTTCCACACCGACGCCGACTGGGCAAGGATTTTGCCCTTCGCGTCGTAAATCGTTCCGCGCTTGGAGTTTACGGTTGTATCGACAAGCTGCTGCTCGACCGCCTTTTCCTGCAGATACGGCCCGTTTACGAGCTGCAAATAGCACAGGCGCACCGACACGGCGCCGAAGCCCAGAACCAATATCAACAGAATCAATATCGTCGTTCTGAATCGGAGAAGCTGCAGCACGCCCTTTTCCGAACGCTTTTTGCGTTTTTTCGCCATATTTTCTCCTTCTGTCTGATAAAGCTAAAAAGAGTTAAGACTATTAATCCTAACTCTTATTACATAACATATTTATTAAATTCAACCCAATGTTATGACCAAAGTCCCGTAATAGCGTTGATAATTCTCTGGAAAAAGTTCAGGTTAGCCTCGTCTGAGATTTCGGCCTTATCGCCCTGAGAAAGTGAGATGTACTCCTTCTGGGCGTTTTCCGCCTTGCTCATTCCAAGCTCGTCCCTCGCGAACTTTTCGATATCGTTTGTTGTGAAGTCCGCCTGCAGTGACATCTGTCGCTGCGTATATGTACTTTGGGCGTTTCTCAGGTCGGCTTTGGCTGTAATAATCTGCTGGTTGAGCTCCGTGAGCTGAACCTGTCCCACTATAATCGCCGCCACGATCGCGGTGATCGCTATGCCTGCGACTGTTCCTACAAAGAGCTTGAAGGGATTGTGCTTTCTTCTGCGGATTTTTACAAGCGCCTCCTGAGGGAGGGCTACGACCTTATTATTCTTTTTATGTTCAGTTTTCTTTTTCTTTTTGGGCAGCTTTTCAGCGGCGTTGTCGCTGAACAATTCTAAATTGTACGCTGCGTTTCTATTTTCATATGCCATCATAATACCTCAACGGTTTACTATTTTACACCAAAAACGAGCCGCTATATTTCTTTATAGTAAAAAAATTACAATTTCTTAATTTTTTTGCTGATTTTTTTATTTTTCTTTGTCGGAAGAATACAGAATATTGGGCTCAAAATCTATATTTAACACAATTTATTGTGGTTTTTTAACCTTTACAACTCTGTTATATTTTACCCTATACTGTAACAAATGTCTAGGGGATTTCAAGAATTCGTTCACAAATTCTTAGTTTTGCACTCCTGGAGCGTGGATTTGTTGAAACTTCTTGGTCATTTGCGACAAGGGGTTTTCGGCTTATCAGCCGAGCCTTCGGTTTGTTGCCGCAAACACATACGGGGAAATCGGGAGGGCAGGTGCAGCCCTCGCACCACTTCGCCATTGCGCGCTTTACGATTCTGTCCTCAAGCGAGTGAAAGGTGATTACGGCGAGCCTTCCGCCGTCCGAAAGCAGGCTGAAAGCGTCCTCGAGACCAGCCTGAAGCGCGTCGAGCTCGTGGTTTACCTCGATCCTCAGCGCCTGAAAGGTCTTTCTCGCGGGATGACCGTTTCTCCTTACGCGCTCGGGAACCGAATTTCTGATTATTTCGGCGAGCTCAAAGGTTGTTTTAATCGGCTTTTGCTCCCTGCTCTTCACAATCGCGCGTGAAATCGAGTCGGCGTACTTTTCCTCGCCGTAGGAACGGATTATACCGCAAAGCTCCTTTTGCGAAAGGGTATTGACCAGATCCGCCGCCGTCGCGCCCGACTGCGACATCCTCATATCGAGAGGAGCGTCCTCGTGAAATGAAAATCCCCGCTCGGCTGTGTCAAGCTGGTGCGACGACACTCCGATGTCGAGCAGCACGCCGTCAACCTGACGGATTCCCCTTTGGGCGAGGAGTTTTTTCATATCACAAAAGTTTCCTTTTATAATTATTGAATTTTCGTTGTCCTTGAATCTCTGCTTAACGGTCTGAATAGCGTCGGGGTCCCGGTCTATCGACACAAGTCTGCCGCCCTCAAGCCTTTTCAGAATCTCGGCGGAGTGTCCCCCGCCGCCCGCGGTACCGTCAACGTAGATACCGTTGGGCTTTATATTAAGTCCCTCGATGGTCTCGTCAAGCAACACGGGAATATGATTGAATTCCATAGACCGACCCTCTTACAGACTTAACATTTCGAGCGCCGCGGCAGCGACGTCCTCGTTCGCCGAAAGCATTTCCTCGAACTTCTGCTTGTCCCAGATTTCGATTCGGTTGTCCATTCCGACAACCACCGCCTCCTTCTCAAGAGAGGCGATTTCGCGAAGCTTCTGGGGGATTGGGATTCTGCCCTGCGAATTCGGGGCGACCTCAACCGCGGTGGCGATAATCGAATACTGCAAGGCGAGTGCCGCCTTCGCGGGGAGCGCCTTGATGTTTTTTCTCAGGGCTTCAAATTCATCGTTTGAGAGAACCTGAACGCATTTTGAGAAGCCCTTAGCGATGATGAAGCTCTCGCCGAGCTGCTCACGGAATCTTGACGGCAAAACTATTCTGCCCTTTGAATCAATACTGTGATCGGAAGTACCTGAGAACATTTTGCCACCTCCCCGAGAAAACTAAATCTATATTGCCACAAAAGAAGCAACTGTAGCCACTTTGTGACACAAATTGCCACCTTGTAAACCATTATATACCATTAGAAACGAAATTGCAAGAAAAAAGTTACATCATCTTTACCAAAATATAGAGTCGGGTTTTGTTGGATATTACCCAAAATTAGTCATTATTGTCGTTCGGGGCGTATTTTCGGGCATTCAAGTCAGCAAAATATACAAATGAAGCGGGTGGCAATTCCGAACCGGGGTAACGGAGCTTGTTACTTTTTTATCAATGTTTTTAACGCAAAAAAGAGCCGCCGCTCACGCGACAGCTCACTGTGTGTTCTGATATTATGACTGCTTCTTTGACGCCTTGAAGCTCTGGCGGGCCTGACGGATCTCCTGGAGGCTTGCGCCGATCGAGTCCTCGGTTTTCTTCATAAGGTCGTCGACGTAGGCGTTCGCGGCGCGGTGCATTTCCTGAGCCTTTTTCTTGGCGTTGCCGAGAATCTCGCGCGCCTGCGCCTCGGCGGCGCGGACGATCTCACTCTCGGAAACCATTATCTTTCTTCGCTCCTCAGCCTGACGGATGATATCCTCTCCGCTGCGCTTTGCTTCGGCAAGAATCTGCTCGCGGTCGGCAACGATGTTCTTAGCCTGACGGATTTCGGAGGGAAGAGTGTCCTCCATCTCGTCGAGTACGTCGAGAATCCTGTCGCTCGAGATAAGAACCTTCTTGTCTCTTGAAAGCGGCATAGGCTTCGCGTCGTTGACCATATCCTGTAATTCTAAGATTAAATCATCTACTCTCATTTTTCCTTCTCCTTCTCTAAAGCGTTTTATTGGAAAATTAGCTTTTAACTATTTTAACCTTTTTATGATTTCATCGTGCACGCACTCGGGTACAAAGGCGCTTATATCGCCGCCGAGGGACGCGACCTGCTTGACCATACTCGAGCTCAGGTACATATACTCGGAGCCGCTGGTCAGAAAGACGGTCTCAAGCTCGGGGTTGAGCTTATTGTTAGTGAGCGCCTGCTGGAACTCGTACTCAAAGTCGGACACCGCTCGCAGTCCCTTGACGATGGCGGTGATGTCGTTGTCCTTCGCGTACTGCGCCAGAAGTCCGTCAAAGCCCACGACCTCGACGTTGTCCAGACCGCTCAGCGACTTTTCGAGCAGTGAGATTCTCTCCTCGGTCGAAAAGCTCGGGGTTTTCAGCACATTGTTGAGCACGCCGACTACGACGTGGTCGAACATTTTTGAAGCCCTGCGGATTATGTCGAGATGACCGACGGTCACTGGGTCGAAGCTTCCCGGGCAAATTACCTTTTTCATTGAATCAGACCTTAAACAAAATCCCTATGTCTGTACATAGATATCTTTATTTTACCATAGTGTTTCTGTCTGTCAAGCACAAATTCGCCATATTCGGGCAAAATTTCCTCATTTTCGCTGTTTTCTGCAATTATTATGCCTGTTTTTTTCACATTTTTGCAAACCTTGCTCAATGCTTTCTGCAAAACACCCGTAGAATACGGCGGGTCGAGAAAGACAATATCGAACGGCTCGGGCGCCAGATCGAGGTAGGAAAGGCTGTCGGTGTGCAAAACCTTTGCTCTTTCGTAGAAGCCCGTATTGTTGAGATTTTTGCGGACGACCTCGACCGCCTTGCGCGAGGAATCGACAAAAACCGCCGACTCCGCTCCTCGGCTCAGAGCCTCAATCCCCATTTGTCCGCTTCCCGCGAACAAATCGAGAAAGGTTCTTCCCTGTATATCAAACTGAATCATCGAGAAAACAGCTTCCTTGACCTTTGAGGTCGTCGGGCGGACGTCCTCACCCTCAAGCGTTATCAGCCGTCTCCCTCTTGCTTCCCCCGTTATAACTCTCATTTTTTTAAATCCTCCTCATCAGGTTAGTTCGTTCCTATCGGAGCGTTCATATCCCCCGCACCATTGTGCCTATGTCAAGTTTTGGATACTTGGGATAGGTTCTTCTTTTTTTATTTTTCCTAGTCAGACTCGTTCGTTCCTATCTTAGCGTTCATATCCCCCGCACCGTCGTGCCTCTGTGAAGTTTTGGATATGGAGGACAGGTTCTTCTATTTTTTTCTCTCTATAACCTTTTTTCTAAAACAAACAATTGCGCATTGCGAATTGCGCATTGCGAATTGCCTAAGCTTTGTTAAAATAATTATAAACCGCCAGCGCGCTGTCTCGGGTCATTGAGGGACAGCTCTCGAGCTCCTCGAGGTCGGCGTTTTTTATATTCTGTATCGTTCTGAAATGCTTAAGCAGCGCCTTGGCTCTTGTGGTACCGATTCCGTCGATATCGGTGAGCTAGCTTCTGAACACGGCTTTTTTTCTTCGGCTGTGGTGGTAGCCGATGGCAAAGCGGTGAACCTCGTCCTGCATTTTGCTTATAAACGTAAAGACTGCTCTGCGGGAGCTTATGCTTATCTCCCCGCCCGAGCCCGTTATCGCGCGCGTGCGGTGGGAGCCGTCCTTGACCATTCCGAAAAGCGGAACTTCGACCTTATGCTTTCTAAGAATCGGCAGCACAGCCGCGACCTGACCCTGTCCTCCGTCGAGAAGAATAAGGTCGGGGAGCCTTCCGAAGCCCTCGCCGCTGTCCTTATTTTCCCGATACTCGGTGAACCTTCGGTCGAGCACCTCCGCAATTGAGGCGTAGTCGTCCTGACCCTCGAAGGATTTTATCTTGAATTTTTTATACGCGCTTTTCAGAGGTTTTCCGTTTTCGTAGACTATCATTCCCGCCACGTTCTCGGTTCCCGCCAGATTCGAGATGTCGTAGGACTCGATATACTCGGGGATTTTTTCGAGTCCGAGGATTTCTCTGAGCTCCTCGAGCACGCTGTACTCCCGCGAGGTTCTGCCCTTTAGCTGAGCGAGCGCCTCGGCGGCGTTGTTTTTGCACATCGAGACGAGCCGCGCCTGCTCTCCCCTTTGCGGCGCGGTTATATAGACGCGCCTGCCGCGCTTTTCCGAGAGCCACTTTTCGAGCGACTCAACGTCTCCCGGGAGTCGGTCGAGCGTGAGGTTACGGGGAATATCGCGTCGCATCGAGTAGTAGGAGGTCAGAAACTGGGTCATCTCCTCCTCGCCGTCCATAGGGTTGTTTATAATGAAATGCTCGTGGTCGCTCAGCCTTCCGCCCTCAAAGCGGAACACCTCAAAGCAGCCTCGGTCTCCGTCGGAAAAGTACGCGATAACATCCTGGTCGGGAACGCTCACGGCGACGACCTTCTGCTTATCGGACATCTTTTTTATCGCGATGATTTTGTCGCGGATTTTGGCGGCTTTTTCAAACTCGAGCTCGTCGGACGCCTTTTCCATTTCGGCTGTGAGGAGCTTAAGCGACTCCGCGCTTCCGCCCTTCAAAAAATCGAGCGCCTGATTTACGCTTTCGTCATACTCCTCAAAACTCAGTTTTCCGCGGCAGGGAGCCATACACTGCTTGATGTGATAATTAAGGCAGGGACGCGACTTGCCGAAGTCGTCGGGGAATTTTCGGTTGCAGGTCGGGAGCTTAAAAATCTTGTTCGCTTCCTCGACGCTCTGCTTGACGTAAAAGCTGCTCTTGTACGGTCCGATATAGAGAGCGTCGTCGTCTCTTTTTTGCAGCTCATAGGTGATTTTTCGCCATTTATCGGGAGATACCCTGATATAGCTGTAGCCCTTGTCGTCTTTTAAGAGGATGTTATACTTCGGTGTGTGCTGTTTGATCAGCGAGCACTCGAGGATAAGCGCCTCGAACTCGCTGTCGCAGATTATATACTCAAAATAATCGACGTTCTCGACCATTCGGCGAACCTTCTCGGGATGGTTGTTCTGTGAGCCGAAGTACTGCGAGACCCGGTTTTTGAGCGCCTTTGCTTTTCCTATATATATTATTTTTTTGTTTTTGTCGTGCATAATATACACGCCCGGGGACAACGGCAGAGCCATCGCCTTTTTCCGAAGCTCAGATATTTTTTCGTTCATATCAATAAAAGTAAAAAGACTGCCTCAGAAATCCGAGACAGTCGAATTTATACGTTTTGATTAGTCGGCGAAGCCTGACTCAACGAGCCCTACGAGACCGTCAACAGCCTCCTGCTCGTCAGAACCGTCCGCAATAATCTTGATGTCTGTTCCGCCGATAATTCCGAGAGAAAGTACGCCCAGCAAGCTCTTCGCGTTAACTCGTCTCTCTTCTTTTTCAACCCAGATAGTCGACTTATACTCGTTTGCCTTCTGAATAAAGAAAGTCGCGGGACGAGCGTGGAGACCCGCCTTATTCTTGACTAAAACATCCTTAACGTACATATTATTTACCTCTCTTAACCTCTAAGTAATTGTGCTTTCGCAACTTAATACGTATCTATTATATCACGTTTCTTTTCTACGTCAATATGTAAAAATCAATTTTGGTTTTAATAACTATTTCGGGGTTTTTGCAGATTTCCCCTTTGTGCAACTTAACTAATAACAATCACCTTGTTAGTGGCAGATTGTCTAAAAAAACTTTCATTTGTACAGCGAGGGGTCAAAGCCCGCCGTTTTTAGAATGGTTTTTTCGTCCTCGGAGAGCTCTCTTTTGAGCAGCATTTCGGGTCGTTTTTTCGCGGTGTTTATGAGGCTCTGCTCGCGTCTCCAGCGGTCTACCTTTTGGTGGTCTCCGCTGTACAGAACGGGCGGCACCTCAAGGTCTCTCCACACCTGCGGCTTGGTGTACTGAGGGTACTCCAGAAGCCCGTTCCAGTGGCTTTCCTCGGTAAAGCACTCGTTGTTTGAGAGCACTCCCGGAGCCATTCTCGAGAGCGCGTCGATGAACACAAGCGCGGGGAGCTCGCCGCCTGTCAGAACATAATCTCCGATTGAGATTTCCTCGTCAATCAATGAGTCGAGCACCCGCTGGTCGACGCCCTCGTAGTGACCCGCGAGGACGCAGATATTCTCGATTTCCGACAGCTCCCTGAGCCTTTGCTGGCTGAGAGTCCTGCCCTGCGGCGACATATAGACAAAATGAGGCTTTGTTTGGCGTTTTGCACAAATCGCCTCATAGCACAAAGCGATCGGCTCGCACTTCATCAACATTCCCATTCCGCCGCCGTAGACCGTGTCGTCGACACGCCTGTGCTTGTCGAGGGCGTAGTCGCGGAGCTGGTGGCAGCATATTTCAATCGCGCCGCTCCGTTGGGCCCGCCCGATTATGCTTTCCGAGAGCACAGTCTCGCACATCTCGGGGAAGAGAGTTATCAAATCAAGCTTCATCGTCAAACAATCCCTCTATCGGTCTTAAAAGCACATAGCCCTCGTCGACGTTACGCGCGACGATCACGCTGTCGATCACAGGGACGAGGAACTCCCTGCCCTCGCTGTTTTTGACGGTGTAGACGTCGTTCGCGCCCGTTTTGAACACGTCGGAAATCACTCCGTACTCGATTGAGCTGTCGTCAGCGTCGAGCACCCTGCATCCGATCAAATCCTGAATAAAGTTCTTGCCCTCGGGGAGGCTTACGTCGTCGCGGTTGATGTAGACGATCTGACCGCGCAGAAGCTCGGCGGACTCGATCGAGTCGACGCCCTTCGCCTTCGCGAGCACGATATTCTTGTGCGGACGGCAGGAGACCTCGATCGGCTTTTCGCCCTTGTTCAGATACAGAGTTTTAAATTGTGAAAGAAAAGCGGGGGAATCGCACCACGGGTCAATACGCATTTCGCCGCGCACGCCGTGTGTGCCGACGATTTTGCCCGCTTCCAGAAACTGTTTTTTCATAATTATCACCGAGAACATTGTAACAAAGAATCGCGGAAAAGTAAAGCCCGCTTTGGGTGTCGAATGGCGAAAAAAAGGAGCCGCGAAAGCGGCTCCTCGGTTTTATCAGGCTTTTAGTCGATTTCAACCATAACCTTCTGCTCTGTTCTGACAGCGGCAGAACGCGCGATTGTACGGATAGCCTTGGCAATTCTGCCCTGCTTACCGATGATGCGGCCCATATCGTCCTCAGCAACGTGGATGTGGTAAACAGTTACGCCCTCTTCATCGGGAGCGTCGGCTGTAACGTTGACTGAATCGGGAGCCTCAACAAGACCCTTAGCGATGATAGTTAATAATTCCTCCATAATAAATTTCCTTTCATAAAATTTTTACCTAAGAAATGTGTATACATTAGTCAATGTAACCGTTCTTCTTGAGAAGCGCCTTTACAGTATCTGTAGGCTGAGCTCCGTTAGCGATCCACTTCTTGACCGCTTCGCCGTCAACCTTGAACTCCGAGGGCTTCTTGAGGATGTCGTATGTTCCGATTTCCTCGATAAAACGTCCGTCACGGGGATATCTTGAATCCGCGACAACCACACGGTAGAAGGGGGCTTTCTTTGCGCCCATTCTTCTGAGTCTGATTTTTACTGCCATTGGTATCACCTCCGTTTAGTTAATAGATATATATTAACCAATGAGTTATTGGGTTAATAACCTTGGTTACAAGCAATCAATCAGAACGGCATTCCTCCGGGGGGCATTCCGTTCATTCCGGGCATACGCATTGCGCGCTTCTTCTTGCCCTTGCCGCCGAGCTGACGCATCATTTTCTGCATATCGCGCAGCTGCTTTATCAGGCGGTTGACCTCCTCGACGCTTCTGCCCGAGCCCGCGGCGATCCTGCGCTTGCGGCTGGGGTTTATCAAATCGGGCTTTTCTCTTTCGGCGGGGGTCATCGAGAGGATGATCGCCTCCGTCCAGTCAAGAGCACGCTCGTTGATGTCGACGTCGTCGAGCTTGTTGCCGATTCCCGGGATTTTTGAGAGGATGCCCTTGAGCGGACCCATCTTCTTGATCTGTCTGAACTGGTCAAGAAGGTCGTTGAAGTCCATCTTGTTCTGCATCATCTTCTTGGCGACCTGCTCGGCCTTTTCCTCGTCAAGCTTTTCCTCCGCCTGCTCAATGAGGGTGAGGACGTCGCCCATTCCGAGGATACGGCTCGCCATTCGGTCGGGGTGGAACTGCTCGAGGTCGTCGAGCTTTTCGCCGGTACCCGCGAACTTTATCGGACAGCCCGTTACCTGCTTGACGGACAGCGCCGCGCCTCCGCGGGTATCGCCGTCGAGCTTTGTAATGATCACGCCCGAGATTTCAAGAAGCTCGTTGAAGCTCTTCGCCACGTTTACGGCGTCCTGACCTGTCATCGAGTCGATAACGAGCAGGATTTCGTCGGGGTGGAGCTCATTTTTGATGTTCTTGAGCTCGTCCATGAGCTCCTGGTCTATGTGAAGTCGTCCCGCTGTATCGAGGATCACTACGTCGTTGCCGTAGTCCTTCGCGTGCTTGACAGCTTCCTTGGCTATTTTGACGGGGTTTCCCTGACCCATTTCAAAAACTGGGGCGCCCGCCTTTTCTCCGACCACCTTTAGCTGTTCGATCGCCGCGGGTCTGTAGACGTCGCAGGCTACGAGAAGCGGACGGTGGTTCTGCTTTTTGAGCATTTTCGCGAGCTTTCCGCTGTGGGTGGTTTTACCCGAGCCCTGCAAGCCGCACATCATAATGATCGTCGGCGGCTTTGAGGCAAATTCAAGCCTCGAGGTCTCCGAGCCCATAAGCGCGGTGAGCTCCTCGTTAACGATTTTGACAACCATCTGCGCGGGAGTAAGACTCTCCATAACGTCTGAGCCTATCGCGCGCTCGGTCACCTTGTTTGTAAATTCCTTGGCAACCTTGTAGTTAACGTCCGCCTCGAGCAACGCGAGTCTTACCTCACGCATTGCCTCCTTGACGTCGCTCTCCGTGAGCTTGCCTTTGTTTCTCAGGCGCTTAAACGCACCCGAGAGCTTTTCGGAAAGTCCTTCAAATGCCATAACGCCACCTCTATTCGTGTAAAGATTTCGCGGTGCTGATTATTTCGTCCGCGATGTCGGTATCGTAATTCTCTTTCAGGCTTTGGGCGAGCTGTTCAATCCTCGAAAGACTCTGCTCCGTCTCCTGAAAACGACTGAGCAGACCGAGCTTTTTTTCGTAGTTGAGAAGCTTTTCCTCGGCGTGCTTGATTGAATCGCGCACTCCCTGGCGCGTAATGCCCATCCTCGCGGCAATTTCTGCAAGGGAAAAGTCGTTGTTATAATATAAGGAAATCGCCTGCGCCTGCTGCTCTGTAAGTAGCTGACCGTAAAAGTCAAAGAGCAGGGAGATCTCCATATTCTTTTCCAACTTCAATTCCGCCTTTGCTTTTATCGCTGTAAAGAAATTTACTTTACACCAAAATTATAATATATCGGCTCAAAAATGTCAATACTTATAACGCAAAAGATTTTTCGGGAGCAAAAATACCTTGTTTTTTGTTAAAAAACGGCACTTTGGCTTTATAAAAAATGTTGTATGTTGACAAAAATATAACAATTATTTCGTTACGTTGCACAAATATTATTAAACACCTAAATATTTTCTCTAAAAATCGTGACAATTTAACATAATTGTGATATAATAACCGACGGATTTTAGAAAATATAAGGAGTTTTTTATACGGACAATTCTTTCAGCATAGGCAGAACCGAGCACGCGGTCGCGCTTTTCGGCAGCTTTGACGAGAACATCAAGCTCATTGAGCGTGAGTTCTCGGTCAGGATCACCGTCAGGGACGACGAGCTCAAAATCAGCGGAGACGACGAGAATGTTTTCAAGACGCGCAAGGTGCTTGAAAACCTGATGCACTTCATCAACCGAGGCGAAAATTTAAGCGAACAGAACGTGCGCTACTGCATCGCCATGGTCAAGGAGGGCAGCTCGGAGAATCTGAGCAGGCTCGCGGACGACTGCGTCTGCATTACCGCGAAGGGCAAGCCCATCAAGCCCAAAACAATCGGTCAGAAAAAATACTGCGAGGCGATAGCCAAAAACACCATAACCTTCGGCGTAGGCCCCGCGGGAACTGGCAAAACCTACCTCGCGGTCGCGATGGCGGTTACGGCGTTCAGAAGCAAGCAAATCAACCGGATCATCCTCACCAGACCCGCGGTTGAGGCGGGCGAAAAGCTCGGCTTTCTCCCCGGAGACCTTCAAAGCAAGGTCGACCCCTACCTGCGTCCGCTTTACGACGCGCTTTTCGATATGCTCGGAGTGGAGACGTACCACAAGTACGTCGAGAAGGGCAATATCGAGATCGCTCCTCTCGCGTATATGCGCGGAAGAACGCTTGACGACAGCTTCATCATTCTCGACGAGGCTCAGAACACCACCAAGGAGCAGATGAAGATGTTCCTCACCAGACTCGGCTTCAACAGCAAGATGGTCGTCACGGGCGACATCACGCAGATCGATTTGCCGAGCGGTCAGAAAAGCGGGCTCAAGGATTGTCTGAGAATACTGAGGAACATTGACGACATTGCTCAATGCAGATTTAACGAAAAAGATGTTGTGAGACACAGACTTGTTCAGGACATTATTAAAGCTTACGAAAAATATGAGGTGAATAAAAATGAACGAAAATAAGCTCAGAGTTATCATCAACAACAATCAGAAGGCAGTAAAAATCCCAACGGGAATGAGAATGTTAATAAGACGCTGCTGCCACGCTGTGCTTGAGATGGAGGAGTTCAGGGAGCCCGCCGAGATAAGCGTTACATTTACGACAAACGAGGACATCAGAAAGCTCAACGCTCAGTACAGAAATATAGATTCGGAGACGGACGTGCTCTCCTTCCCCATGGGCGAAAACGGAGTATACGACACCAACCTTGAGACAGGCGCGAAAATCCTCGGCGACGTTGTTATTTCGATGGAAAAGGCAGCCGAGCAGGCGGACGCCTTCGGCCACTCGCTCCAGAGAGAGGTGGGCTATCTTACGGCTCACAGCGTGCTTCATCTTCTCGGCTACGACCATATTAAGCCGCTCGAGAAGGTCAGAATGAGAGAAAAGGAAGAGCAGGTCATGGACGCTCTCGGTCTGCCCGCTTCGTCGAGCTACATCGCTCAATGAGAAAACAGCTGAGAAGCTTTAAGGCTGCGTTTGAGGGATTTTTCGGGGCTGTAAAATCGGAAGGTCACCTGAGATTTCACCTCGTCGCGGCGGTTTACGTCATCGCGTTCAGCTTTTTCTACGATATGAGTCCGCTGAGATGGGCGGTCGTACTCATTTTGATCGCGCTTATTATATCCGCGGAGCTGATAAATTCCGCCATAGAGAGCGTGTGCGACCGTATCACAGGGGATTTCGATTTAAAAATCAAGGCGGCGAAGGATATGTCGGCGGCGGCTGTGCTTGTACTCAGCGTCGCGGCGGTCGCGGCGGCGTTTCTGCTTTACTTTGATTTGGAAAGGCTCGGCTTTATCTTTAATTTCTTCCTAAAAAATCCCCCGCTATTGATTTTATTTATTATTTCGCTTATAATATCGGTAGTATTTATCTCGGGGCGGATGACAAAAACAAAGAAATAATTACTGCCCCGAAAACGGGGCAGTTTTTGCGTTATGAACGATATTTTTGACTACATTAACAAATACGGCTCAAAAACCTTTTACGAAAAGGAGCCAAACGACGTTGACGCGCTGATTTTGTGTCAGCTTTCGTACCTTCCCTTCGACGACGTTGTGACACGCTCGCTGAGAAGTCCGACGACAGTGGCGAGGGCGGCTTACGGCTTTTTTGAAATCGGCGATTTTTCAAGAATAATCTGGAAAAAGACCGACGCAAGGCTGCTTGCCGCCTGCGCCGAGAGCAAAAGGTTCAAAGACCTCAGACTTTCGGGCTATGTAAACGAGCTCGACGACGACGAGGCTAAGCAGTTTTCGGCAATTATTTTCAAGCTGAAAAAGCGCCTCAGATTCTTGGCCTTCCGCGGCACCGACCACAGCTTCGCGGGCTGGGAGGAGGATTTCAACCTCTACAGCCGACCGACCCTGCCTTCACAGAAGCGCGCAGCCGAGTACCTCGGGAAAGCCGCGAGGCTTTTGCGCAGCGACTTTATAATCGGCGGTCACTCAAAGGGCGGTAACCTCGCGATGTACGCCTACGAGAACATCGCCCCCGAGCTCAGAAGCCGGATAAAGGCTGTCTACAACTTCGACGGCCCGTCGCTCAACAAGGAGCCCGAGTCCGATAAAATCCGAAAGTTCGTCCCTCAGTCGGCGATTTTCGGCACGATGCTCAGCAAGGGCGAGGATTACTCGATCGTAAAATGCAAAAACGGAAAATTCAACCAGCACGACGTAACAAGCTGGCTCGTTGACGGCGACGACTTCGACTGCGTCTTTAAGCGCTCGCAGATAAGCAGGCGCGCCGAAAACGCGCTCAGCGACTTTGTAAACGATTTGGACGCGGACGAGCGCAGGGATTTCATCGACACGCTTTTCGGCGTTTTCAGGGACACGGGCAAGCAGGATTTCGACGAGGTTATGAAAAAGCCTACGGCGGTCGCACGCTCGTTCATAAAACAGGACAAGGCAAACCGAAGGGTGCTCAGAAAAGCCTTCGGCAAGGTTATGAAGAGCGCGGGGAAAAATATTTTTAAAGTCAAGAAGAAAACCAAGAAAATCAAGAAACAGACGAGGTAATTTATGGATAAAAACAAAAGCGCGTTTATCGCGATAGTCGGCAGACCGAACGTCGGCAAAAGCTCGCTTCTGAACCGACTTCTCGGAACAAAGGTCGCGATCGTGTCGAGCAAGCCGCAGACAACGAGGACGAGGATCACGGGAGTTCTCACCGAAGGCGACACTCAGCTCGTGTTCGTCGACACCCCGGGTATGCACAAGCCCAAGAACTCTTTGGGCAAATATATGGTTCGTTCCGTAAGCGAGAGCGTAAACGGCGTTGACTGCTGTATGCTCACGGTCGAGGCGGGACGAGAGGCGGGAGACACGGAGCTGAGGCTGATCGAAAAATTCAAGTCCGCCAAAATGCCCGCGATTCTCGCGATCAATAAAATCGACACCTTGAAGGACAAGGAAGAGCTGATGAAGCAGATACTTCATTACAGCTCGCTGTACGACTTCGAGGCGGTCGTGCCCGTATCCGCTCAGGACGGCTCGGGACTATCCGACCTCAAGGACGAGCTCAAGGCGCAGGCGGTCGAGGGCGGTCACTTCTTCGACGACGACACTCTCACCGACCAGCCCGAAAAGGTGCTCGCCAGCGAGATGATAAGGGAAAAAATCCTTCGCCTTACGGACAAGGAAATCCCCCACGGAATCGCCGTCGTTATTGAAAAAATGCGTATGAGAGAGGGAAAGGACATCCTCGACGTCGACGCGACGATCTACTGCGAGCGTGAAACCCACAAGAGAATTTTAATCGGCAAAAACGGCTCTATGCTAAAGAAAATCTCAACCTACTCCAGACAGGATATGGAAAAATTCTTCGGTTGCAGGGTTTTTCTGCAAACCTGGATAAAGGTCAGGGAGGACTGGCGCAACAGCATAAGGCAAATGCGCAACTTCGGCTACAGTGAAAAGGATTTTGACTGATATTTCCATGTTATTTTCCGATTTTTCCGCGGATAATAACAACGGTGATACAGATGAATGAAATAGACGCGTGGAACGCGTTCTGGTACAGCGGACGGATTTACGACTACCTTATGTACAAATCCGCCCACAACGAGCTGACGGACAATCCCGTTCCCGAATTGAAGAAGAAAGATGAAATTTATAACGAAGGCTCTGATAGTCAAGGAACAGAATATCGGTGAGAAAAACAAGCTCGTGACCGCTCTCACGGAGAGCCACGGGATCGTCAAGGGCTTCGCTCACGGCGCGAAGGACATCAAAAGCCCGAAATGCGCCGCGACGTCTCTGCTCTGCTACTCGCGGCTTACGCTGCACAAGGGCAGGGACAGCTACATAATCGGCGACGCTAAGGCGCTGAAAATTTTCAGCGGGCTCGGGCAGGACATCGAGAAGATGTACCTCGCGCAGTATTTCTGCGAGCTCGCGGCGGCGCTTTGCCCCAAGGAGCAGGAGGCTAAGGAACAG
>JAFNSO010000003.1 GCA_017384945.1 Ruminococcus sp. | reverse complement strand
TTATGTTTTCGACAAGAGCGGAAAGGCTTACGAGTATTACGGCACGGTTTCCGCAACCGGAAAGTTCAAGGATATTTCCGAGGACGGAGATAAACTTGTGTTCATAAATATCGACTCGGGTATAAAGGGAACGTACAACTTCGCAATTGCCAAAAACGGCGACGGCGAAACGGTTCTCGTACTCACTGAGGCGAGGTCGGGCTATATGTATACCCTTACAAAGGTAGACAGCGCAAAGCTCGTCACGCTGAAGCCCAACGCCGAAAAAGAACTTAATCTCGACAAGAACCTGTTCGGCTACTGGCTGACAAAGGACAAAAAGAAATCCTATAAGTTCACAAAGGACGGACTGGTCGAGCGCAAAACAGGCAATATCACCACAAAGGGCGTCTGGGATATTGTAAAAGAAAATAACGTCACGATCCAGTATATGAAGGATCAGCTCAAGGCTATCGACCTTGAATACCTGCAAAAGGGCAACAAGCTCAAAATCAACAACATAGTTTATTACAAAACTCAGTAAGAGGCTCCGTAAATCAGAGTCCGTTTTATGGGACAGTTCTTCTTCTATAATGTAATTAAAGACATTAACGAAGGAGGACATCTCTATGCTCAATTTTTGTATTTTCACATTTATTTCCTATGCGGTGGTCGGAATCGCGAAGATGTTGTTTTTCGGAAAGCGCAGAGGTGTAAGATAAGGTAAGGAGTGCATTTTGCTTCATTTATTTATCCTCAACAAAAACGCGGGTAAAACCAAGCGTTATGAAATACTGTCGCGTCAGCTTGAAAAGCTCGGGGGCGTAGAAATACGCTTCACCGAGTATAAGGGACACGCCGCCGAAATCGCCGAAGAATTTGTCAGAAACGCGGACGATTTCGTCACGGTGTACGCGTGCGGCGGAGACGGCACGATAAACGAGGTGCTCAACGGTGTTTACCGCTATGAGAACTGTGCTGTCGCACCGATTCCCGTGGGAAGCGGCAACGACTTTGTACGCAGCTTCTGTGACGACAGCGACAGATTCCTGAATCTTGAGGATATGATGAACGGCGAAATCGTCGAGGTCGACTTGCTGAAATGCAACGACAAAATCAGCGGCAATTCCGTCACGGTCGGTTACGACTGTGCCGTCGCGAAAAATGTCGATAAATTCAAGCACATAAAGCTTATCAGCTCAGGCTTCGCGTATAAGCTGTCGATTTTCTACTGTCTGCTCACCAAGCGCAAGCATTATTTCCGAACGCTGACCGACGGCAGGGAAGTCAGGCGCGACAAGCCGTGTCTGCTGTCCGTATGTGCCAAAGGTAAGTACTACGGCGGCGGAATCAAATGCGCTCCTCTCGCCGACAACAGCGACGGAATGATAGATTTTATGTACATACCGACTATCGGCGTATTAAAATTCGTTTCGCTGCTTCCGAGCTTTGTCAAGGGCAAACACATAGACAACCCGAAGATGAGTTTCGTCCGTCACGAAAAGGTAAGCACGGTCGAGTATATCGGCACGGAACCGTTTGAAATCGGCATTGACGGCGAGATATTCACCGTCGACAGGGCAAAAATCGAAGTGCTGAAAAAGGCTCAGAAAATCGTTATTCCCAAAAACAGCAGCAAAAAATAACACTTAACAGAAACAAGGCAGTTCACGAATGAGCTGCCTTGTTTTTAGATATTGAATTATAGAAAACTATTACTCACTGTCGCAATCACATTTCGAACCGCTCTTTGTGAAAATTGAGCAGAAAGCGTAGTAAATCGGGATCGTAAGATACGCTGCCCAGCCCCACGCCCAACCTCCGAACAGGAAGCCCGTAATCATCTGGAACACAAGACAGAGCACGGGGTAGGCGAAGTGAGAGGGGTTGCGCTTATAAATAGCGTCCACGAGTGAATGATAAAGCGGGATCGCGAGGAAGCATATCCACGAGAGCGCCCATCCGCACGCACCGCCAGAGAATCCCCACGCTAAAAACGCGATCAGCGCGAACGCCCACACAGGCACCATATTCGCGACACGGCGCTTATGCTTTTTGCGGGTGAGTTCCTCGTCAACGTAAACGTCGCCGTTTTCGTCGGTATAGGCTCTTACCTTTTCGCCGTCGTGAACGTGGATCCCGCGGCGGTCGATATGTACGCTCGAGCCGTCCTTTGCGTCGACGTGTATTCCGTGCCAGCCGATATCGACCTTGTCGCCGCCGCTTTCAGTCTTGACGCCGTTTTTGAAGCTGACGCGCTCCTCTTTAACATAGGTGGTATTATCGTCGGGAGCTTCCTCCTCAGCGGTTTTTTCCGCGGCGGAGGAATCTCCGCGTAGCAGGTCGTCGAGAGTAACGCCGTAGATTTCCGATAATATAATAAGGTTATCAGTATCGGGAGAAGCCTCCGCGCGTTCCCACTTGGAAACCGCCTGACGGCTTACGCCGATTTTTTCCGCGAGCTCTTCCTGTGAAAGCCCGTGAGCCTTTCTGTACTGTAATAATCTGTTAGCAGTTTCGATATTCATAATTTTTCCCTCCTTGATTGTGCCTGTATTGTAGCACGCAACCGTTGACACGGTCTATACATTTCGGTTTTCAATTCCGCAACCACGGGTTGCATTTGCCCCGAATTCCCGATAAAAAGGGAGTTTTTTACAATTTCAGACCGTTTGTGCTTCTGAGGAAGGTCATAAGCTTTTCTTTAATGATCTCAACTCCGCCCTCGGTGTCGCTCTCGATGTTGAGCGGCATAATCGGATCGTGTACGGAAAGTCTGAGCAGGAACCATCCGTCGCCGTCACCCTTTCCGAAGGATACGCGGACGCCCTCGCGGTTGTCGTCGGCGAGAATCCAGCCCTCGGCGTTTTCGGCGTATTCGGTAAGCTCCGCGATTATTCTCTCGCCGCATGCGCGGAAATCGTCCTCGAGTATCTCAAAGCGGATCTCCGTTTCCTCGACGGGTTCCTTGAGTGTCGCGGTGACAGTGTCTATGCTCTTTCCAGCCTTACTGAGCTGAGCCATTTTGATGATAATTTTCGTGCAGAGGTACGCGCCGTCGTCGAGGAAATAGTTCTCGCGCATCGCCGCGTGTCCCGAGGTCTCGATCGCAAGCGGACAGTTGATGCCCTGCGCGTTGAGTTCGAGCCCCTTATCAATAACATTCTTGTAGCCTCTGCGGTAGCGGTAGTGCTTTCCGCCGAGGTCTTTTTCTATGAACTCCTTAAGTCCGCTCGAGGTTATCGAGTCGGTCACAATAGTTCCTCCCTCATTCCCCTCGAGAGCGATAGCCGCCGCGAGAGCAACAAGTCTGTTGCGGTTTATCTCGTTTCCGCGGCTGTCAACAGCGCCGCCGCGGTCAACGTCGGTATCAAAAATCACGCCCATATCCGCGCCCGACTCAAGCACCGCCTCGCGGATGGAAGCCATAGCCTCCTTGTTCTCGGGATTCGGAACGTGGTTCGGGAACATACCGTCGGGATCAAGGAAACGGCTGCCCGTTGTGTCCGCGCCGAGGCTTTCGAGCACGCCCGCGTAAAATCCGCCAACGCCGTTGCCTGCGTCCACGACGATTCTGAAGCCCTCGAGCGGCTTGTCGTAGTTCCCGGCGTTCACGCCCTTTTTGATGATATCGGCGAGGTGGTCGCAGTAGCGCGACATATAATCGGTTTTCTCAACGCTTCCGCCGCTCTTTTCGGGAGCGCGCTCGCCGTTCTGAGCGTGTTCGAGAATCACCTCTATATCGCTGCCCTCGAGTCCACCCTCGCGTGTAAAAAATTTCAGTCCGTTGCGGTTGAACGGATGATGACTGGCGGTTATCTGAACAGCGCCGTCACAGCCGAGGTCTACCGTCGTCATAAACATCGACGGTGTTGAAGCGAGCGAGCAGTCGAGCACCTTTGCGCCCGCGGCGCTGAGCTCCTCACATACGAGAGCGGAGATTCGCGGTCCGCTGACTCGGCTGTCGCGTCCGACGGAAACCGTAAGCTCGTCGGCGTTTTTGCCGACCTTATCCGCCAGCCAGAGCACAAAACCCTGAGCCATAGCCCTTACTACATCATCGGTCAGGTTGACGTACTGACCTTCTACGCCCTCAACGGCTACGCCGCGGATATCGGTTCCGCTTTTGAATCCTTTATAAAATGAGTTTAACATAAAAATCACGGCTTTCTTCAGTAATAACCTAATTATACACCAAAACGGACGGACAGGCAATATTTGAATTTCGTTATATTTATAAAATGAAAACAACTATTCAGAATAAAAAAGTACAATTTGCCTAAATAAAGCGGAAATAATTGTCAACCAAGTTTTCGATCCAGGTGACGTGTTGTTTATTTTGCACATAAATAGTGTCGTTTAGCTGTATATTTTCGCTTCTTCTTAGTGATTGTGCACAAACAAACTACAATAAAATTGTTGACTTTTACGAAAAGCTGAGTATAATAACAAGTGTCAAGTGAAGAGAATCCTTC